>NZ_NEII01000007.1:0-376273 GCF_002112685.1 Pseudomonas sp. R15(2017)
CGTCTACGAAGACCGCAAAGTCGAAGCCCGCGCCAACGACCACCTGACCGTGGGCGTGAACCAGCACATCAAGATCGGCACCGGGCAATTCATCGACGCCGGCCAGGAAATTCACCTCAGCAGCGGGATGAAGGTGGTGCTGGAAGCCGGAGCCGAACTGACGTTGGTCGGTGGTGGCAGCTTCATCAAGATCGATGGCGGCGGCGTGACCATGAGTGGGCCGGCGATCAACATCAACTCCGGCGGTGGGCCGGGGAGCGGCACCGGCGCCGCCCCACTGCTGCCGGGCGTGTTGAAGCAGGCGGATGCCGACAAGGCTGGCGCTGTACTGACCCCGGCGCAAATCAACACCCTCAAACGTAATGCGCCGTTCTGTGAAGAGTGCGAAAAATGCAAGGCAGGTGCCTGTGCCATCTAATCGAATGACACCCAAGGATTGGCTGGCACAACAGCCGTTGCAGAAAGACGAGCGGCTGTATCTGGTCATCAGCGCCGCGAGCGATGCAGAAGCGCTCAAGGCCTTGTATCAGAGCGAACCGTCCGTGCAGGCCATTCCCGTCTGGGGCGGAACGCCCTACTCCACTTGGCAACCGGTGATGCCTTACGTCGCCGAACTCAAGGCCAACTCGGCCTTCCTGCCCTGGATCACCGAAACCGACGCCCTCGACTGGGGCTGGCTGGCGGTCTCCCGCTCGGAACCCAACGAAGTTTTCGAACATCTGCGCAGCTTGATCCAAGTGAAAATGCCGGACGGGACCGAGGTGTTTTTCCGGTTCTGGGATGGGCGGCATATCTATCCGATTCTTGAAGGGCTGGGTGAGACAGCCGGGGAAGTGTTGCCGGTGTTTGAGCGGTATCTGATTAATGGGCGGAGCCTGGAAGTCGGGCCGAGGGTGGTGCCGAAGGCGAAGGATTGGCCGTGGTGGGAGGTGCCGAAGAAGTTGCTGGATCAGTTGGCGAAAGAGGATCACACGACCCTGATCGGCAACTTGATGCAATGGCTCGAAGAAGCACGCCCGGACCTCTACAGCGCATGGCCCGAGAACAACCTGAAACTGAAAATCACCCGTTTCGTGCGTCGCCCGGATGCTCCGGACAACCTTAAAGAAGCACTGTTAAACCACCTGATTCTGGAGCAAGGCTGATGGATCGCGTTGCCTTTGTTGACAACCAACTGAACACCTTCAAGGACAGTCTGAAGCTGTATCAGGAACAGACCAAAACCTGGTACGCCAGCGTCGCCGACAAAGCCAGCCGGGCGGCTGATCTCCCTTCCCTGCTGGGCATGGAGCGAGTGATCAAGGTTGGTGATACCAGCAAGTCGGTGAGCATGACCGACGGCGACTTCACTTCGAACGTGGCTCAGTGCCCTTTGAAGGGTCCGCTGCTGATCGAGAGCAAGTTCGAATCGGTTTATGACATTCCTGTAGGCGATATCGAAGTCGAGATCGTCGCGGTGGAAGGTGGTGCAGTCAGCAAGGTCAAACTCGATCAACAAGGCAAAGCCAGCTGGACCGGTGGGATTCCCGGCAAGTTCTACAAGATCCGTGTTCACAACGAAGTGACACCCGCGCAGATCGACGCTCTGTTCAGCTCCTACAGCGGCGTGACAGCAGACCTCGAAGGTTTCCTGCGCAAGGAGTGGGCCGGGTTCAAACCACAGTGGTCGAACCTGTCGGCTTCGGGCACTGCGATGGCGATCGGCAACGGTATTCTTGAAGGTGGCTGGGAAGCCATCAAAGGCGTGTGGGATGGCATCAGTCTGGTGCTCGACATTCTGCAAGACCCCAAGAAGTTTGCGAATGATCTCGGTGCCGGCGTCCAGGACCTGATCAAAGTCGCCCAAAGCTCGCCAGACATCATGAAAAAAGCCATGTTGCTGGCCAGCGACGAAGCCGCTTTGTTCCTGCTGGTACGCAGTGCCGTGATCTGGCTGGCAGGCTTGCCGCCAATGAAGATGGCCGGCGACGTTGCGAAGATGACCACGGCCATTGTCGTCGGCATCGCGATCGACATCGTGATTGGCGTGGTACTGACGATTGCGGCCGAAGGCACAGGGGTTATCTACCTCGCCGCCCGACTGAAGAAGTACGGTGAGCTTGTCATCAACGCTGTCACCAGCTTCGTGAAGTCGCTATTCAAGATCATCAATGGCTTTATGGAGTACGTTGCCAAATACACTGCCGTTGCGGCACGCGGGGTGACGGCTAAGGTGAGAAACGGCGTCTCTCAGCTGCGATTCGACGGGAAAAAGAACGCAAGGCTGGGTAAAGGCGAAGTTGGTGATGACGCTTCAAAACAGGCAAAGACGCCTGCGGAAAAGAGCGCCGAACCCGCCTCGGGGACGTGTACCAACGGATGCCCGGTGTCGATGGTCACTGGCGAAGAGCTACTGACGCTGACAGATGGCCAGCTTGACGGCTTGCTGCCGTTTGAATGGACACGCCTGTACAGAACCAGCGCCGTGGAAATCGACTGTGGCTTGGGATACGGGTGGAGTCACGCCCTTGCCCATCGCATCGAAATCGTGGGCGATGAAGTCATCTGGACCGACCACGAAAACCGTTCCACACCGTTCCCGCTTCCAAGCGAACAGCGCCCGGCGATCACCAACAGCCTCTCGCGTGCAGCCATTTTCCTCGGCGATGACCCGTCAGAACTGGTACTGGCCCAAGCCGGCAAGCGTCCTTCTTTCTATCACTTCCGTTTCAACAGCAAAGGCGCAACTCTGATCGCCATCAGCGACAGCTATGGCAATCGCCTGCACATCACACGGGACATCCACGGGCGCATCAAACGCCTCGACAACGGCGCAGGTCGTGCCCTGCTTTTACGCTACGACCGCAAACACATTGTGGCTGTGGACTATCAGCAGTTTCTTCCAGCAGACAATCTTGAGGATGCCTGGAACACTGTCCAGACGCTGGTCACCTACACCTATGACGCGCAGCACCGGTTGATTGAAGCGAAGAATGCTGCCGGGGAAGCCGAGCGTTATCGCTACAACGATCAACATGTGATTCTGGAACGGCAACTGGCCGGCGGCGCGAGCTTCTTCTGGGAGTGGGAGAACGAAGGCAAACTGGCTCGATGCATTCACCACTGGGCAAACTTCTCGCAGATGGACGCGCACTACGCCTGGGATGACAAAGGCAGCGTGACCGTTACCAACGCCGATGGCAGCGAAGAGGTCTACACCCACGACGACCAGGCACGACTGATCAGCAAGATCGACCCGGATGGTGCCGAGCACCTCAAGGCCTATAACGATAAAGGCCAATTGGTCGCGGAAAAGGATCCTCTCGGCGCCGTGACCGAATACCGGTACGACGACAATGGATTGATGATCGCCGTCATCCCTCCTGAAGATGAGGCCATCACCTACGAATACAGCAACGGATTCGTCAGCGATGTTCATCGCGGCAAAGCCAGCTGGAAGTATCAACGCAACAGACAGGGCGATGTTACCCAGCAAATCGACCCGGACGGAAATTCGACGTTCTACAGCTACGACCGTCAAGGACGCTTGCTGGAGATCCGTCACCCGGATGGCAGCCGCCACCAACTGGGTTGGAACAACCTCGGTCAATTGCTTGAAGAACGCCTGCCCGACGGTGGTCAACGCAAATATCGCTACGACGCGTTGGGGCGGCAGATTACTCGGCAAGAAGAGTCCGGGGCCATTACCCAATACCAATGGGATACCGCCAACCGCCTTGCACAAATTACCCTGCCGGGCGGTGCAACACGCGCGTTTACCTACAACGCCTACGGCAACGTCACTGCCGAACGCGACGAACTTGGCCGCGTCACCCGTTACGAATATGCCGACAACCTGCACCTTGTCAGCCGTCGCATCAATCCTGACGGTAGCCAACTGCGCTACCGCTACGACAACTCGCGGCTGCTGCTGACCCAAATCGAAAACGAGCGCGGCGAGCACTACAACCTCGACTACTTCCCGAATGGCCTGATCCAGCAGGAAACCGGCTTCGACGGTCGTCGCACTGCGTACGAATACGACCTCAATGGCCAGTTGCTGAAGAAAACCGAATTCGGCGATGACGGCAGCGAGTTGGTGACTGAATACCAACGCGACGCCGCAGGCAGGCTTCTGGTGAAGACACTTCCCGACGGCGAAGAAATCCACTACAGCTACGATGCCCTCGGTCGCCTGGTCAACGTCGACGACGGGCACTGGCCGCTCGCCTACGAATACGACCTGCAAGATCGCCTCGTCACCGAACACCAGGGCTGGGGCACCTTGCGCTATGAGTACGACAACGTCGGCCAGCTCAAGCACTGTCGCTTGCCTGATGGCAGCAAACTCGACTACCGCCATCAACCCGGCGGTATGCTCAGCAGCATTGATCTCAATGGCTCGCGACTGACGTCTCACCAGTTCAGCGGTGGTCGCGAACAGCAACGCCAACAAGGCCTGCTGCTCAGCCAGTATCAATATGACGAACAGGGCCGCTTGCAGGCCCACAGCGTCAGCCAGCGCGACAAAAACCTGTTCCAGCGCCGCTACAACTACGACGCAAACGGCAACCTCGCCGGCATCGACGACAGCCGAAAAGGTAGCCGCAGCTACCACTACGACCCGCTCGATCGCTTGATCAGCGTTCGTGGCGCTACGCCGGAAAGCTTTGCTCATGACCCGGCCGGTAACCTGCTCGGCCAGAACAATGAAGGCACAGCAAATCTCGCAAACGTCAAAGGCAACCGCCTGCTGATGCAGGGTGATCGCCATTACGACTACGACGCCTTTGGCAACCTGATTCGCGAACGTCGCGGCGCTGGCCAGAAACTCGTCACTGAATACCGCTACGACTCCCAGCATCGACTGATCGGTGTCAGCCTGCCGGGCGGCAGCAATGCATCCTATAAGTACGACGCCTTCGGTCGCCGCATCGAGAAAACTGTCGATGGCCACACAACCGAATTCTTGTGGCAAGGCGAACGCCTGATCGCCGAAAGCGGCGACAACCGCTATCGCACCTACATCTACGAACCCGGCAGCTTCCGCCCGCTGGCGATGCTCGACGGCGAAGGCCCGCGCAAGGCAACGCCGTTCTACTACCAGCTCGATCATCTAGGCACACCACAGGAACTCACTGATTACAGTGGCGAGATCATGTGGTCCGCGAAGTACCGCGCCTACGGCAACCTTGCGGCGCTGGATGTCAGTGAAATCGACAACCCGTTGCGATTCCAGGGTCAGTATTTCGATGCAGAGACAGGGTTACATTACAACCGGCACCGCTACTACAATCCGGGGACTGGCCGTTTTCTGACACCGGATCCGATCAAGCTTGCGGGTGGGTTGAATAGCTACCAGTACGTGCCGAACCCCACGGGGTGGGTGGATCCGTTGGGTTTAAGTTCTACATTGGCACACTGCCCCAAAGTGCGATCTATTGACCCCAACGAGGTAAGATTTTCCCAAACTTCCGTTTCATACAATAAAACTGATAGAGCGGGCAATAACTATACTTATGACAACTTGGTCACGAGTATGAAAGAAAAGGGGTGGCAAGGTGATCCAATTGACGTTGTACGAATGCCAGACGGTCATCTGACTAGCATGGACAACACTCGGGTTCGGGCTGCACGTGAAGCAGGAATCAAAGTGGAGGCGAGAGAACGCGCTTATAATGACCCTGTCACTGAACCTGAACAGAAGCGTTTCGCCGTAAAAGGAAAGAAACCTGACACCTGGGGGCAAGCGATCGAGTTAAGAGTCGGCAAACAGTCGCCGAAGCGCTTCGGCAAAGAAACCCCTTACGGCTCACACGAGCTTCCAAAACTGAGTGGCAAAGAATGAATTACTATTTAAACATTCAAAACAGAAGTAAATTTCAATACCCCAAAAGCTTTATAAAAACTATCAGCAAAGATCCTGAAGTCGACCTTGAGCCTTGGTGGTTCATAGTCTTTGAAGATGGAGACGTCAATTATTGGTACCATACACTAAAAAGCCTTTACCCACAGAGAGAATTAATACCGTTTGCCAAATTTAATGCGAACGATGATATCGCCTGCTTTGATGGAAACGATAATTCCGGAGATCCTCAGGTACTCATAATCCACGCTTATGCGGCAGAAGGCTGGGAGCTTCATGGCAGCTATAAAACCTTTAATGACTGGTTAACTGCCGCCACAGAAACACATAAAACCTGGGAAGATGAAGAGTAGCACGACTACTCCTTATCAACCTCAATTATAAAATTAGCGGGTACACTATCGGTCAACCAAACTTCATTTTCAGACTTGAAAAAAACAAAGCCCTTTCTATACATAGACTGAGAGCTTATTTTCAGCAAGATTACCTTGCCAAACCGCCGCCCCGCCTCTGACGCTAAAACTCTGTCGCTTGTTAGGTGTACGTGATGTCTGCCACCTGGAACAAGACCGCGATGTCGAATACTCTCCAGAAATCGTTCTGCTGTACCATGGTACAAATATTCGGGAGGTTCCAACTCAGAATACCTGCGCCTAACTAACTTGGTCGAGTGCCCTTGTATAGCACGAATCCTTAATCCATCGCTGGAAATTTCGAAACGTTTTTTATCATTCGTAGAAACGACTTCTTCAACCTCCACCAAGCTTACGAAAACACCTTTTCCAGCGGCCCCCGACATTAATTCCTTGATACTTCCCCAGCCTTCGGCATCAAGTTCGAGCCCAATATGTTCTGGCTCATGGCGTAAAACATAGCTAAGAAACCTACTTAAATCCTCAAAGTTACAACTCATTAAAACCCATCCCTAAATAGATAAAGTTCGTTAAACACTAAACTCCAACCTAGCCACGCCCTAAAAACCACCCAAACCAAAGTTCTGAGCTAACTCCACCCTAAGGCTACGTCATTACATCAACAAAGACTATTACCCTTCTACTCCAACAGGTTAACGATTGTCGAATATAGATACCGCAACACAAAAGGGGGCAGTTGAAGAAAATAGATCTTTCCCGAAGGCACTGTGCCTTTACCTACAACCCGTACGGACGCGTCACCGCCGAACGCGATGAGCTGGGCCGCATCACCCGCTACGAATACGCCGACAACCTGCATCTGGTCAGCCGCCGCATCAATCCCGACGGTAGCGAGTTGCGCTACCGCTATGACAACGCCGGCCTGCTACTCACTGAAATCGAAAACGAGCGCGGCGAGCACTACAAGCTCGACTACTACGCCAACGGTCTGATCCAGCAGGAAACCGGTTTCGACGGCCGCCGCACCGCGTACGAATACGATCTCAACGGCCAGTTGCTGAAAAAGACCGAATTCGGCGACGACGGCAGCGAACTGATCACCGAATATCAGCGCGATGCTGCCGGTCGACTGCTGGTGAAAACCCTCGCCGATGGCGAAGAGATTCACTACAGCTACGATGCCCTGGGCCGTCTGGTGAATGTCAACGACGGGCACTGGCCGCTTGCCTACGAATACGACGTGCAGGATCGCCTGATCACCGAACACCAGGGTTGGGGCACCACACGTTACGAATACGACAGCGTCGGGCAACTGAGTCACTGCCGCCTCCCCGACGGCAGCACACTCGACTACCGCCATTTGTCAGGCGGACGTCTGAGCAGCATCGACCTCAACGGCTCACGACTGACCAGCCACCAATTCAGCGCCGGTCGCGAACAGCAGCGCCAGCAAGGCCTGTTGCTCAGCCAATACCAGTACGACGAACAAGGTCGCCTGCAAGCGCACAGCGTCAGCCAGCGTGAAAAAAACCTGTTCCAGCGTCGCTATAACTACGACGCCAACGGCAACCTCGCCGGTATCGACGACAGCCGCAAGGGCAACCGCAGCTTCCACTACGACCCGCTGGACCGCTTGACCAGCGTACGTGGCGCAACACCGGAAACCTTCGCCCACGACCCGGCCGGCAACCTGCTCGGCCAGAACAACGAAGGCACAGCCAACGTCGCCAATGTCAAAGGCAACCGCCTGCTGATGCAGGGCGACCGCCACTACGACTACGACGCCTATGGCAACCTGATCCGCGAACGCCGTGGCACCGGACAAAAACTCGTCACCGAATACAGCTACGACTCCCAGCACCGACTAATCCGTGTCAGCCTGCCGGATGGTAGCGCCGCGTCCTACAAATACGACGCTTTCGGTCGTCGCATCGAAAAAACCATCGATGGCTACACCACCGAGTTCCTGTGGCAATCAGATCGATTGATAGCCGAAAGCGCAGGAAACCGCTACCGCAGCTACATCTACGAACCGGGTAGCTTCCGCCCATTGGCAATGCTCGACGGCGAAGGGCCGCGAAGGGCAGTTCCGTTCTATTACCAACTCGACCACCTAGGTACACCACAGGAACTGACTGACTACAGTGGGGAAATCATGTGGTCGGCTAAGTACAGGGCCTATGGCAATCTTGCGGCGTTGGATGTCAATGAAGTAGACAATCCATTACGTTTCCAAGGTCAGTACTTTGATGCTGAGACAGGCTTACATTATAACCGTCATCGATATTACAATCCGAGCACTGGGCGTTTCTTGACACCAGATCCGATCAAGCTCGCGGGTGGATTAAATAGCTACCAGTATGTGCCCAACCCGACAGGTTGGATTGATCCGCTGGGTTTAAATGGATGCGCTGGGCAAGGGAAATTTAAAAGGGGCGACAAGTTCTATCATTCCCGTAGAGCAGCATTCCAAGATGCAAAACGTGATGCGAGAATTCCAACGACTGCAGAACCAACTGACGTGAAAAGAGTTCCTCTTACCAAGGAAGATGAAAATGGCAATATTGAATTTGTACGGGACTCTCAAGGCAATACTGTAATGACTAGAGAGTATCATTATAAAAATATTGACAACGAACGCGTCGTCATTCAAGAGCACTCACATGGACATGAAGACTACCCGTCCACACATGCGTCGCACAAACCACACTTTAATGTTAGAGAGTATAATCCAGGAACAGGAAATGCTCATCGAAATAAAACATTCCACCTTAAAAGCGTGGCCAAACATTACGTATTCTGAGTAACTCAAAATGTGGATTTCATCCGTATCAAACAAAATACAATGGACTTCAATTTTTGGAGAAAACCACTCACCCACCAACATGCATACGTCTTATGTAATGCTGGACGGAAATTCTATTTGTTTAAAACTACACTGCCCAATAGAGCAGGACGCTGCTCCAAAAAAATGGCTTGAGCAAAACTACAACGAATACGAGTTCAATCTCTACATAGCCAATGTAGACAGCTTCATAGTAGAAAACTTTAACTTCAGCGGCCCCACTACTTTAACTGCCACACAAGACGGACCAAGTTACAGAATCGAGCTTGAGTTTGGAAACTCATGCAAAGTCATGTGCAATGCACAAAACATTACCATCGCCAACATTAAGGCATACCACAACGACGGTGCCGCATAATAAAAATAAGCACCCGCCCTTTTCAATTAATACTTTAAGGACAGAATGAGAAACCAAAGGAAGCCAAAGGGGGCTTTGTAGGTGGAGGACCAAAAGGACGCTTGCTGGAGATCCGTCACCCGGATGGCAGCCGCCACCAACTGGGTTGGAACAACCTCGGTCAATTGCTTGAAGAACGCCTGCCCGACGGTGGTCAACGCAAATATCGCTACGACGCGTTGGGGCGGCAGATTACTCGGCAAGAAGAGTCCGGGGCCATTACCCAATACCAATGGGATACCGCCAACCGCCTTGCACAAATTACCCTGCCGGGCGGTGCAACACGCGCGTTTACCTACAACGCCTACGGCAATGTCACTGCCGAACGCGACGAACTCGGCCGCGTCACCCGTTACGAATATGCCGACAACCTGCACCTTGTCAGCCGTCGTATCAATCCTGACGGCAGCCAGCTGCGCTACCGCTACGACAACTCGCGCCTGCTTCTGACCGAAATCGAAAACGAACGTGGCGAGCATTACCACCTCGACTATTTTGCAAACGGCCTGATCCAGCAGGAAACCGGTTTCGACGGCCGCCGCACCGCGTACGAATACGACCTCAACGGCCAGTTGCTGAAGAAGACCGAATTCGGCGATGACGGCAGCGAACTGGTCACCGAGTATCAGCGCGATGCTGCCGGTCGACTGCTGGTGAAAACCCTCGCCGATGGCGAAGAAATTCACTACAGCTACGATGCCCTTGGCCGTTTGGTGAATGTCGACGACGGTCACTGGCCGCTGGCCTACGAATACGACGTGCAGGATCGCCTGATCACCGAACACCAGGGTTGGGGCACCACACGTTACGAATACGACAGCGTCGGGCAACTGAGTCACTGCCGCCTCCCCGACGGCAGCACACTCGACTACCGCCATTTGTCAGGCGGACGTCTGAGCAGCATCGACCTCAACGGCTCACGCCTGACCAGCCACCAATTCAGCGCCGGTCGCGAACAGCAACGCCAACAAGGCCTGTTGCTCAGCCAATACCAGTACGACGAACAAGGTCGCCTGCAAGCGCATAGCGTCAGCCAGCGTGAAAAAAACCTGTTCCAGCGTCGCTATAACTACGACGCCAACGGCAACCTCGCCGGTATCGACGACAGCCGCAAGGGCAACCGCAGCTTCCACTACGACCCGCTGGACCGCTTGACCAGCGTACGTGGCGCAACACCGGAAACCTTCGCCCACGACCCGGCCGGCAACCTGCTCGGCCAGAACAACGAAGGCACAGCCAACCTCGCCAACGTCAAAGGCAACCGTCTGCTGATGCAGGGCGACCGCCACTACGACTACGACGCCTATGGCAACCTGATCCGCGAACGCCGTGGCACCGGACATAAACTCGTCACCGAATACAGCTACGACTCCCAGCACCGACTAATCCGTGTCAGCCTGCCGGGCGGCAGCAATGCATCCTATAAGTACGACGCCTTCGGTCGCCGCATCGAGAAAACTGTCGATGGCCATACCACCGAATTCTTGTGGCAAGGCGAACGCCTGATCGCCGAAAGCGGTGACAATCGTTATCGCACTTACATCTACGAACCCGGCAGCTTCCGCCCGCTGGCGATGCTCGACGGCGAAGGCCCGCGTAAGGCGACGCCGTTCTACTATCAGCTCGATCACCTGGGCACACCGCAGGAACTCACCGACTACGGCGGTGAAATCATGTGGTCCGCGAAATACCGCGCGTACGGCAACCTCGCGGCGCTGGACGTCAGCGAAATCGACAACCCGTTGCGGTTCCAGGGTCAGTACTTCGATGCGGAGACAGGCCTACACTACAACCGTCATCGCTACTACAATCCGGGGACTGGGCGGTTTCTGACACCGGATCCGATCAAGCTTGCGGGTGGGTTGAATAACTACCAGTACGTGCCTAACCCTACGGGGTGGGTGGATCCGTTGGGTTTGAATGGATGCCCACCAGATGGAGATGGTCAAGGAAACCCAACTGCACCAACAGAGAAGGCGCGAGTCGATACGAAAGAACCTTCGGCACCCGATATCCCGTGGTCGAATGGTTCTGTAAAAAGGGCATCAGACGCACTTGATCGAGGTGCTACCTCCGTCACCGTGAACAGCAGAGCTGAAGCTGAAGAGCTATTTTTAGGGAAATATGTAGGCCAAGGATATAGAAACGCCGAAGAATTCAACTCTGCGACTGCCAAAACGCATTTTAGAAAAACAAAAGAACCCGAAAAATACTATCACTGGGATGACACACCGGTTTCAGACATTAAGACAAGAAAGGTCACAATGGCGAATCACGACCCGAGCGACCCACATGGTGATCATCCACATTTGCAGCTTCACCCTGTGAAAGGGGAAGTTATAAGAATCTATTGGCCAAACCAATTTGAAGGACAACAATGAGCACCCAGAAGACTATCCCTAGAAAAGTTTGGTGGGGTTTGGAGGCAAAATCATATACAGAGATTGCGCAGGAACTACCTTCGCAGGATGAGTCACTTAGAAAGTGGATCGCAATCTACGCTGTTTATCATTTAAACTTTGAAAACAGATACCCTGGAGAGAGTTACTACAAGTTTCTAGAGGATGCAAAAAACTCTAAATACGTCATTATAGAATTCACTCTCCCAATCCACTTTCTCAAAACAAGAGACAGCATTGGCGCCAACGACACAACAATCACAACGTGCAAAACCATGGAAACAGAGGAAGAAATAAACTCTTTTCTTTATGAAAACAACATAAACCCCGAGCTATTTACGCCCCCATGGACCTGCGAGTACCCGCTAGACTGAACTCAACAAAAATTGACAAATCTGTCTCCTTTTCAAACCCAAGTCAAAGGGGACAGATCTATTTCTCGTTGAAAAAATAAAACCGTCCCTTTTTATACATCTCCACTTTTATACATGAAAAAAACAAAATAATATGAGAACAAAACTTAAATACAAACTCCAACCCCTCCGAGTACCAAGTGGATGGACAATCACAATCAACAACCTTTACGAGGTTGATCTCACCCCCGAAACTGCAGATTGGTTTAGTAGCTCAGTTTTACTAGGTGGTGCACGACAAACTACGGGACACTGCTTTGACTCCAGAGTTGAACCAGAAGGAGATCCATCGGGAGAGTTTGTAATTGAATTCCTAACAATCAAGTACGACAACAAAGGGAACCCGTTAAAAAATTCTGAGATATTCCTAGGGGAATTCAAAACAAAAAACAAGATGGAATTTATTAAAAAAATCGAAGATTTTATGCTTGAAGCATAACAAACCAAAATTTATTTTTCGCTGAAGAAAATAAATCTGCCCCCCCTTTTCAACCCCTTTCATACATTATATTCTTGAAGACAACCCCACCACCTTCCTCAGAGCTTGGAGATTCCACTAAATGAAGGTCGTATGTAAATTCAACAACATCAATCAAGCACCAAATCCAGAAACCGTATCAAGATTAAAAAAACACATATCACTTCCTGATGGCGAATTAGACCTGCAAATAGGAAAAGAATACATTGCCTACGGAATAGAATTTCGGGATAACCAACCTTGGTACTATCTGTGCTCAGAAACCCATGATGAATACCCCATCCCTGTCGCAGCTGACTTTTTCGAAATTGTCGATAGCAGACTTTCGCGCCATTGGAAACTTTGCTTTCTCGCCTTAAAATCAAAGCCAGAAAGCAAGTTAGTTTTCGCTGAGTGGGCTTCAAATATTAATTTTTATGAAAACCTGATTAATGGCGAAAAACAAGCCATCGCTATATTTTCCAAATACAGAAAACTCATGGATGCAGAAGAGTAGCAATTCCAGAACCATGATTACTTCGTATCGATCAACGCGTCCAAAACCTCATACTTAACCACCACCCGATTCCCATACAGTTTCTCGCACTTAACCAACGCCCCCACCTGCCCCTTTTCCCTCACCTCCCGCCAAATCTCATTCTCCCGATACACCCGCTCCCCCTCCCGCACAAACCGATGCCCCACCTCGAACACGTGATACCGATAAGCCCGCTCCCGATCACACAACAACTCCCCCTCCAACTGCGTCTCCCCAACCTTCAGCTTCAGCTGAAAGCTGCGATCCGTCGGGTTGTGCAGTACCAGGTCGATGTAGTTGTAGAAGATCGCCGCTCCGGAGCCGAATGGCAGGACGCGGCCGTCGTCCGGGAAGGGGTCGAAGCTGTGGTTGGCGCGTTCGATGACGACCAGGGGTGAGTGAATGGCCATCCAGTGGATGAGGTTGCTGAGTTGGCAGATGCCGCCGCCGATGCCGGTGCGGGCTTCGCCGAATGAGAGTTCCATGCCTTCGACGTAGCCGCGTTGGCGGGTCGGGCGGCCGACAAGGCGGCAGAAGGAGAAATATTCGCCGGGGGCGATGGTGACACCGTCGATGGCGGCGACGGCGAGTTTGAGGTTGATGACTTTGTTGTGTTGCAGCGCGAGGTCGGAGTCGCCGAGTTTGCGGATCAGTTTTGAGGTGTGTTTGAGGTAGCGGTAAGGCAGCCGCTCGGACGTCGTGGCAGGCCGCGCGTAGCGTTTGCTCGAGCAGTGCCAGGCGATGTGGCGGAACAGTCTTTTTTGCCACACGCGCAGCCAGTAAAGGGCCGGGTGGTAGAGGGAAAGTGGTTTCATCCTTGGCGAACGGCGCGGGCCGTTGTCTTCCTTGAGCTTGAAAGGGCGGCGCATCTTACCGTGGAACCGCGCTTGATCGCCAAGCGCCTCGCCGGTGTCGCAAGCGGTAACAAGTCACCCGGACCGGGCGCTCGGAAATTAAGCTTGAACTAAGGTTACGTCCCTACCATCCGGGCCACAAAGCAGCGGTTCTGTGGGCTGATTGCCGTCAGCAGAACCCTTCAACTTGAAGTGAGCCCGGACCATGAGTGCGATCGATTCCACCTCTAAACAACTGCCCGCCTTCAGTCTTGTATTGGTCAATTACAAGACGCCGGAAATAACCCGGATGTGCCTGGAGTTTCTCCAGCAATACGTCAAGGAGCATCAAATTCCGGTGTGGGTGGTGGACAACGATTCTGCCGATGAAAGCCTGATTTACTTGCGGTCTCTGGACTGGATCAACTTGATCGAGCGCCCTTCACCCGGCAAGGAAGCGGGACATATTGCTCATGGCAAGGCACTTGATCTGGCACTTGCGAAAGTTGAAACCGATTACCTGTTTTTGCTGCACACCGATACTTTCGTTTTTGACAGTACTGTCTTTTCGATGATGATGAATGAGTGCATGCAATCTTTGGATACAGCGGCGGTCGGTTGCGTCGAGCAATTGGATCGCGGTGTCCTTAGAGACACTTGGCGTTTGTCTTCGCGTTATTTCAAACACTATTTCCGCCGGGCAAAACAGCACTTGGGGTTGCCCTCCCGAGATCCAAAACCCTACCGGGAAACACACCTGAAAAGCTTCTGCACCTTGTGGAACGCACGGCTGATCAAGGCTCACGGGCTTCATTTTTCGATGGACGACCGAGTCCCGGGATACACGCTGCAGGATCGTTTAAGCAGCCTTGGCTACGGCATCAAATGCCTCTCGCCGCGGACGATTTTCCGCTACCTGGATCACATTCAGGCCGGCACCGTGGCCGCGATCGGTGGATACGGCAAACAGCACCGCCGCACCACCATGTATCAGGAAACGCTCAAGCGCCTTCAGTTACAACAGGGCATGCGACCCGCCAAATCGTAAGACAATAAAAAAGGGCGACTTCAAAGTCGCCCTTTTTTGCTTCTGAATTCTTTGGTTTCCACTCCGAGGAGGTGTTCGCCCAGTGTAATGGCCTGGCAATCCATGCACCGGTAAAGAGCCCTGACACTGGGCGAACGGGAGGGATTTTAATGGAAGTTGGCGGATATGTCGTGCTAATTGAAGATGAAATTTATGTACTGAAAAGTTAAAGGACGTTGCTTACCGATTTTTCCCGACAAACTTTCTGAACTCACCCGCCCGAATACTTCATATGACTGTTCTCATACAATTACTTGTACAAGAACAGCCATTCTGTAGAGTCAATACTCAACTTTCATGCTGACTGGTCACTTTTAATACATCGGTGTAAGTGACCACGACGCTTTGCCCGACTTTCAAATCTTTCAGCTTGGCCTGAATTTCAGGCTTTTCGACGTTGAGGGTTTTCGACTGGCCTGAAGGGTTTTCCAGGGTGACCTGGTTTGTCGCCAAATCAATTTTGGTGATTTTCAGTTGCACCTGAACCTGGCGGAAAGCCTCGCCACCGGGGTTGCTGCTGCCCACGGCGTTGCGCAGCTCGCCAGTACGCTCGGTGGAGCCAGGCAGACCTTTATCCACGTCGGTGTCCAGATAAGCGGCCACAGAGCGGGTCACTTCGATCTGTACCAGATCGCCCACTTTCAAATTACCGAGGTTTTTCGCCTTGTCGCTGAGCTGAATGTGCACCTGGCGACCTTCCGCGCCTTCAAGGACCACCTGATGATTGGCCGGGTCAACCGCCAGCACTTTGGTGGTGACCCGGTCGGCCTCGACAGCGGCCGACAGCGGGATATCGGCGGCCATCGCCGAAAAGCTGGCAGTAGAAAGGACAGTGGCAAGTGCTATGGCGTGCGTCAGTGCTTGGAGCTTCATAAGCGATACATTCCCTGTGATGGATGGCAGCACCCATCGCCGACGTGGTCAGCGACGGATGTGCCACTGAGCATAGTCGCCCTTCAGGGTTTGTTCCGCGATCGTTGCGCAGTGTCCTGCGCGGTGGACTCGCCACTGGCGGTGCCTTTTCCGGAGCTCTGCCGCTGTTTGGGATCGGTGGGACGCAGTGCGTCGTTGTCGCGTTCGGTTTCACCCGGCGGACGAGGTTCGTCAGGGTGTTCGCTATCAGGGACAGTGTTCATGTCGGGCCTCCTCAGGCTTCAGGGTCGTCGAGTTCCCGCGCGACGTTCACGGCGGGTGCGTCCTTGTGCAGGTCATCGGCCTTGGCTCTGAGAATCTGCCACTGCTCAAGATCGATGGCACCTTGGCCGAGCAAATCGTCAGCAATGCGCTGCAGATCGAAGTAATGGGCATCCGGGGATTGTTGCCAGTACGTCTGATCGTCAAACATCTGCTGCCAGGTAGTCAGGTCTGGAGATTTCAGTTCCTCGCTCATGGATCGGATCCTCGGCCATGTTTCTCGGTAGAGGGAGCATCCTCGACAGAGTTCCAATCGATCCCTTCGCAGGCAAGGCGCGCGAAATCAGTACCCGGTCATCTCCAGATAGCCCTGCCCGCCCCGATTGCCGCTCAGGCGCACCGGCCCTTCCCAATACGGAATGCGCAGGTTCATCCAGGCATCGGGGTTGATTGCATCGAGGGTGATCTGCAGATTTTTTTGCGGAATGTCGATCGACCAGCGCACCGGCATCGAACGGCCGGCGACCTTCGCAGTGCCTTGCGGGGTCAGCTTGATCTGCTCGGCGTGCAGGGTTTCGGTCTGGCCATCGGCGGCAATCCACGTGCCGGTCAGGTACGGCGCCCCTTCCTTCTGGCGCATGCGGTAAAGCATGACGTGTTCGCCGCCGTCCAGATGCAGGGAGAACCAGTCCCACCCTGTCTGATTGGCGGTCAGCGGCTGACTGCTCCATTCGCGGTCGAGCCAGGCCGGGCCGTTGACGGTGTAGGTCTGGCCGTCGATCTGCAGGGTGCCGCTGGCCTGGAAAAACGGCTGGCTGTAGTAATACGACGCCTGGCCCTGTTCGGATTTCTGACTGAAACCCTTGTCGCCTTGCAGCACCAGCGGGCGGCTGGAGGTCAGGCGCAGCTGGTAGCTGAAATTTTTGTCCTTTGCGCTGAGTTGCATGTCGCTCAGCGGATCGCTCGCCTGACTGACGAAACGCCAGTCATCGATCCACGCCTCGAACGGCGCCGCACGCACCCCGGCCTGCCCGACGCCGCCACGGGCGTAACGCTCGGCGGCGTGATGGACGCTGGCCGAGGTCACTGCCGCGTGCCCGAGCCAGATCGTCTGGTTGGCCCAGCCCGGCTGCTGCGGCGAGGCGTTCAGGGCGCTGCGGAATAACGTCCACTGCACGCCAAAATCGTTGCCCTGCGCATCCTTGAGATTGGCCGTCACGTACCACCATTCGATGCGAAAGCCGTCATGGGCGCCGTGATCCGCCGGGAAGCTGAACACCCGCCCCGGTACCACCGGCGTAAACGCCTGTGCCTGAGCGCCCATGCCGGCGAAGCCCTTCTGCTCCGCTGTGGGGTTGTCGCAACCACCGAGCAACAACGCCAAAAACACCAGCGCAAACCTAGTCCTCATGAGCAAACGTCCTCAGCAAGTCCGCCGGTTGCGTGCGGTACAGCGAATACAGCGGCCACGCCGAGGCCAGCAAGGTCGCCAGCAGCGCCAGCCCCATCAGTTGCAGCAACTGCCATGGAAACACCCGCAGCGGCAGACGCCAGCCAAAGGCCTGCACGTTGATCACCGCGTCCAGACACCACGCCAGACCGATGCCCAGCGGCAAGGCCAGCACCAGCGTCAGCAGCGCCAACAGCCACGTTTGCCCGAGATTGAGCAGCATCAACTGTCGTCGCGTCACGCCCAACGCCCACAACGGTGCGAGCTGGCCGAGACGGCTCTGGCTCTGGGTCAGCAGGCTGATGAACAGCGCCACGCCGGCGACGGCCAACGTCAGGCTATTCAGCGCGGCGGTCGCGGCGAAAGTGCGTTCGAAGACTTGCACCGACCAGCCCTTGAGCCGCGCCTGATCAACGATGCGACTGTCATCGAGCTGGAAGCGCGCCTGCAAGGCCGTGAGCAGCGCCGGGATGTTCGGCGGGTCGATACGCAGGTTGAAGCGGTTCGGCGTCAGCTGCGGCCAGCCGCGCAACAGGTGATTGCTGTTGACCAGCACATGGCCCTTGGGATTGCCGTAGTCGGCGTAGATCCCGACGATGCGCGGCGTCCACGAGCCGCCCGGCGTGGGAATGGTCAGGTGATCGCCCGGTGTGACTTTCAAGCGACGCGCCAATTGTTCGCTGAGCATCACCGCATCGTCCTTGGCCAGCGCCGCCCACGGGTCGTCTCCTCGAGATTCGAGCAACGGCCAGTGCTGGCGATAGTGCGGATGATCGATGATCCCGAACACATCCGCCGGCCAGCCCTGCAGCGTCACCGAAACCTGCCAGTTGGGCATGATCGCGGTGACGCTCGGTTGCTGTTTGAGCCACGTGTACAGCTCTCGCGCCTGCGCCGGGTTGCTCGGGTTCAGATAAAGCTCGGCGGTGAGCCGTTGTTCGAGCCAGTCGTTGAAGGTCTGGCGGAAACCGGCGGTCATGCTGCCGGCGCCGATGTTCGCCGCCATCGCCAGCAGCAGCGCCATCAACGCCAGGCTCAACGCCGGCAATTGTTGGCGGCAGTCGGCGAGAAACCACTGCCCGAGCACCGAGCGGCTACGCCCGAGCAACCCGTTGAGCAGCGCACTGAGCAACACCGGCAGCGCCAGCGCGGCGCCGAGCAACAGCCCCGCCATCAACACAAAACCGCTGGCCAGGCTGTTGCCCCACACCAGCGCCGCCAGCGCAATCACTGCACAAACACCGGCGACCCAACCCTGACGCCGCAACCAGCTCGCATGTTGCTGATGCCAGGCCTGCGGATCCGCCACCGCCAATAACGGCAGACGCGCCGCCCGCAGCAAACTGTTGGCTCCGGCCAGCAATGCGCCAAGCAGACTCAAGCCGATGCCGCTGAACCACCACCACGGACTCAGACGCAACTGCCCCGCCACTTCCGCGCCGTACAGACCGCGCAGGCTGGCGGCGACATCCGGCAACAGCACGCTCGCCAGCCAGTAACCGCTGACTACGCCGAACAACCCGCCGATCAACGCCAGCGCGCCGAGCTCGACGATCAGGCAAGCGATCAGCATCCGCGCGCTGACCCCGCAGGCCCTCAAGGTGCGCAGCAGTCCCCGACGTTGCTCCAGCGCCAAACCGATAGCCGCGTGGACGATGAACAAACCGACAATGAACGAGAGAAACCCGAGCGCATCGAGGTTGAGGTGGAAGCTTTCGGTCAATCGCGCAAGGTTGTTTTCCTCGCCACTGCTCTTGAGCTGCAACTGGCCCTTGAACGCGGCCGGGACGTCGGCGTGAAAATCCTTCGGCAGCAGCAGGCGTGACAGTTGCTCGGGCTGTTCGAGCACGCGCTGAGCGACGCCGATGTCCACCAACAGCATGCCGGGGGCCATGTCGGTTTGCGCCCGCAGCGGCGGCAGCGTCTGGCCGGTTTCGGTGGCCGGGGTCGCGCCCTCGGCGAGGTTCAGCGCCCGCAAGGTTTCGGGAGAAATCCAGGTGCTGCCCGGCGGGCTGAAGAACTCGACGACGCGCTCGATCGGCATCGCCTGCCCGGCCACCGCGCTGTCACCGGGTAAAGACACCGGTTCGATACCCATCAACTGCAGGCGCTGGTTTTCGTGGCCCTTGAGACTCAGGCGTCCTTGCAGCATCGGCGACACCGGCCAACCCAGACGCCGCAGGTCAACGAACCATTGTTGCGGGAACGTCGCGCCGTTCGGCGTGCTGAGGCTGGCCTGGGGTTCGCCGCCGATCAACTGGCTGGCCCGGGCATAACTGTCCCGCGCCTGACTGTTGAGGGCTTCGACTCCGGTCAACAAGCTGGTGGCCAGCCACAACCCGGTCAGCACACTGAAAAACTGCACCGGATGGCGTCGCCAGTGACTCAGCAGCGCCATCAGCGCGTGGCGGAAAACCTTCACGTCAACCGACCGCTGGACAGCACCACGCGCTCCGCCAGCCGCGCCGCCACGCGCTGACTGTGGGTGACCATCAGCAAGGTGGTCGGCGTGTCGTCGAGCAATTCCAGCAACAGTCGCAGCACTTCGTCGCTGGTGGCTTCGTCGAGGCTGCCGGTGGGCTCGTCGGCCAGCAGCAGTTTCGGTCGCGCGGCCAGCGCCCGCCCGAGCGCAACCCGCTGTTGCTGGCCGCCGGAGAGTTGTTCGGGATAGCGCTTGAGCAATTCGCTCAGCCCCAGGCGCTGCACCAGATGCTGCTGCCAACGCGGGTCATGCCGCCCGGCCAGTCGCGCCTGAAACGCCAGGTTGTCCTCGATCCGCAGGCTGCCGATCAGGTTGTACTGCTGGAACACCAGACCGATTTCGGTGCGCCGCCAGTTGGCCAGTTGCGCCTCGTTCATCCGGTCCAGCCGATGTTCGCCGCTGCTGATACTGCCGCTGTCGACTTTGTCGAGCCCGGCGATCAGGTGCAGCAGCGTGCTCTTGCCGCTGCCCGACTCGCCCATCAGCGCCAGGCTGCTGCCGGGCTTGAGCGTCAGGTCGATACCTTGCAACACCGGCAACGGGCCTTGTGGGGTGAGGTAGCTTTTGAAGACGTTGTGAACCTGGAGCATGCCGCCATCCGATCGATCCGTGTCGGCCAAGGATAGCGGATACCGGCGCGTTACTGACCCACCGCCACACTCGTCGACGCTTCACCCGGCGTCACGATGCTGTTCAGGTCGATGTGTTTCCACTCGGGTCTGGCCCCCAGCCGCGCGTTGAAGCGGTAGTTGAAGGTGAATGCATCCGCCGTCGCCACGCTCAGCGGTTTGCCGTACACCGCTTCGATTCCCGGCAGGTCGTAGCCCATCAACTGCAACAGGGTCGGAAAAATGTTGTAGTGACTGGAGCGATCCTTGTTCACCGCCAGTTGCGCTGACCAGTCGAGCGTCTGCAACTGCTCGCCCTGAATCACCACCAGCGGCACCAGCCCTTCTTCTTCCACCGGATCGCCGCCGCAGTGGGTGTTCAGTCCCGGATTACCGCGTTCGTGCAGATCCTGGCCGTGATCCGAGGTGTAGATCAGCAGCGCGTTGTTCAGATTGGCCTGGGCAAACACCCGCGCGAAGAACTCGCCGACATTCCACAGCACGGTGTTCTTGTAGGCATTGCGATACAGCAGCCAGTCATCCGGCTGGCCGTTGAAGCCGGTGCGCTCGCCGGTGTCGGCGACTTCCGTGAACTGCCCGCGCGGCAAGGTCGGGCGGTAGGCCATGAAGGCGTCGGGGTATTTGTCGTGCACCGGGAAATGCGCGCCGACCTTGTTGATCAGCACCAGCTCCGGCTTGCCGTCGTTGAGCAGTTCGATCAGCTTGGCGGCGGCAGCCATGTCGCGGTCGCGCACGCTGGTCTGGTCGAATTGCACGAATTCGTCGATGTCCTTTTTTTCCGCATCGTTCATCAGGTTCTGCAGATTGCCCCCGGTGCGCTGAGCGTCGATGTAGACCGTGCGCAGGCCGGCCTTTTTCGCGTACTGCCAGATCGACGGCAGCGTGCTGTTGATGCGCATGTAGTCGGCGCGGGTGCCGCCGTAACGCAGGGTGATGTTGGTGTCGGCGCTGCAATTGGCGATGGACGCCGCGTAACCGTAATTGAAGATCTGCACGCCCGGACGGACCTGCTTGAGGTTGCTGTGCACACCGAATGGCGCGTTGATGTCCAGGTAATTGCCGGAAATGCTTTCGTCGATGATCAGCACGATGTCGTGACCAACCGCCGGGCCAATGCGCGCCAGAGTCACCGGCTCACGCGGGCCGACGGTGTTGTGCAGCGCTTCGTAGCCGAACAGGTTCAGATAGGCCAGCGGCGTGTACATGATCGGCAACCCGCGAGCACCCTCGCCGGCGCGCACGAACAACACGGCGCTGAGCAGCAACACACCGCACAACGGCGCAGCGATCCGCAAGGCATTGGGCACCGGGACCGCGTGTCGTGGCTTCAGGCCAATCCCGAACAACAGCAGCAGGCCGTTGAGCAGCCCATGAATGATCGCCCCCCGATACTGATACGCCGCTTCCTGAATGAAGCCGCCGGAGTAAACCAGCGAGACAAAACTGCTATAGGTCAGGTAATCGGCGGTCACCCTCGTATAAACATCGAAGAACACCGCCGAAACAAACAGGGTTAATGCGAACAAATGCCGAATGAAAGTCTGACGTATATAGGCGGTTAGTAATAATGCGAAAGTCAGCGTCAAAAACATCGCGCCAAAAAGAAGTACTGCCAGACCAATACCCATCGCACTTAAGCGGTCAAGGTAATATTCTGAATAAAGCAATAGATAAATAATTAAAAGCAGTTCTTTCAGATATCGAAACATGGCGATTCCGGGTGTGTCCGACGAGGCATTGTCAAGGGTTTGTCGGTCAAAACCTGACACTAGCACCGGGCCATTAAAGCGCAAGAAATGTCGGACATTATCAAAAAGCGTCAAAAAACTGTTGACTCAAATCTGACACACCCAAGTCGTTAAAACCCTTGAATTTCGCGGCCTACGACCGTTTATCGTTTTCTTCGGAATGTGAAAAACCCGTCAAGAACGGGACAAATCCATCTACAGCAAGCACTTGATGGCCTTTCGCCCCCAAAAATGGGGGTGTTATACCCCTGCAACATGTCATTTTGCTGACACGCTTTCCCCACGCTGCGCTATACCCCTTTTGACAGTTCCATTTTCGATCTTCCATCACCGTCTTACGAGGCACGCCAATATGGACGTGAGCGTATTTGGTACGGGCTATGTTGGCCTGATACAAGCAGCCGCACTTGCCGATGTTGGACATCGCGTATTGTGCGTTGATATTGACCCGAACAAGATTAAACAACTGCAACAGGCAGTACCGCCTATTAGCGAGCCGGGTCTTTCGGCAACTTTGGAAGAAAATATCAAGGCCGGGCGTTTGTTGTTCAGCACCCAGGCCAGCGATGCGGTGGAACGTGCCGGGCTGATCTTCATCGCCGTGGGCACGCCGGCCGACGAAGACGGCTCCGCCGACCTCAGCCATGTGCTCAACGTGGCGCGGCAGATCGCCAGTTTCATGGAAGACGATCGGACGCTGATCATCAAATCCACGGTGCCGGTCGGCACGGCGGATCAGGTGCTGCACACCGCTGAAGAAGAACTGCAGCGGCGCGGCAAAAATGGTCTGGCGGTGCGAGTAGTGTCCAACCCGGAATTTCTCAAGGAAGGCAGCGCCCTCGCCGACTGCATGCGCCCGGACCGGATCATCGTCGGCACCCGCGATGAACTGGCCCGCGAACAGATGAGCGAGCTGTACGCGCCGTTCTGCCGCAACCACGAAAAACTGATGTTCATGGACAACCGCAGCGCCGAGCTGACCAAGTACGCGGCCAACGCGATGCTCGCCACCCGCATCAGTTTCATGAACGAACTGGCCAACCTCACCGAACTGCTCGGCGCCGACATCGAAGCGGTGCGCAAGGGCATCGGCTCCGATCCGCGCATCGGCTATCACTTCATCTACCCGGGCTGCGGCTTCGGTGGCTCGTGCTTTCCCAAGGACCTGCGCGCCCTGCTGCACACCGCCGAACACAACGGCATGCCGCTGAAACTGCTGCGCAGCGTCACCGACGTCAACGACGCGCAACGGCACATCCTGTTCAGCAAACTCAGGGCGCAATTTCCTCAAGGCCTGGCCGGCAAGTCCATCGCGATCTGGGGTTTGGCGTTCAAGCCGAACACCGATGACATGCGTGAAGCCCCGAGTCGTTACCTGATGGAAGCGCTGTGGGCCGAAGGCGCCAGCGTGCAGGCCTATGATCCGGAAGCGATGTCCGAGTGCCGTCGCCTTTACGGTTACCGCAATGACCTGCACCTGTGCGCCACCCGCGACGACACCCTGGAGGATGCCGACGCCCTGGTGATTTGCACCGAGTGGAAGAATTTCCGCGTGGTGGATTTCGAGCTGCTGGCCAGCAAGCTGCGCTCGAAAGTCATCATCGACGGCCGCAACCTCTACAACCCGGAACAAGTGGCGGCCGCCGGCCTGCACTACAGCGGTATCGGCCTGCGCCACATCGCGCCCGACGGGTTGCGGCCATGAAAATCCTCGTCACCGGTGCGGCCGGGTTCATTGGTGCTCATTGCGTACTGCGGCTGGTGCGCGACGGGCATCAGGTGATCGGCCTGGACAATTTCAACGGTTACTACGATCCGCAGCTCAAGCACGATCGGGTGGACTGGGTGCGCGGACAGGTCGGGGACTTCCCGTTCGCCACGATTGATCTGGCAGACGCGTCGGCGCTTGAAGCACTGTTCAGCAGTGAACGGCCGCAAGTGGTGGTGCACCTCGCGGCGCAGGCCGGGGTGCGCTATTCGCTGGAAAATCCACGGGCCTATCTGGACAGCAATCTCGACGGTTTCCTGAACATTCTGGAGTGCTGCCGCCGGCACCCGGTCGAGCACCTGGTCTATGCCTCGTCCAGTTCGGTGTACGGCGCCAATCAGCGCACGCCCTACTCGGTACAGGACGGCGTCAATCACCCGCTGTCACTGTACGCCGCGACCAAGAAAGCCAATGAATTGATGGCGCACAGCTACAGCCACCTGTTCGGCATTGCCTGCACCGGGCTGCGGTTTTTCACGGTGTACGGGCCCTGGGGCCGGCCGGACATGTCGCCGATCCAGTTCGCCAAGGCGATCAGCGAAGGCTCGCCATTGAAGCTGTTCAACTACGGCGAGCATCAGCGCGATTTCACCTACATCGACGACATCATCGAAAGCATCGCACGCCTGATCGAGCGTGCGCCCCGGGCCAATCCCGAGTGGAACCGCGAGCAACCCGACCCGGCCAGCAGCATGGCGCCGTGGCGCTTGTTCAACATCGGCGGCCAGCACCCGGTGGCGCTGAAAACCTACCTCGCCCTACTGGAAAAACACCTCGGTCAGAAAGCCGTGGTCGAGCTGCTGCCGCTGCAACCGGGCGACGTACTCAATACCTGCGCCGAGGCCAGCGATCTGGCCCAGGCCACCGGGTTCCAGCCCCGGATAGAGCTGGATGAGGGACTTCGGCGGTTCATCGCCTGGTTCCGCGATTACTACCCCACTGCCTATCGCCCACGCGCCGCTCGCGGCTGAACATCAGCGGAGGACTCCATGACTGGACATGAGAAAGGTGTACCGATGCAACAATTGGTCCGTGATAAACGCATGGATCCGGAACAGCGAATGCGCCTGGACGCGGCCATCCACCGCCAGGGCCAGGGCTGGATGACCGGTCGCGACGGCGGTCGCCCATGGCAGCTGTCGCGCACCAATCGGGTGGTCGCCTGTCTCGGCGCACTGATGATTTTGCTGATGATTTCGCCGCTGCTGATCGGTCTGGCGCTGGCCATCAAATTCACCAGCAAGGGCCCGGTGATGTTCGTGCAAAAACGCACCGGTTATCGCGGGCGCAAATTTGGCATGTACAAGTTCCGGACCATGGTCGCCAACGCCGAAGAGCTCAAGGAGTCACTGCGCCACCTGAACAAGCACGGTGCCGACGCCATCGACTTCAAGATCGACCAGGACCCGCGCATCACCGGGATCGGCGGTTTTTTGCGGCGCACCAGCCTCGATGAACTGCCCAACCTGATCAACGTGGTGACCGGCGACATGCGCCTGGTCGGCCCTCGCCCGACCTCGTTCAACGCCTATCGCTACAAGGACAGTCACCTCGCACGTCTGGCGATCTACCCCGGCATGACCGGTCTGTGGCAGATCTCCGGACGCAGCAATATCGACTTCGACCAGCGCGTTGAGTTGGACCTCAGCTACATCGCCGAGCAGAGCCTTCTGCTTGATCTGAAGATTCTGTTGAAAACCCCCTTCAAAGTATTCAGCGGCCACGGAGCAAGCTAATGGACGGTTCAACCAACAAAAGCCTCAGCATTGCCAGCCCCAGCGAGTCGAACCTGACTTCAACCGTGCTGGACCTGGATCTGCGGATCCTGTTCCTGACCGCCGCCAACCCCGGCGCCGGCACCACCACCAGCGCCCTGGCGCTGGCCAGTCAACTGGCGCAGATGAGCAGCGGCCAGGTGCTGTACGTCGACGCCAGCCAGTCGGCGAGCAACCTGACCCAGCAACTGAACCTGAGCAAGGAGCGCGGCCTGCGCGACCTGCTGTTCAACCCGGACAACCCGCCGCTGCTGCAGGACTGCGTGGTGCAGGTGTCGAGCCTGCCGTTTCATGTGCTGCCCAATGGCCGGCCGATCCGCACTACTGAACACCTGACTGCCGAGCGTCTGAGCCCGCTGCTGGATCAACTGGGCGCTCAGTACCGCTTTGTGGTGATCGATGGCGACGCGGTGTATTCGGCCGCCGACACGCTGGTCATCAGCACCCAGGTCGACGGTGTGGTGTTCGTGGTACGTGCCGAAGACACCCGCTGGGAAGTTGCCCAGGCAGCCGTGCAACGGTTGACCCAGGCCGGGGCCAAAGTGGTCGGCAGCGTGTTCAACCGACGCAAGTACTACATGCCTAAATGGCTCTACAAAAACCTGTAAGCAACCGCAAAGGATGACGCCATGAACGCCAGGATTCTTGTGCTGCTGATGCTGCCGCTTGCAGGCTGCTCGAGCACCTCCGAAACCCAGAACATGCCGGTGAACATTCTCACCGCCACGCCGGCCAACGCCCAGGCCACCGACATGCCGAAGGTCGAGCAGACCCTGCGCCCGCAGGATGTGCTGGACGTGATCTTCCACATCAGCACCAGCGGCTCGGACGCTTACCGCGTGCAGTCGGGTGACCAGATCGGCCTGAACTTCACCGCCGCCAGCCAGCTCAATGGCAACCAGTTGGTGCTGCCGGACGGCACCATCGAACTGCCAGGCGCCAACACGTCGGTGAAAATCGCCGGGCTGACCAGCGAAGAAGCGCGCCAGGAAATCCAGCGCGCCTACCAGCGCAAGCAGCTGTTCCAGCCCAACCGCAATCAGTTGACGGTGCAGATCATCAGCCCGCTGACCAACGAACAGAACCTGAAAAGCGCCCTCAACCACCCGGCCACCGGCATGAGCCGCGAGATCACCGTCGGCACCGACGGCTACGCCAGCTTCCCGGAAATCGGCGCCGTGCCACTGCAAGGCATGACCGTCAACCAGCTCGAAGCGTTCCTCAACAAGAAGTACGCGCAACTGCCGGGCCGCATGACCGTGGACGTGCTGCTCAAGTCCACCGCCGGCAATGAAATCTATGTGCTGGGCGAGGTCGGCCAGCCGGGTTCCTACCCGATCCGCCGGCCGGTGTCGGTGCTGGAGGCGCTGACCCTGGCGCGCGGCACCAACGTCAAGGCACGGCTGGATTCGGTGGTGATCATGCGCCGCAATGGCAATCAGGTGCAGGCCGTGCGCTACGACGTCGAGAAAGCATTGTCGGGCGAGGCGCCGCAGATCGCCTACCTGCAACCGGACGACATGCTGTACGTGCCGAAAACCAAACTGGCCAGCGCCGGCGAACTCGCCCGGCAACTGGCCGACGTGGTGCTGTTCCAGGGCGTGGGCTTCAGCTTCGGCTATCGCGTCGACAACAAAGACAGCAACAACAACTGACTCTCAGGTGACCGATCATGAATCCAAAGGAAAACTACCTGCATGAGTTCTTCAGGATCTTCTTCGCCAACAAGCAGTTGGTGAAACGAGTGTTCCTGATCTTCGCAGTGATCGCGCTGGTGCTGCCGCTGCTGCTCAAACAGAGCTTCGATATCACCGCTCAGGTGATCGTGCAGTCGAAAAAACTGTCGCAGGGCGACGCCACCACGTCGCTGACTGTGGACAACGCCACCTTCATCCCGCCATCGCTGGCGGACATGGAAACCGAGAGCAACATCCTGCGTTCGCCGGCGCTGATCCGTCAGACCATCAGCGAACTGCGTGACAAGGGCGAATACACCCCGTCGCCCGGGATGTTCAACAAACTGGTGAGCGAGCCGTTCAAGCGTTACATCAGCTCGCCGCTGCGCCAGTACGTGATCAACCCGGTGCGTAACGCCCTGGGGCTTGAGACCGATCCGGTGCGCGACACTGTGCTGGATGCCCTGACCCAGCAAGCCATCGACAGCCTGAAGATCGAAACCCTGCCTGGCTCCAACGTGATCTCGATCGTCTACAGCTTCCCCGACCCGCATCAAGGCACGACTTTCGTCGCTGCCCTGTTGCAGAACTACCTGGTGAGCCGTCAGGCGCTGCAATCGATCGATCTGCCGCAGTCCTTCTACGAAACCAAGAAGCATCTCTATCAGGTGCGCCTCGATGGACTGGAAGGCAATCGTCAGGCGCTGCTGGAAAGCGTCGGCGCGTCGGATCCGAAGGAGGAAATCACCTTCCGCCTCAACGCGATCAACACCGAAGAGCAGGCGCTGAACCTGTACCGCGACCGCCTGCTGCAGAGCCAGCGCTGGCTCGAATACCTCAAGACCGCGCTGGCCGCCGCCAGTAACAGCAAACTCAACGACTACACCTTCCCCTACACCTTCACCACCACCGTCGACAACGTGGCGTTCGAGGATCGGGAAATCAAACAGATGGGCGAGCAACTGACCACCCAGGTCAGCCGCTACATGAACGATCTGGCAGTGTTCCAGCCCGGCAGCGAACCGATGTTGCTGACCCGCGAGCAGATTGCCCGCACCCGCCAGCAGTTCCTCAAGGTGGTGAGCAACCGTATCCAGGAACGCACCAACGATCTGGCGGTGGTTCAGCAGGTGATCGATCAGAAAACCGCGCGCATCGCCGAGTTCAAGAACCGCATCCACGAGCTGCAGCAAACCCAGAGCAAGCTGCGGCAGATGGACACCGAAATCGATGCCCTGCACGCCGCGTTCTCGACCTACGCCCAGCGTTTTGCTGAAAGCAGCACCACCCGCTCGCTGAGCGATGACCTGTCCAACGCCCGGGTGTTGAGCCCGCCGTTCGAGCCGACCGAAGCGGCGTTCCCCAAACCGATGCTGATCATTCCGTTCGGGTTGTTCACCGGTCTGCTGCTGGCGATTGCACTGGTCTACGTGCGTGAGTTCTTCGACCACCGCTTCAAACACCCGGCGCAAATCAGCCACGAGCTGGGCCTGCCGGTGCTGCTGGTGATCAACGACCAGAACGCGCAGCCGAGCAACCCGCACAAGAACTGGACCGTGCCGAGCTTTGTGCACTGGGTGCGCAATTGAACACGCCGTCCGCCCCGAACGCCGCCCTGCCGATCATGCATTTGCTCAGCAGCGGTGGCTTCTACGGGGCCGAGCGGATGTTGCTCGATCATTGCCTGGCGACGCCGGGGCAGCACCAGGTGCTGTTCCTCGATGCGCCGCCGGAACTGATCGCGCGCTTTCGCGAGGCCGGTGTCGACGCACAAGGCTGCGCAGGGCTGGCTGCCCTGCTGCGGCACTTGCGTCAGCGGCGCGGTGAACGTCCGTTGATCAACACTCACAATTTCAAGGGCCTGTTGTTCGGCTGGGTCGGCGCCACGCTGTTGCGCCTGCCGCTGGTGATCACCCAACACGGCTTCACCCCGCGCAGCCGCAAGCAAAAGTTCTACACCTGGCTGAGCCTGCAACTGTGCCGCACCGCGTCGGTGGATCGGGTGGTGTGCGTCGCCGAAAGCATCGCGGTGCTGCACCGTCAGGCCAGCGTGCGTGCGGAAAAGTTGCAAGTGATCCCCAACGGATTGCCGGCGGCGGCCGCCTTTCCTTGCGACGCGCCAGGACCCCGCTGGCTCGCCGGTTACGTCGGACGCTTGAGCAGTGAGAAAGGCCCGGATCTGTTTCTCGACGCACTGATCCCGCTGTGTCATCAGCACTCGCAACTCGACGCGGTGATGCTCGGCGACGGCCCGGAACGCGAAGACTTGCAGGCGCGGATCGACGCCGCCGGTTTGCAGCGGCGCATCCGGTTGCCGGGTTACCAGACCGACATGCGTCACTGGTGGCAGCAACTCGATGCACTGGTGATCAGCTCGCGCACCGAGGGCACGCCGATGATTCTGCTGGAAGCGATGCAGGCCGGGGTGCCGGTGGTGGCATTCGGCGTCGGCGGAATTCCCGATGTGCTGGAGCACCGCCACAACGGCTTGCTCGCCGCCCCCACCGACAGCGCCGCCCTCGCCCGTCAGCTCGACACCTTGCTGTCCGAGCCCGGACTGGCACGGCAACTGCGCGATAACGCAAAACGCACGCAACAGGACCGCTACGACCTCAAGGCCCTCGCCGAACGCTGGTCGCAGCTGTACATCCGCACGGCACGGGAGGCACGCGCATGATTTTCCCGCTCTCGATCGTCAGTCTGTTGGGTCTGGCCTGCATTGCTCTGCTGGCCAGTCCCTGGCCCTACCTCGCGCCGGGTGCAGTGCTCGGTCTGGTGGGGTTCGCGGTGTTGTACCGCAAACCGACCTGGGGCCTGCTCGGCATTGCCGCCTTGGTACCGTTCGAGGGTTTCTTCAAGGACAGTTCGCTGTCCGGCAGCAAACTGATCGGTGCTTCGCTGGCCCTGATCCTGATGCTGCAACTGGCGATGCACCAGATTCCCTCGGATCGCCTGCGCAGCAATATCTGGCGCTTTCTGATCGCCTTCATGACCCTGTACTTTCTCAGCCTGCTCAACACTGACGATATGGGCATGTCGCTCGGTCATCTGCGGGAAATCAGCGTCGGCCTGATTCTGTTCGTCATCACCCTGCTGATCGGCCGCGAGCTGAACCTCGACCTGTTCGCCCGGCTGGTGACCCTGGCCGTCAGCACGACCTGCGCCATGGCCATGTTCTCCACCAAATTCCAGGATCAGGGCCGCGCCGCCGGCCTGCTCGAAGACCCCAACGCTTTCGCCCTGCTCATCGCGTTCGCCATTCCGCTGGGGCTGCTGCTGGTGATCCGCAGCCCGAACCTCTTGCATCGGCTGTTCTGGGGCGGTTGCTGCCTGCTGTTGCTCGGCGGCATGACCAAGACCGAATCGCGTTCCGGGCTGGTGGTGCTGGCCTTGAGTCTGGTGATCGGTTGCTGGCACTACCGCGCTCAACTGGCGCGGATTCGTCCACGTCACCTCGGCTTTGCCATGCTCGGCGCGGCGATCGTGATTCCGCTGGCGATCTATGCGATGCCTGCCGGTTACATCGCGCGTATCCAGTCCCTCAGCGTGTTGAGCGCCGGCGCCAAGGGGCACAACGACGAATCCCTCGGTCGCCGTGCCTCATACATCGTGGTCGGCGGCCAGATGATCCGCGAGAACCCGCTGCTCGGCTCCGGCCCCGGCACCTTCCCGCTGCACTACGCCACCACCGGTTACGCCAAAGCGTTTTCCGCCAACCGCAAGATCGGCGACCTGTATCGCCGGGCGCATAACACCTACCTGGAAATCTTCAGTGAGCTGGGGGTTCCTGCCGGCCTTATGTTCGTCGGCATGCTCGCGCTGGGCCTGTACAACCTGATGCGCGCACGCAAGGAATGGATGCTGCGGCGCAACTGGCAACAGGCAGATCTGATGACCCACCTGGGGGTGAGTTTTCTGTCACTGACGCTGTTTCTGATGTTCCTCAGCGCGCCGAACCAGAAATACCTGTGGATCATGCTCGCCATGACCAGCGTCTTGCGCCTGAAAGCCGAGCAGGCGCCGATGACGGAGGCTAAAGCATGAGCCGGATCAGTATCGTCATCCCGATGTACAACGAGGCCCGGCACATTGGCCGCACCTTGCTGGCCGCGCAAAAAGCGGCGCACGCGGCGGATGTCGAGTGTGAACTGATCGTAGTGGACAACGGATCGAGTGACGAAGGACCGCAGATTGCCCGGCAGTTCGGCGCCCATGTGCTGGTGATGCCAGGCCTGCTGATCGGTGCGCTGCGCAATCGCGGCACAGCCATTGCCACCGGGGAATGGCTGGCGTTCATCGATGCCGACATCGAAATGCCGGAAGACTGGTTGCGTCCATTGTTCGACATCGAAGCCAGCGGCCAGGCCGATGTCTTCGGTCTCGATCTGCACACCCCCGCCGCCGCGCCGTGGTACGCCGCTGCCTGGCAGCGCCGGACCTTGCGCCCGACCACCCACACCAGCCATGTCGTCGACTGGCTGCCCAGCGCCAACCTGCTGATGCGCCGGCGCTGGTTCGACAAGGTCGGCGGTTTCAACGAAACCCTGCGCACCGGCGAAGACAAGGAATTCACCCTGCGCCTGCGCGAGCACGGCGCGCGGCTGCTGTCGATCAATGAAAGTGTGGCCCTGCACTGGGGTTACGAAATGAACTGGCGCGAGTGGATGGGCAAGGAACTGTGGCGCCAGGGCAGTCACCTGCAACTGCTACGCAGCCATGGTTTCAGCCTGCGCCTGTTGCGGTTTCCGATGCTGTCGATCTTCGTCTGGATTCTCGATTTCCTGGCGATTTCCGCCCTGCTCGACGGTTTCCCCCATCACGCCGCGATCATGGTGATGCTCACGCTGGTGCCGGGGCTGGTGCTCAGCGTGCGTCAGAGCGCCAAGCACCGCAACGTCTGCCTGACCCTGCAACTGTGGGGCCTGCACTGGGTGCGCCTGCACCTGGCGGGCGCGGCGTTCATTCTCAGTCTGTGTCATTGGAACGCCAGGAGGCCTGCCCGTGGCTGAATTCATTTTCTGGATGTGCCTGCTGCTGCCGGCGTACGCCTATGTCGGCTATCCACTGCTGCTGACGCTGCTGGCGCCACTGTTTCCGGCGTGGCGCCACAGCCCGGCACCGCCGCTGAACGTCAGCATCGTCATTGCCGCCCACAATGAAGCACGGCACATCGAACACAAGCTGCGCTCGCTGCTGTCCCAGGATTATCAGCCGGCGACCCTGCAAATCATTCTGGCCAGCGACGGTTCCACCGACGCCACCGTGGCCTGCGCACACAAGGTCGTCGACCCGCGAATCACCGTGCTCGACCTGCCTCGCCAGGGCAAGGCCGCCACCCTGAATGCCGGCGCGGCGCTGGCCACGGGCGACATTCTGGTGTTCACCGACGCTGACAACCAATGGTCGCGGGAAACCCTCGGCTACCTGCTGGCGCCCCTGAGCGACCCACAGGTCGGCGCCTGCGCCGGACACATGGTGATTCCGGTCACCGGCGGCGGACTGAGCATTGGCGACAGCCTTTATCGGCACTACGAGGGCTGGTTGCGCCGGGTCGAGAACCGTACCGGCTGCATGGTCTCCGCCGACGGCGCCCTGCTCGCCCTGCGCCGCGAACTGTTCGAGAACGTGCCGGCCGAGGTCAATGACGACTTTTTCATCAGCACCTGCGCGCCAGTGAAATTCAAACGCATCGTCTACGTGCCCGAAGCGCAAGTGATCGACCACGGCGTCGACGAAGCGGACAAGCAATTCCGCCGGCGCCAGCGGGTCACGGTCGGCGGCCTGCAAAGCCTGGCGCAACGCAGTGAACTGCTGAATCCGTTCAAGCATGGGCTGTATTCGATTGCGTTGATCAGCCACAAGCTGATCCGCCGTCTGGCGCCGATCCTGTTGCTGCCGCTGCTGCTGAGCAATTTCTGGCTGTGGGAAGACCACGGTTTCTATCGCCTGAGCCTGATCGCGCAACTGCTCGGCTACGCCATTGCGATTGCCGGTCTGCTGGATTCGCAGCACCGCTTGCCCAAGCCGTTCCGCCTCGCGGCGTTCCTGCTGGTGACACTGGCGGGCATGAGCATCGGCCTGTGGCAGTTCCTGCGCGGCCAGCGTTATGCCCAATGGAACCCTGACCAAAACCGTTGAGAGGGACAGAGCCATGGCGATCAAACAACTGATTAAACGCACCAGCGGCTGGCTCTATCTCAACTCGTCCATAGGACGCAACCAGTTGCACGGCGCCGGGGTGATCCTGATGTTGCACCGGGTGCTTTCCAACGACCGCGCCGCCGACCTGCCGCACCGCAACGAACTGTGCGTCGGGCCCAAGGCCTTCGAACACTTGCTGGTGTGGCTGCGCAAGCATTTCGATTGCGTGCCGCTGATGGAGATCCTGCAACCCAATGCCCTGCGCACCGAGCGTCCGCAGGTGGCGCTGACCTTTGACGACGGCTGGCGCGACAACGCCGCCAACGCTTTTCCGCTGCTGCAGAAACATCAGGTGCCGGCGAGCATTTTTCTCTCCACCGATTTCATCGGCAGCCGGCAGCGTTTCTGGTGGGAGAGCATCGGCGAAACCCTGTGGGGCAGTCATGGTGAAAAAGCCCGCACGCACCTGATCGAATGCCTGCGTGCCGCCGGCCAGCCGTTGCCAGTGCTGCTGGATGACATCGATGTGGATCGCCGCAGTCTGACCCTGTTGCATTATCTGCAAAGCCTCAAGGCGCTCGATCCGAAGATACTCGAACGCCTGACCGACGAGTGCCCGCAAGAGTCGCAGCCCCAGGCGCTGGACTGGCATCAGGTGCGGGCGATGGAGTCTTCCGGTCTGGTGCGTTTCGGCCCGCACGGCGCCAGTCACGCGATCCTCACCGGCCTGGACGACGTGCGCCTGAGCGAAGAAATCAGCCGCAGCCGCGATGCCATGCTCAACGGCTGCAACCGTCCGCTGCCGGTGTATTGCTACCCCAACGGCGACAACGACGAGCGGGTGCGCGAACAGATCGCCAATCACGATTTCCCGTTTGCGCTGGGCACCGGCAGTGGCATCTATCGCGGTACCGGCGATCCGCTGAACCTGCCGCGCTTCGGTGTCAGCCAGCGCACAGCGCGCAATCCGCAACTGCTGTCGTGGCGGATCTATCGCGGGGCGCGGCCATGAGTCGAGGCAGTTACCTCAAGCACCTGGCGCTGAGCATGGGCACCAAACTGGCGATGATCGCCCTGCGCCTGCTGAGGAATGTGCTGCTGGCGCGAATTCTCGGCCCCAGCGAACGGGGCCTGTTCGCCCTGCTCAGCACCCTGCCCGATCTGATCAGCGCCGCCACCAGCGGCGGATTGAATTCCGCCGTGGGTTATCAGGCAGCCAAGCAGCGGCCGATGGGCTTGTTGCTCGCGCAAGTGCTGGTGTTTGGCTGTTTGCTGGCGGGTCTGCTGACCTTGCTGGTGGTGGCGCTGGTGCGCGAGTTCGGCAGTGAACTGGACGTGACCATGCAACTCGGTCTGCTGGCGTGGCTGTTGTTGCTGGCGGTGCCGTTGACCGTGCTCAAAAGTGGTCTGCTGACCTTGCACAATGCGTCCGGCGGCGTGGTCGCGTTCAATGCCTTGCGACTGGTGGAATCCCTGGCGCCGCTGTTGCTGTTTCTCGCGCTGTTCTGGATGTGGAAAGAAGCGGCCCTCGAAGCCGCGCTGATCAGTTGGCTGGCCGGCATCAGTCTGGTGGTATTGGTCGGTTGGTTGTGGCTCAAACGCGCGCAGCCGTTGCAGCTGCAATGGGATCGCGCCAGCCAGAACGAATTGCTGCGTTTCAGTGCGCGCAGTCACCCGGATCTGCTGTTCCAGCAAGTGATCCTGCGTTCCGATTACCTGTTCATCGGTGCCCTGCTGGGCAGCACTGCCCTCGGGCATTACGCGATGGCCAGCGCCGCCGCCGAATTGCTGCTGATCGTTCCGGAAGCGGTGACCACGCCGCTGATGAAACGCCTGCTGCAACAGGACGAAGGCATGGACAAGGTCACGCCGCTGGCTCTGCGCCTGACCGCCACGGTGATGCTCGGCGCCTGCCTGACCATGGCCGTGATCGGCGAATGGCTGATCGTTACCCTGTTCGGCGTCGCCTACCAACCGGCGTATCCGGCGCTGCTGGCCTTGCTGCCGGGGCTGCTGGGTCTGTGTTACGCCAGCATCCTGCGCCTGGACCTGATCGGCAAGAACCGCCCCGGCACGGTGTCGCTGCTGATGGGGCTCGGTGCGCTGCTCAATCTTGCGCTGAACCTGCTGCTGATTCCGGCCTACGGCATCGTCGGTGCAGCGGCAGCGTCGTCGATTGCCTATCTGGCGGTGACCGTGGCGATGCTGGTGTTGTACTGCCGGTTGAGCGGCGTGGCGTTCTGGCAAACCCTGATCATTCTGCCCAGCGACCTCACGCCGATGTGGCTGATGTTGCAGCGTCGGAAGGCAGCATGAAAGGCCTGGCCCTGCTGCTCGGTCTCGGCCTGTCGCTGGACGCCTTCGCGGCGTCGATGCGTTGGGGCGACATTCGCGACGGCAGTCTGTACCTGCAAGCGGATCGCCCCGACACGGTGACCGTGCGCTGGGCGCCGGCGTGGCAGGCGGAGGCCAACGAAGAGCACATCTTCCTGCTCGACGGCCGCGGCCAATTGCAGGGTGAACGCTTCATCAAGGCCAGTGAAACCCGTGGCAGCCAGAGCTGGCCGTTGGCGCCGGGCGCCGCGAGTTATCAGCTGGAGATCCCCGGCTACAGCTTCCGCAGTTATCGGGTCGAGCACGACGAAAACACCGTGGCGCTGTTCGCTCCGGCCAAAGTGCATTTCAGCGCGGAAACCCGTAACGGCGATGAGCTGTATTTCAAGGTCGCCGCGGGTGAGCACGCGATATTGGCGGGCAAGTTCCACGGCGGGGTCAGCGCCCTGCAAGCGCAGCGGGTCGGTGATGGGCAGCCCCTGACACTGGCGCTGAAACCCTATCGCGCCTATTGGCAATTCGATCAGGTGGCGTTGCCGGTCAGCGAACGCGAACAGGTCTGGCGCCTGCGTCTGCAAGGCAGCGGCAAAGCGGCGTTCTGGCTCGACGGCACGGCCAATCTGTTTGCACAGAGCCCGCAACAGCTCAAACCGCTGCGTGAAGACGACGGCCAGACGCGCCTGACCCTGCACGACAAAGTCCTCGGCCGCACCCCGGATCTGGGCATCGCCCTGCCCTACGTGATGCCGCCGCCGGCCAGCCATCCGCTGCTCGATGCGCTGAAACCGACGGCCGCCAGTTACTACAGTTTCGTCGACGTGACGGCGAGACAACCGCACTTCGAAGATGCGTTTCGCCAGGTCTATCAGGATCGCTTCGGCATTCGCCAGGACATCACCTTGCTCGCCGGCAGTCAGCGTCAGGCCGATCTGCGCGCCGACGTGCAAAGCAACAACGGCCTCGACGCCTGGCTCGCCAGTACCCGTGCGCTGGGCGGCAAAGGCACGCATTACATCGGGTTTGCCGACGAGCCCAACCTGAATTATTCGAGTTACGAGCAATACCGTTCGATCTTCACCAGCATGGCCCGGCAAGTGCGCAGCGATCCGGCCAATGCCAAAGCAGGTGTGCGCATCGCGATGCCGGCCAGTTCACGGCTGGTCAACGGCCCGTTCGCCGACAACGCGGCGAACAAGCGCGGCATCGACTGGGCCCGGCGCCTGCTCGGTGAATCCGCCGATCAGGTCGATGCGCTGGCCTGGCACGAGTGGATGATTCGCGACCTGCTCGCCACGCGCGTGTACCGCGACAGCGTGCGTCGGGCGGCGGACCTGGTCGGTCTCGACGCCAAGGGTCAACCACGCAAAGCCTTGCTGCTGGACCAGACCAACCTCTCAAGCGGCTCGAGCCTGAGCCCCTACGATCAGGAAACCCATTTCACTTCGCTGTGGTGGGCCTCGGTGGTGATCAACGCCTCCCAGGACGGCTTGCTGAGCATGCTCAACTGGTTCCAGGCCGCCGATGAGCCGCAGTACCCCAAAGGCATGTTGCGGGTGCTGGGCGATGACCGCTTCGAGTTGAAACCGGTGGGCCTGGCCCAGCAGTTCATTCAGCAGCACTGGTTGCACAACGTGCTGTGGCTGGAGAACGACGCGTTCGAAGTCGATGTGCTGGCGATGGCCGGCGACGATCAGCGAGGACTGCTCGGCGTGAACAAAGGCACGCGTTTGCAGCATGTCGATCTGGCGGGCGCCAAATGCCCGCTAAGCGGCGGCGCACTGCGCTACTTCGGTGCCGACAACCGCAGCCGCGACGCGCCGTTTCGCTGTCAGGACGGCCGCGTGCGCTTCGAACTGCCGGGACAGACCCTGTTTGCCCTGAGCTGGAGCGCCTCGTGACCGCCCCGTTGATGTCCGGCCGCGCTGGCCTGTGCCGCGCGATGACTCGTCATCAGGAGCCACGACCATGAATGTTCTGCAAAAAATCCGCGATCACATCAAACACAGAGGCCTGCGGGCCACCTTGGCCAAGGTGTGGAAACACTACGTCTTTTCTCATCAGGAACTGCTGTGGATGGAGCGCGACCTTGTCAGTCCGGTGCCACCCCACAGCCTCAAGCCCTACCCGCCGCTGCGGGTGGTGAAGATCACCCCGGACAACGTCAGCGCCTTCGCCCGCCACTTCGGCGACCGCGTCGGCACCATGGCGGAGCTTGCCCGGGAACATCACACCGGGCACATGCACCTGGACGATCAGGGCCATGCGGTGGCCTTCATCTGGGGCACCGCTCAAGACTATTTCGACCGGCACTACTACGGCTGCCTGTTCCCGGTGAAACCCGGTGAGTTCTTCGAATTCGGCGGCGAACTGACCCGTGCCTACTGGGGCACCGAACTGTCGGTGGATCTGCAACTGGAACTGTGGAAAGCCATGGCCGCCCAGGGCTGCGACAAGGTCGTGGACGTCTGCGAATTCCACAACATCCCGGCGCTCAAGCTGCATCTGCGCATGGGCTATACCGAACAGGGTCGGATCATGAACATCTACAAACTGTTCGGTCGCTGGCGCTTCTACCGCGAAACCCGCTACAACGGCTCGCGCCTGGAGGCGTTGCGCAAACCTTCCCGTCCACCTGTCACAGCAACGGCGACCTGAGCCTATGGCGCGATTCGAATGGCGCACCTCGTTGTGCGCACCTGACTTCCCGGCGGCGGCCTATGAAGCGCTGCGCCTGCGGGTGACGGATCACACGCCGTTCAACAGCCTCGACTGGCTGTGTGCGGCAGAGCAGGCGCTCGATGCGCACGAGCGACTGCATGTATTGCTGGGTTGGGAAGCGGACGAATTGTGCCTGTGCCTGCCACTGGTGGCGAGCCGTGAACGGTTTTTCGGTGTGCCGTTTCGGGTGGTGCATCACCTGGGTTATCCGCTGGCTGATCGCCTGGCGTTGTTATCACAGCTGAACGCCGACGATATGCGCCAAGCCCTGCGGCTGATTCGCCAGCGAGTGCCCCACGCCCTGCTGCAACTCAACGAAATCGCCGAGCCGGTCGGCGCCGAAAGCGTGCTCAGCGAATGGATGACCCACAGCTCCACCGGCGAACGTCGCTTGAGCTGCCGGGTGCCGGTGCACCTGATCAGCGACGCCGACCGCCAGGAAGTCTCGGGCGACCCGCGCTACAAACTGCGCCGGGCGCGCAAGCGTATTGCCGCGTGCGGCGCCGAAGTCCGGCGGATCACGCCCGACGCGACCAGCATGGGCCCGTTGCTGCAGGTCATCAGCGAAGTCGAAGCGGTGAGTTGGAAAGGTGACGAAGGCGTCGGGATCTTTGCCAGCGAGCGCAGCCGCCGTTGCATGGAAAACGCTTTCACCGCCCTCGCCGCTTCGGATCGGGTGCGCGTGGTGATGCTGGAACTGGACGGGCGTTGCATCAGCTATCGGCTCGGCCTGCTCGAGCAGGGCCGGCTCTACGATTACAACCTCGCCTTCCTGCCGCAGTACGCCGATCTGGGCAGCGGCCGGGTGCTGCTGGAGGAATGGATTCGCTGGGGGCTGGACGACAACTGGCGCTGGATCGATGCCTCGCGGGTCAGCCTGGAAAACTCCAGCCATCAACTGCACGAACGCATGACCGGGCAACTGGAACACTGGCGCTGGAGCTTCTACTCCTGGCGCCCGAGCGGGCTGCTGCTGGGGTTCGGGCTGCGCGTCTGGCACCGGCTCAAGCCTGGGTTGCAACAATGGCGGGCGAAGCGTGCGGCGGCCAGAGCGGCGGTCATTGCGACACCTGTGATCAACCCCACCAAGGAGGGCGAACATGCCTCGCCAAGTCATAGTCAACGCTGACGATTTCGGCCTCAGTCCGAACGAAAACGCGGTGATCCTCGGCGCGTTCCAGGCCGGGGTCATCAGTTCCGCCACGGCGATGGCCAACATGCCGGCGTTCGAAGCAGCCTGCGCCATGGCCCGGCTGCCGTTGCTGGAAGGCCGGATCGGCCTGCACTTCAACCTGACCTACGGTCGGCCCTTGAGCCGGGCCATTCTCCAGCGTCGCACCTTCTGCGACAGCCACGGCGTGTTCGACCTCAACCTGCCTCGCCACAGCCTGTGGCTGGGCCGCGAAGACCGCGAGGCGGTGCAGGAAGAATTGCAGGCGCAGTGGCAGCGCTGCGTCGATCATGACGTGCGTCCCAGCCACCTCGATTCGCATCAGCACGTGCACAACATCTGGCCGATCGGCGAGATCGTCGCGCGCTTCGCTGCCCACCAAGGCGTGCCCGTGCGCCTGGCGCGCAACCTGGGGCAAAACCTCAGCCTGCCCAAACGCGTGTTCAAGGGCCTGCTCAACCGTCGTTTGCAGGGACTGGCCGGGGTCACTGCCGATTACGTCTGCACCCCGGTGGACCTGCGCAACGCTGCTGCGCCGACCGACGGCGTGCTGGAAATCGTCGCCCATCCGAACCAGCTCGGGGCGGATTTCGGTGACGCTTATCTGCAACCCGGAGAGTCCCTGAGCCGCGTGCTAGAGCTGCAGCTGGCGGGGGTTCCACGGGTTTCCTATGCCGATCTGAACAAGGAATTTCTACGCGGTGCCGAGGCACTCTGAACCGTTACACAACTTGCAATACATTCAAAGCTGGCGCTTTGACATGAACTTGCAGGGCTGATCTATACCCACAAAAGCGTCATCCACAACACCCGGGCTCCGGCCTCGGAGGGCATCATGAACGTCATTGAAAAGCTGCGTGAACGTATCAAGCAAAAAGGCCTGGGCCGCACCTTCGGCACGTTGTGGAAACGCTACGTGTTCTTCCATTGGGAACTGTTGTGGATGGAGCGCGACCTGGTCAGCCCGGTACCGCCGCACAAGCTGCGCCCCTACGACGGTCTGCGCAAAGTCGACATCACCGCCGAGAATGCCGGCGCGTTCGCCAGGCACTTCGGTGACCGGGTGCAGACCATGGCCGAACTGGCCGACGAAGGCCACACCGGGCACATGTACCTGGACGCCGACGGCCATGCGGTCGGGTTCATCTGGGGCAGCAGTCGTGACTACCACGACCGCCACTATTACGGCTGCACCTTCCCGGTCAAACCCGGCGAGTTCTTCGAGTTCGGCGGCGAAATGACCCGCGCCTACTTCGGCAGCAGCCTGTCGGTGGACGTTCAGGTCGCCCTCTGGGAAGCCATGGCCGCCCAGGGCTGCAACAAAGTGGTGGACGTCTGCGAAACCCACAACATCCCGGCGCTGAAACTGCACATCCGCATGGGCTATCACGAACAGGGCCGCGTCACCCACGTCTATTGCCTGTTCGGCAAATGGCGGTTCTTCCGTGAAACCCGCTACGAAGGCTCACGCCTCGATCCGCTGCGCAAGCCGGGACGGCCGGTGGTGACGGCGGCTGCGCAGGCTTGAAATTTGTGGCGGCTTTGCAGCCGCCATCGCGGGCAAGCCCGCTCCCACAGGATTTATGTCGACCACAAAATACGTGATTGCCGTAGATCCCTGTGGGAGCGGGCTTGCCCCGGGCGGCGATCCGACGATAGGGCCAGTCGCCGCACCTCAATTGTCAGGTCAGGACTTCACCCCCACCCACGTAAAACACATCGGCATCTGCGCCTCGCGGTTCTGGTACTGGTCATAGGCTTCTTCCCGGTTTGAGTGCGGGTATTCCTTGAAGTGCGTGATGGTCAGGCCGGCCTCGAGGGCGGCGGTGAAGATCGCGCCGAGGGTGTGCGCGAACCAGTAAGACTTCGCCGCCGGCTGTTCGACCTTGCCGACGTAGACGATCGGTTCTTCCTGCACGAACGGTTCTTCGCGGAAATACGAGCTGGCGAGGCGAAACGGGTCTTCGGCCTCGGGGTCGACCATTTCCAGGAACGGGTGGGTCTCGTAGATCACCAGTTGTCCGCCCGGTTTGAGGGTCGAGGCGACGTGGCGAAAGAACTCGCCGATGTCAGGCATCCAGCCAAAGACGCCGATGGTGATCAGCGCAACGTCGAAACGGGCGCGCAGCGATTCGGGCAAATGATGAATATCGGCTTCGATGAACTCGGCGTTATGCGGCGAACGCTTGTTCAGTTCGCGGGCCTGTTCGAGAAACGCGCTCGACTGATCGATGCCGACCACGCTCCGTGCGCCGAGGGCAAACAGCGAAAGGCTTTCGCGACCGTTGTTGCAACACAACTGCACAACGTCTTTGCCATCGACACCGACCTGCTCGAGCAAGCCGCGAAGGGTGTCGTCGAGGCAGGAAAAATCGGCCTGCGCAACTTCGGTCAGCAAGGCCTGCCACTCGGGGGAGTCCTGGTGATGACGGGCGGAATCATTCCACGCCTGTCGATTGCTCTCGACGGCGTTTTTATTGTTCGGCACTTCCATGGCGCACTCCGGGCGATGCTCACCATTGAGCGGCCCGAGTCTAGTTCAGCCTCGCGCAACAGGTTGTTGCGAACTTGTAAGCCGACCACGCCTGCAACAACGCCGTGCACCACGGGCAGCTATAGTTAACAACCTTGGGGAAATCCGCTTCCACAGGTGCTGCCATGGGAATGTTCAATCGACTGCTGTTGTCCGCCTGTCTGCTCGCCGCCGCCCAGGCGCAGGCGCTGGACAGCAATTTCAACTACTACGGGGCGGACCAGCCCTTTGCCCACCCTGCTCCACCGTCGCTGTCGGCCCAGCCGCCCCGGCCGTTCGATGACACGCCGCCGCAGGATTTCATCGTCATCCCGGATCGCCGTGTTTTCCAGGACTCGCAACTGCCGACCGTGGCCGATGCGACGGTGCGGGTGTTTATCCGCACCTACGATGCCGAGCGCGGCATTTACGTCAACGACGAGGTGCTGGACCCGACGTGCGTGCTGGAATGCCTCGGCTCGCCGAATCCACGCAGCACCGCCGTTTACCACTGACGCTTGTCCGGCCGCGCCAGGCCGAGCTTTTCGATGCGGTAGCGCAGCATGTCGCGGCTCAGGCCCAGCAGGCGCGCCGATTTGGTGACGTTCCAGTCGGTCTTGTCGAGCATCTTGCGCACCATGTCGCGCTCGACTTCCGGCAGGTTCATCGATTCGGTGTTGCTCGCCGGACGCGGTTCGAAGTGCGGGTGCTGCACCTCGTGCTGATGCTGCGGTGGCAGCTCATCGCACAGGCTCATGCACACGTTCAGTTGATGAGCGGCGATGGTGTCGTTTGGCGCCAGCAGCACGGTTTGTTCGAGCATGTTGCGCAGCTCGCGCACGTTACCCGGCCAGGTGTAACTGAGCAGCAGTTCTTCGGCCTGATCGCTGAAATGCAGGTTCGGTTTGCCATAGCGCTTGCCGTGACTGGCGAGGAAGTGCCGGGCCAGCAGCAGGATGTCTTCGCCACGGGCGTACAGACGCGGCACCTTGATCGAGATGATCCGCAGCCGGAAAAACAGATCGCGGCGGAACTTGCCCTGCTGGACCATCTGTTCAAGGTTGCAATTGGTGGCGCTGATCACCCGCAGGTTGACCTTGCGCTCCTTCACCGAGCCGACCCGGCGAATGGTGCGATCCTCCAGCAATTTCAGCAGCTTGGCCTGGAGCACCAGATCCATTTCACCGATTTCATCGAGAAACAGCGTGCCGCCATCTGCGGCTTCCACCAGCCCGACCCGGCGGTCCTTGGCATCGGTGAACGCGCCTTTCTCGTGACCGAACAGCTCCGACTCCACCAGGTTGGCCGGAATCGACGCGCAGTTGAATTCAATGAACGGGCCTTTGCTGCGCGCACCGTCGAAATGCAGCGCACGGGCAACCAGCTCCTTGCCGGTACCGGTTTCGCCCTCCACCAGCACCGGCGGCAGATCGCCGTTGGTCATGCGCCGCTCGGCTTCGAGCAACTGACCGATGGTGTTCTTCAAATGCAGCATCGGCGCCGATTCGCCGATCAGCGCCTGTACTCCGGATTTCTGCGCCTCACGCTCCTGATAGAACGACAGCGTGCGCTCCATCCGTTCGGTGGCCAGGGCCTTGTCCAGCAGCAGTTTGAGTTCCGGCAGCGCGACCGGTTTGGTGACGTAATGAAAGGCGCCCTCCTTCATCGCGACCACCGCGTCTTCGACGTTGCCGTAACCGGTCATCATGATCACTTTCAGGTCCGGCGCGCTGATGCGCAGCTTCTGGATCAGATCGTGACCGCTCATGCCCGGCAGCGAGTTGTCGGTCAGGACGATGTCCGGCATGAAGCTTTCCAGTTGCCCCAGCGCGTCCTCGGCCGAGTGGCAGACCGTCACCTCGAAGTCCTTGCGCTCCAGGTAGGTCTGAATATTCTCGGCCAGCAGTTCGTCATCCTCGACCAGCAGAATGCTGTGTTCCATATTCCCCTCCCGATGCCACTCTAAAGTTGAGACTGACGCGGGTTCCTTCCTGCTCGCGGCTGGTCAGCATGACCGAACCCTGAAACCGCTCCATGATTCGCTTGACCAGCGCCAGGCCGACCCCGAGGCCGCCCTGCTTGGTGGTGAAAAACGGTTTGAACACCAGTTGTTGCTGCTGCGCGCTCATGCCTTTGCCAGTGTCGCTCAGGGTCATGCGCACCTGACCGGTCTGCGCCGTTTCAATCTCGACACTGAGTACGCCGCCTCTGGGCATCGCTTCCAGGGCATTGGCAAACAGGCTATTGAGAATTTGCGTGAGCAGCACCTGTTGACTGACCACCGGCGGGCAATCTTGTGGTGCGAATCGCACTTCGACGCCATTGCGCCGGATCAACGCATCAAACGCCCCCAGGGTGTCCTCGACCGCCGCCAGCAGGTCCACCGCCTCGCCGTCGTCACTCATCGGGCGCAACGACACCAGCAGTTCGCGAACCCAGCGCGACATGCGGTCGACCTGGCTGATGATGTCGCCGATGTTGCGCTGTGCGCCGGGGCTGGCGATTTCCTGGGCCAGTTCGGCGCTGGAACGAATGGTCGCCAGCGGGTTGCGCAGGCTGTGGGCCACCGCCGAAGACATCTCGCCCAGAGCGACAAAGGTTTCATTGCTGATCAGTTGCTGCTGCTGGCTTTGCAGCAGCGTCGAGGCGCGCCGTACGATCCAGAACAACCCGAGGTAAATCGCCGCGCCGCCGAGGATCGTCGCAGCCCAGATCGAGGCGAACCCTCGGTCGATACGGTCGACCAGATCCGCCGGTTCCTTGTAGATCTCGACCATGGCGACCACTTTGCTTTTGTCGGCGTTGAACATCGGAATGTAGTTTTCGATGAACAGGTATTTGGGTTCGCGAGAAAGCCGCTGCTCGGGTTTTTCATCGTCGATCTTGTGATAACTGGAAGACACCGGGACTTTCATCTCGAACGACTCATCCAGCTCGTCGTCGTCTTCAAACTTGACGTTGATCAGTTCGGGGTTGGTCGACCAGATGACCGTGCGGTCCAGGGCGTACACCGTGGCCAGCAGAACATCCGGCAAATGTTCGACATGATCGAGAAACTCGGCACGGGCCATTGCATGGGACAGCGGATCGACGTCGGGGTAGTTCCCGTCCTGGCGCGAGTCGAGCATCTCGCCCATGGTCCGTTGCGGCGTGATGTTGGCATGGCGCATTTCCGCATCGCCGATGGCCTGCACGAATTGCGCGGTGAGCAGCGCATCGCGCTCCACGCTTTCGGTGACCACGAAGCGCGTGGAGATATACCCCAGCCCCAGCGCCACGGCCGCGATGATGAAAAAACTGGCCAGCGAGAACCAGCGCAGCAGATTGAACTGCCCGCCCCAACTCTTGATGGCTGCCAACGCTATGTTCGGCGCTGCTGTTTTTTGTTCTTCCAGTTGCTGCATGGGATTGCCCTGGCTTTTTTGTGTCGAGCCCGTTACAGCCGCCTTCTCGAATGAGTGTAGGTGGCAATGACCGTGACACACGGTTCAATGATGCTATTTAGCCGCTACTGCATACGACTCACCGTTTCGCTGGCAGAAGCCGGTTTTACTGGCGTCAATGCCCCGTCGGCCAAGGGCTGCACGGACGGATGCTGACGCTCGGTTTCGGCACTCAGAAAGTCGATGATCGACTGCGCCGAGGCCTCGTCCAGGCGCAGATTGGGCATCGGAATACGCTCGTATTGCTCATACAGTTGCAGTGCGATCGGGTCTTTCTCCGCCAGCACACGATCCGGTTCGCGGATCCAGCGATTGAGCCAGGCCGCGTCGCGCTGACGGGTCACGCCGATCAGGTCCGGGCCGATGTTGCGCATGCCGATGCCTTCGCCATCCTGCGGGCCGAGGCTGTGGCACGAAGCGCAGCGGGTGCGGAACAGTTCTTCGCCATTGCTCGGCGGCCGGATCTGCGGGGCGTCGGCGTAGCTTTCTTCGGTGCTGGCCTGTTTCCAGTTTTGCAGCGTGTTGGCCAGTTGGTCGGCGAGGATCCATGGGTTTTCGAACGGCGAGGCTTTCATCCAGCGCCCGGTGCTCTGGTTGCCGACGATCAGGCTCAGGTTGTGGTCCTTGGTGCGCCCGTTGTCGACGCCTTCGATGAACAGCCCGAGCTTCTTGCGCAGCTCGGTGACGTCTTCGAACTCGCCGGTGAGGAATTTCCAGCCGGGGCCGACCTTGAAGCGTTGCGCATAGGCCTTGAGCACTGCGGGGGTGTCGCTCAACGGGTCGATGGTGATCGAGTAGAAAAAGATGTCTTTCCCGACTCGGTCCCCAAGCAGTTTCTGCACCTGGCGCAGGCGCGCGGTTTCCAGTGGGCAGGAGTCGCTGCACGAGGTGAAGATGAAGTTGATCACCACCACCTTGTCTTTGATCAGGTCATCGAAAAAGCGCACCTGTCGACCGTCCTGGTCGGTCAGCAGGGTGTTGGGGAAATAGTCGCCACCCCACGGGGTGGCGGATTCACTGGCGCCTTCGGGCTGCGCCTGATGGGCGATGAGCACCTGGCTGCCGAGCAGGCAGGTGACCAGCACCAGAATCAGGTGCATGCCCAGGGCGCGGGAGCGCGGCGTTGGCTGGGTCATGTCGGCTCCCTCCCTTTTCATGGTTTCACGGTCACTTGCGGGCCGAAGCCGTCGCCAGTGCGGAAGGTTGGCAGCGCAGCGGAGTTGACGTAGCGCACGCCATCCCAGCTCGGCAACGGTGTCGGCATCAACTGCAGTTGCCCGGGTTTCTCGAGGTCCCAACGCAGCAGCATCGAGTTGTCCTCATGCTGGGTGTTGTGACAGTGCTCCATGTAGGTCCCGGCAAACTCGCGGAAGTTGATCGCCATCTCGACGTTGTCCAGCCCGTCGGCCTCCGAACCGATCCGGTAGACGTCCTTGCGCGCCCATTTTTCCCATTCAGGCGGGGCCTTGCCGCCACGGCTGAGGATGATCCCCTCCTCGAAGTGCACGTGTACCGGATGGCTCCAGCCCGTGCCGCCGGCCTTGATGTTCCACACTTCCAGGGTGCCGATGCCGCTGACTCCGGCGTCGGTCGGGCCGCTGGCCAGTTTGGTCGAGGCATTCAACCGGCGTGGGTCCATGTGGAAGCCGAAACCGCTATCGGTCTTGATCGTCCACGGCGCTTCATCGGTGCCGTCGGCGCGACCGAAGGTGAAGGTCCGGTGCAGCGCCTTGGCCAGCAACGCCTTGTCGGCAGCGTTGTCGCGGTGGATCTTCAGCGGAATCATCACCAGGCCTTCCGCCTTGCCCGGTTTGGCCGGTTCGTAGGCCGCCGGGTTCATCGACAGATCCTGGCCGGTATAAGCCTTGACGTTGAGTTGCAGGACCTTGCCTACCACCGGGTCACCCCGATCCCATTGCGGACCCTTGCTGGTCTGTTTGATGACTGCCAGGTATTTCTCCGACAGCACGTCGGCCAGCGGGATCACTTCTTTCGGGCCCTTGCCGTCGTCCTGGGCTTGCAGGTTGACGAAGAACAGCTTGTCGCCCGGCTTGATGCCGTTTTTCGCGAAGTTGACGATGATGTCGAACCGCTCGGCGATGCCCTGGGTCGGCAGAATCGCGTTGTGGTTCTGCTTGTCGCCGTCGGCATCCAGGTCCATCGTGCCGTCGAACGGTACGCTGTGTTCCATGATGTTGCCGTCGTTGGCGATCATGTGGAACGGCACGCGGCTGTAGGACACACCGGAGTTTCTCGGTCCCTGGAACTCACCACTGGTGCCTTTGACTTCACGCACCAGGGCGAGCTTGAAGTAGCGCGACACCGAACCATTGAGGAGGCGGAAGCGATAACTGCGCGCCCGCACGTCGAGGGTCGGTTTCCATTGCCAGTTGACCAGCACCTGATCGCCGATGAAGCCGTCGGTGTTGAACGGGTTGAACCACAACTGGCCCTGCTGATCCCAGGCCTTGTCGGCGAACACCAGATTGACGTCGTAGTCGCGGTTGCCCCACGGCAAGGCGCTGCCGCTGGGGAAACGCAGGTTGACGCCGTCGTTCACCGATTCGTTGCCACGGTCCAAGGCGCTGTAGTAGTTCATCATCGCCGCGTTGCCCTTGTAGACGTTCTGCGCGGTGAAATCGAGCATGTGGTCGTGGAACCAGTGGGTGCTCATGGTTTCGCGCCAGTCGCCACGAATCTTGATGGTGCCGTGGTCGCAGGTCTTTTTCGCAGGTTGCAGGTCGTTGACCCACAGGGTTTCCCCCGGTGCGCAGGGAAACGCGGCGCGCGGATCTTCGGCCTTGGTGTTGATGCTGTCGTAACCGGCGAGCTGGATCGGCCAGCGATAGTCGTAAAACTGGCCGGGGAAGAAGAACGCGTTGGCATAACCGTCGCTTTCTGCTGGCGCATGGCCGTTGTGCTCATGGGTGGTGATGGTGTGCAGACCGAAACCACGGTTGGCCGACGGATCGATCGGCAAGCCGTTGTAATGCCGCATCAGCACCGGTTGGCCGTAGCGCACCATCAACAGTTTCGGCGGCAGCGTGCCGTCGAAGGTCCACACCGAGTTGTGATCCTGCACCGGCATCGCCGGGTGGAACCGTGGGTCGACACCCTTGGCCGTGCCATCGGTCGCCGGCACGCCCGCGACGTTGTGGTACAGGCCGCCGGGGCCGAACTCGCCGACGGCGTAACCGTGCATCTGCCGACTGTCACGCAGACCACCGTTCAGCCGCGCGCCGGTCTGCACGGTCTTGTAAGCGACTTGCGGGTAAAACTCGTTCCAGCGCTGATGAGCCCAGCCTTTTCCCGGTGGCCGGCCTTCGGCGGAGGAACCGATGTGACGGTTGAGAAACAGTTCGATCTGCGCCTGCCAAGGGTTGCGGTCAACCGTGTTGGCATACTGGCTCGGAAATGGCGTGAGCCCCGGTTGACGCAAAAACGCATCCAGCGCCGTGCCGGGAGGCGCGCTGCGGGCGATGTTGTTCGGGTCTTGCGCCGGCGCCGGGCCGATGGCGGCCGGCGGGAAACTCAACGGCGCAGCCGGTGTGGTCGGGTCGAGTTTTTCCGGACCGAACTCTTCGAACAGCACCAGTTGCTGAGTGAACGGCTGGGCACCGTACAGCGGGCTCGGCTTGCCGTTGGTGGGGTAATTGAAACTGGTCTGGACGGTGGGCGGCAGGATGTTTTCCATGCGCGTCGTATTGCGCGTGCCTTTGACCCCGTCAGGCAGATCGAAGGAGTCTAAGTTGGCCTCGGGCATCGTCAGGATTGCATTGAGCGCGCCAGCGCGGTCTTCGGGCTCGTCGTAATAGGCCGACGGGTCGGACGCTTCCGGCTGATTCTCGTCGTCGATCGGGCTCGCTCGCACCCCGGTCATCTGGCCAAGGGCCAACATCAAGAAGACGCTCAGTGGCGTCAACAGGAACAGCTTTTTGGGGTCACGCATTGCTCTGTCCATCATCAGCCGCCTCATCTAAGGAAGGGGTGATGGTGTTTTGCAATTAACTCGCCAAAAAATCATTTCCAGTTGTTACAGGGGCTTGCGAGCGCTGTTGCATGCCCCACTCCCCGGTGACTGGGGCCTGACACCCACTGCTGGGGAGAAGTTCACCCCAATTTACTGAATGAGTTGAAACGCCAGACGAACGGTGGTGCCCTTGCCTTCCCGGCTGTCGAGGCTTACGCCTCCGCCGAAGCGCTCCATGATCCGTTTGACCAGCACCAGCCCCACCCCGAGGCCGCCCTGTTTGGTGGTGAAGAACGGCCGGAACGCCATGCTGCGCTGCTCTTCGCTCATGCCTTTGCCGGTATCGCTGAGCATGACGCTCACGCCACGGCTGTCGCTCGGTTCGAGGGTGATGGTCAGTGTGCCGCCCTTGTCCATCGCTTCCAGCGCGTTGGCCAGCAGGCTGTTGAGGATTTGTGTGAGCTGCACCGGATGGCTCAGCACCATCGGCGTCTGCTGAGGTTGAAACACCACGTGCACGCCAGCCTTGGCAATCTGCTGCTCGAACGCCATCAGGCTGTCGTGCAGCGCCGCCACCAGGTTCACCGGTTCCGGGTCGTCATTGAGCGGTCGCAGCGATTGCAGCAGTTCGCGCACCCACTTCGACATGCGATCGACCTGGCCGATGATGTCCTTGACGTTCTTCTGCGCCGGCCCCGCATCGAATTCCAGGGCCAGCTCGGCGCTCGAGCGAATGGTCGCCAGCGGGTTGCGCAGACTGTGGGCCACCGCCGAAGACATCTCGCCCAGCGCGACAAAGGTTTCGTTGGCGATCAGTTGTTTCTGCTGGGCTGCCAGCAGAATCGCCGCCCGACGCACGATCCAGTACAACCCCAGGTAAATCAGCCCGCCGCCCAGCGCGGTGGCCAGCCAGATCAGCGCCAGACCGCGCTCCATGCGGGCGATCAGGTCCTTGGGCTCCTTATAGATCTCGACCATCGCCGTGACGTTCTTGCCCTCGGCGTCGAACAGTGGAATGTAGTTTTCAATGAAGATGTATTCCGGCGGCACCACGAACTTCTGTTCTTCACGGCCCTTGTCTACGTTGTGGTAACTCGCCGACACCGGGATCCTCTGATCGAACGCCCGGTCGAGGTCTTCGTCGGCATGAATGCGGGTGTTGACCAGCGCCGGGTTGGTCGACCAGATCACGGTACGGTCCGGCGCATAAATGTTGGCGAGGATCACATCCGGCAAATGCTCGATGTGATCAAGAAACTCACCTCTGGCGCTGGCCCGGGCCTGCGGGTCGACATCGGGAAAATCGTTGTCCTGACGAGGGTCGAGCAACTCGCCCATGGTGCGGATATTGGGGATCGAGACATGGCGCACTTCCGCCGACGCAATCGCCTGAATGAACTGCGCGGTCAGCAGGGCATCGCGCTGCACGCTTTCTTCGATCACGAACCGTGTCGACACCGCCCCGAGCGCCACCGCCACGGTGCCGATCACCGCCATGCTGATCAATGAAAACCAGCGCAACAGGTTAAACGGCTGCTTGCGCGAGTTCAGCCGCTGGCTGCCCTCCTCGACCGGTAGCGTTTTTGACTGCATGTTCATGGCGGCGACTTCCCGATACGTCCCTATAGGGTTATAGCCCACGGTTGGGTGTTTGCCCGGATGCGGGTGCCCCACAAGCCACCCGGATAACCACAAAACCCTGTGGGAGCTGCGGTGCGACGATTCGACTTGCCAGCGATAGCGGACTTCCAGTGCCCAAAGTAGTGACTGACACGACGCCATCGCTGGCAAGCCAGCTCCCACAGTTTTTTGCGCAGCGCCCGCCCCACAATCCCCAATGCTGGGGGATGTCGCCCTATGCACGCTGTATCCACAACCTGCGCGACAAGCCGCCAAGCCTTGCGCCACGGGCCTTTGCCGCCGGTTGGTCGGTCGTTGGTATGGAAGTTGTAAAGCCCCTCTGCAACTGACCCATCCCCAAGGGGCAGGTACTTTGATAGAGGGATTAACTCATGCACCCTTTACTGTCCAAAACCGCGACCGTCCTGGTCGTGAGCGCTTTGGCCCAGGGCATTGCCCAGGCCGCTCTGTTCGCCGTCGACCCGGGTCCCTACACGCCGGCCAATGGCGGTTTCGCCAGCTGGTATCAGGACACCCACGGTCGCACCCTGGATCTGTGCCTGTCCAAAGCACTCAGCTCCCGCGTACCGAGCACACCCGGCGCCCCGTCGTACATGTGCTCGCTGCTGCCGACCCCCGGCGTGTTCGATGACACGCAGCCGCTCGTATTCCCCACCAACTTCCCCGATGAAGCCTTCTGGTTCACTGGCGATACCTCCATCGTCGATGCGGCACGCGGCATCAATCTGACTTACGTCAGCGCCGTCGAAGCTGCCTTTGCCGCCGGTGATCCGGTGGAGGGCGACCAGATCAGCTTCGCGCGGATCCGCATCCGGGTCGATGTGCCCACCGCCGGCACCTACGTTATCACCCACCCGTACGGCGTCGATGTGTTCACCGTCGACACCCCCGGCCGGCGCGCGATCAACATGACCCGCGACATCGGCATCGGCACTCCGCAAACCTATGACGGCGCGCTCAAGGGCGACATCGGTCCGTTCCTGCGCAGCGTCAACGGGCCCTACACCGAGACCAACCCTTTGACCGGTGCGGCCGAGCAGTTCGTGGGCGATCCGAACCTCAATGAGGCCGTAACCGGCAGCCCGTTCAACACCAACTTCGTACGCATCGAAGGCCCCGGTGGCATCGACCTGCGCAGCACGACTTTCGCCGTGTCCGGCAAGTTGTCGACAGTGGTGCGGCCAACGCCTCTGATCACTGAGCGCAGCACCTACTCGCGCAAGCCCGGTGAAAGCGCACCAGTGGCCCAACAAGACGTGTTCGTCAAAGCCCCGCCGGCACCGGGCACCGCGGCCATCACCAGCAGCACGCCCGTGGTGAACATGACAGAAGCCGACAGCACCGGCAGCTGGTATGCGCAATCGGCGGTCAACCCGACTTTGCCGGCCGTGTTGCAAGTGACCGCCGACAACCACCTGGCGATCGCCACCAGCTCGCCGACCACCCTGCCCATGACCCTGACCGACCTGGTGGTGATCCAGCGCGCCGAGTACAGCCTCAGTTCCGGGCAATTGACCGTGGTGGCCACGACCAGTGACGAAACCTCGCCACCGGTGCTCACCGCCACCTCCGACACCGGCGCCGCTATCGGTGCGCTGGGTGGCGACGGTGCGGAGAAAACCCTGGCCACCGGGATCACGCCGATACCACCGGCCAAGGTTCGGGTGACGTCGTCCAACGGCGGCAGCGATACCGAAGAAGTGGTCATCGTGCAATGAACGCTCACATGCCCAGATCCGCATCAGGAGGCATCATGAACAAGTGGCCACGCTTCGCGCTCAACGCGCTCGGGCTGACAATCTCGCTGACCGGCAGTGCGTTCGCGCAACTGGCCGCCGTCGATCCCGGCCCCTACACCTTCGCCACCGGGAAATTCCCGATGTGGTACCAGGACAACAACCTGCTGTCGATGGAGCTCTGCCAGTCCCGCGCCGCCAGTTCGCGGGTGCCGGTCAGCACCCCGCCGGCCTACATGTGCACCCTGCTGCCGGAACCGGGCGTGTTCGATGACACCCTGCCGATGGTGTTCCCCGACAACTGGCCGCCAGAGGCGTTCTGGTTCCTGGCTGAAACCGCCATCCCGAACAACGGCGCCGGTTTCGGCGTGGATGCCTACGTGGCGGGGATTGAAGCGGCGTTCGCCTCGGGGAATCCGGTAGATGGCGATCAGCAAAGCTTCGCGCGGATCCGCATCCGGGTGAACGTCCCGGTGGCCGGCACCTACACCATCACCCACCCGTACGGCGTTGAAACCGTCAACGTCACCACCCCTGGCAGGCGGGCGATCAACATCACCAAAGACATCGGCATCGGTGCGCCGGGCAACTTCAGCGGAGCGCTCAACGGCGCCATCGGCCCGTTCCTGCGCAGCATCAACGGCCCGTATACCGAAGTGAACCCGGACACCGGCGGCATCGAAACTTTCGTCGGCGACCCGAACCTCACCGAAGCGGTGACCGGCAGCCCGTTCAACACCAACTTCCTGCGGATCGACGGCCCGTCGGGTGTTGGCTCGATTCAGACCAACCTGTTCACCGTCGCCGGCAAGGTCCTCGACAATCGTCAGCAAACCCACGTCGCCGTCGACCGCGCCACCTATCGCCGTACCTCGGCCGGTGTGCGCGCCGAAGTGTTCGCCAAGGCCGACAGCAGCTCGACCCTGTGCTTCCGCGAAACCCTGGCGCTGCTCCCCGGCCCACCACCGACGCCGTGCCAGACCAGTCTGCTGGGCGACAACAACGGGCTGTTCTTTGGCCAGCGCCTGGGCACCGGCACCCTGCCGTCGGTGGTGGTCGTGACCGCGACCAACCCGGCCGGCACGACCCGTCCGACGGCTGTCTCGGCCAAGCTCACCGACGTGGTGAAAATCCAGACCGCCCGCTACAGCTGGGCCAACCACAGCCTGTTGATCGAAGCCACTTCGACAGATGAAGTCGCGGTGCCGGATATGGTTGCCCAAGGCTACGGACGTCTGTCGAAAACCGGCACCCTGCAAAAAATCACCGTGGCCGACCTGACCCAGCCACCCGCCACCGTGACGGTCAAATCCGCCGCCGGCGGCAGCGATACCGAGCCAGTCGTAGTGGTCGGTGCAGCACCGGACACCGGTGAGAACCAGGCGCCACTGGCCAACGCCGACACCGGCAGCACCAGCTTCGGCGTGCCGATCACCCTCAGCCTGTTGACCAACGACAGTGACCCGGACAACAACGTGCCGCTGACGATCACCGCGCTGACTCAACCGGCAGCCGGCCAAGGCACCGTGGCCCTGAACGGCACCACGTCGGTGGTCTACACCCCGCCAGCCGTGGTCAATACTCCGCTGACCACCACCTTCACCTACAAGGCGCAAGACAGCAAAGGCCTGGCCTCGGCCAATCCGGCGACCGTGACGGTGACCGTCGCACCTAACCGGCCACCGACCGCCGTCGCCGACAGCGTCGCCACGCTGGGTGTCGCGATCCCGATCAACGTCCTGGCCAACGACACCGATCCGGAAGGCAACACACCGCTGGGCGTCGCCAGCCTGACCCAACCGCCGGCAGGACGCGGCACGGTCAGCACCGACGGCACGGTGATCACCTACACCCCACCGGCCACCGTGACCACAGCCTTCACCACGACCTTCACCTACATCGCCCGGGACAGCTTCGGCGCCAAGTCGACGCCGGCGACCGTCACGGTGCAAGTGTCGCCACGGCCAGCGGCGGAAACCTTCACGATCACCACCTCGACCGTGCAGGCCCGTTCCGGCGGCCGCTTCAACTGGGACTTCGCCGGTACCTCGTCGGTGACCACCGGCAACACCATCACCGTGCAGGTCACCACTCCGACCGGGCTGGTAACGCTGGGCACCACCACGGTACCGGTGACCGGACGCTGGCGGCTGACGCTGAACAACACGCTGGTCGTGCCATCAGCCAACCCGACCGCCACTATCCGTTCGTCCCAGGGCACCGTGCGGACGGTGTCGGTGACCACGCTCTGAGCCAGTGCCCCGCCTGCTTTCGGGCAGGCGGGGCAACGCTCAACGGTTAACGCCCGAGAGGATATTTGCCATGAACACGCCGACCGCCGCCCTGCTTTGCCTGCTCGCCCTGTGCGTCAGTGCGGGCGTGCGCGCCGACGACCTGATGGAAAACGACGACCTGGCGCCCAACAGCGCCGATCTCGGCGAACTGCCGCCGCCCGTGGGCCAGCAAGCCCTGATCGACCAGAACGGCCAGGTCAACCTCGCCCTGCTGTCGCAAAACGGTCAGTCGCTGCTGGGCAAGATCGTGCAGTCGGGCAGCAATCAGGAGGCGTACATCCTGCAACAAGGCAGCGACCTGATGGCCTTGATCACGCAAAACGGCTCCGGCAACGCCGCGTCCATCACGCAAACCGGCAGCCACAACCGTGCGCAGATTTCGCAAAACGGCAACAACAACGACGCCAGCATCGAGCAGGCCGGCACGGGGCTGCAAAGCGCCGTGACCCAGTCGGGCAACGGCATGAGCGTTTCGGTCAAGCAATATCGCTAAGCACTGCAATCATCGGAGAGTTCATCATGTTCAAACTGACGCCCCTCACCGCCGCCATCCTGGTCATGATCAGTGCCCAGGCCATGGCCGACGACAGCCTTTCCACCCAGAGCCAGTTCGGTACGGCCAACATCGCTGATGTGAAGCAGACCCAGGCCCCGTTCAGCACCGCGACCCAAACCCAACTCGGCCAGGGCAACAACGCCGCCGCCGTGCAAGACACCGCCACCAGCGTCATCACCCAGGACGCGGTCGGTGACTACAACGCCGGTTACGCAGAGCAGCTTTTCGAAGACAACAGCACCATCACCCAACAACAGACCGGTGCCTTCAACACCGCCCACGCCAGCCAGTCCCTCGGCTTCGGCGCCGGCAACCAGGCCCTGCAACAACAGCAAGGCAGCGGCAACTTCTCGTTCGTCTACCAGGACTCGCAGAACGGCAGCGAAGGCAAGACCTTCCAGTTCGGCGACAGCAACGAAGCCAACATCGAGCAACTGTACGAAGGCACCGGCAACAGCTCGGTGATCACCCAGTACGGCACCGCCAACTACGGCACCGCCGAACAGGTCCTGCACAACGGTGGCCAGATCGGCATCAACCAGGCCGGCGAAGGCAACTACGCCTACGGCGACCAGCGCAACGGCACCGGCGGCAACATCACCATCAACCAGTTCGGCAACCTCAACGGCACCGAAATCTGGCAAGACTCGCAACTGGCCAGCCAGGCCACCGTCAACCAGTACGGCGACAGCAACGAAACCGTGGTCGACCAAAGCTTCGGCGAAAACAACACCGCCGCCGTCACCCAGGTCGGCAACACCAACGCCATCTATGCCGACCAGTTCGAATCGGTCAACTCGACCCTGGCCCTGTATCAAGTCGGCAACGGTAACGTGCACTTCACCTACCAGAACGGCGACAGCCAAACCCTTAACGCCACCTCGGTGGGCAACGACAACAAGGTCTACGCCAGCAACTGGAAAGGCCCGCAACATGGCGGCCAGTTCGGCAGCAACCAACGCGCCACGGTCAATCAGACCGGCAACGGCAACATCGCCAGCTTCACCCAGGACGGCATCGGCCAGATCATGACCACCAATCAGACCGGCACTGGCAACAAGACGACGGTCAGCCAGGCGGATTCCTACAACGAGCTGTACTTCGATCAAAACGGCAGCGACAACATCCTCATCGCCGACCAACGCGGCACCACCAACCTGGTGCAGGGCTCATCGAACGGCTCCGGCAACAGTGCCGAGTTCGATCAATCCGGCACCGGCAACCAGGCCTACACCGCGCAGCTGTATGGCAGCGACAACATGATCACCGTCAAACAGGCTGACACCATGAACGTGGCGTATGTAACCCAGGGCGGCACCGGGAACATTGCCAATGTGGATCAGAGCGGGATGACGCAGACCGCGAATATTCAGCAGTTCGGGTCGGCTAACCAGGCGACGGTTTTGCAGCAGTAAGTGTTGGGTGTTGGAAAACCGCGATCTTGAGGTCGCGGTTTTTTTTTGCGCTGACGCTTGAGTGGCGTCCTACGGAAAACGGAACGTTTTCAGAAATTCGGGGAGTTTTCTGACGAATTCTGGCGGTTGGCCGTCGGAAGTGCAGGCTCTAGGATTTGCCGGGACAACTTGATCCCCATGGAGCTTGGCCTACATGCAATTCATCCAGACAGCGACGACAGCGATACCGTTACCGAATAGACTTCCAGGCACCCAACCCGGAGGTTCCATGATCGACCCGTCTTTGATCGACCCACTGTGCCCGGTTGTTTCGGATCTTGATCCTGAGGAACAGGCTGCGAGTTATGACCGTTGGTTTCGGGCCGAAGTACAGGCCTCTCTCGATGATCCGCGTCCGAGTATTCCCCATGAGCAAGTGATGGAGGAAATAAACGCCTTGATGGAATCAATGCGCAAAAGCGCTGATGCAGATTAAGTGGCGACCCAAGGCTCGGGTCGAACTCTCGAAAATACTGAAGTACATTGGCGAGCGAAATTTTGTAGCGGCGACAGCTCTTCATAAGTCAGTCGTAAAAACTACATCCGCGCTTCCTTGGCATCCACACCTGTATCGCAAAGGTCGCTCTCCCGGCACTCGGGAGATTGTGGTAAGCCCGAACTATCTCGTCGTCTATCAAGTGGCGGACCGAATTGAGATTGTGAGCATCTTGCATGCGCGTCAGGAATACCCTCGACGCGACCCCAGTTAGATCCCGTCCTCGTCTCAACACAAAAAACCGTGCTTCCCATGGAGGTACGGTTTTTTTGTATCTCAATACTTAGCTAGTTGAGATGAAATATACGACTTATAGCGGCTCGAGCCTTCTTGCCGTCTGCCTCGTACAGCCCCTGTAACAAAGCCTGATCGGTTAACCGATGGAGGCGAAAATGGTTGTAGAAGGCTTGCCCCAATCGCTGACTCTCAAAAAAACCCACATCCCATAGATCGACGAATTCTTTGTAAGCCGCGCTTTCGATATCCATTGGTGGTGTATAGCCCATATATCCCTCGACAAACCATCAGCTAGCGATACCAACAGACATCCAAACCTAGACCTGTGATCTATTCTCGCTGGGAGCAAGATTAAAGGAACTGTGATGCAGATATCTTCATTTTCTATTTGGTGCGCATTGACGCTATTGATCAGCGGTACCGTCACGGCCGCAGCGGGCTCTGATGACTACATATGCACCGTTGAAAGGTTCTCGCAGGCTATGGGCGATGAGGGACCAACATATCAGTTAATCAAGAATGCATACGTAGGTCGCCAATTTACGGTTGACCGCTCTTCCGGCGTCACCATCGGCGCTCTGAAAAACGCAGTGGACTCAAAACCTGAAATCATTGATTCAGGAAGTTCGGAAAACTCCTTTAAGGTCTTATCTGCGGTTCCGGCATCTCTAAATTATGCAGGTACGCTTGTCACAGCATTGAACGTGATGGAGTTTGTGGAAGGCGAAAAAAACCTTTCACCTACATGATCAACGATGGAGTTTATTTCGGCACCTGTGTCTCATTTTGAAGGAATTTTGCGAGAGTTTGCTGTCGCTGGGGCACCCGGCAGAACCGTAGATTGGCGATTCGTAGGACCAACCGTTTTTTGCTTTTTTCGTATCGTCGCTGGGCGAGTTCTCACCCCAGCGCTTTGGCGCATCGCTTCATTTCAATCAAGGCCCACATTTCAGCCATCACCTGGTCATTCGGAATGCTGGGGCGTGGATCATCGATTGAGGCCTGTACTTTGGCAATCAACCAGCGGTCGTAGCTGGCGGCCTGCTCTTCGCTTTCGAAGTCTGAAACGATTGTGGATATTAGGGGATCCATGGTGGTTCCGGATTGAAAGTGAAGAACGCGACCTTGTTCTTGGATCGCGTTCTTTTTTGTTTCTGATGGTTTTCAAGCTATTGGGGACTATCTAATGGTTTCTCCGGACAGATCAGAGAATCGGCCCAATCCAGCACTGTTTGATGGTCAATCACCCGATCAGCATCCACATCGTCCATCGCCTCCAAGGTAAGTCGACTATGTTCTGATTCGAAGGGACTTGGTTTCTGTACCGAGCTATTCATCGTTCAGTTCGACGTGATCCAAGGCCTGATTTACGGCCAGTTCACCCAGCATGAGGATCTGGGCGATGCCCAGGGCGGTCTTGCGGTGGGCCGGGTCGAGGGTGGCGGCGAAGTTGTTTAGCATTTCGCTGGCAGAGCCCAGGGATTCGCTGGCGTTGGCGAGCAGGGATTCGGTGTTGTAGGCCGGGTTGGCGAGGTACATCCGCGCGGGTTCGTTGACGCTGCCCATGATGTGGGCGCCGGGGCAGAGGTAATGATCGAGCGCGCGTTCGGCGGCTTCGTGGAGTTTTCTGGAGGTGGTGGAGGTGTATGGGGAGGTTGGGTCGGTTTCGGGGTTGGCTTGGGTTTCGGGTGGGTTGGGTGTTGGTTTGAACATGGTGAATCTCCGATCCTGAAATGAAGCTGGCCCATTCGGTTTCCGAACGAATGGGTGGCAGCTGTACGCAGGCTGGAAACCCGGGGAACGGAGAACCCGGTTGACCCGAAGGTCTCCCGCGCACAGCCGCCATAACGGAGTGCACACTTTTCAAGGTGCGCAAGCATACGTTATGAAAAGCGCTTGTGCGCTCGGTTCTAGTCGGGGTTTCCAATCCCGATCGCTGAATTGGCAGCGACCGAAACAGGCTAGAGCCCGCGCTTCCGACGGACAACCTGAAAACCTTGTGGGAAGGATCGCTGAAACAGACACAACTTTTAAACATTCGAGAATGGAACGCGGAGCGTCCCGGGCTGCATTCCCACGCGGAGCGTGGGAACGATCAAAGCAAAAGCAATCCGCTTTTCGCTTTTCGCTTTTCGCTTCTCACCACTCAACACGATGAGCGTTAGCTCGAGTACCGCTCTTGACGTGCCGGCCCCTTCGGCAGGCTGAGTGGAGGGATTCATCCGGGGGTGGGAGCGCAGCGACCGTTTGGCGAAGCCAAACACATCGAGAGGAGGTGCAGCGAAGCAAACCGGAGGCGATGCCCCCGGATGAATCCCGGAGCGAAGGAACCCCGAGCCCCAGCGAGGGGCCGAACGCCGGGGCCCAGACCTTTGGTTACTTTGGGGCGTTTGCCAAAGTGACCCGCCGTAAGGGCGGAACCGCCAGCAGCAACACCCAAAAAAACGGATATTCACCCAAACCACCCAGAGAACCTGGTCGGCCCGAAGGCCGCCACGTTCACTCCGCATCCGGATCAATCTTGTTCTGAGTCAGGTACCGATTCAAAACATCATCCTGCGAAGGCGTAGAAGCATCCCCCGCCACCTGCCACAACCGCCGCTCAATCCCCTGCGCCACCATATGCCCCACCGCCGCCTCAATCGCCGACAACACACACAACTGCGCCGGCTCATTAGTCGTATAACCCACCTCAGCCTCAAGCAACTTCTTGAACTCGATAAACTTGAAAATCCCCGCACTGCGCGCCACCGAATAAATCGTCTTGCTGGTCATCACATTCGCCAGCACCTGCCCGCTACGCACATCCACCGCACGCAAATTCACCGTCACCTGATCCACCCGATACTCGCGGGAAAGATCGATCCCCAGATACCGCGCCCCTTCCCCACCGCTGCGCACGTTGGTGTCGTAAGCGATGATCCCGCCCTCAAGCATCATGTTCGCCGCCTGCAACGGTGGCAGCTCGCCCTGAATGTTCACCGGCGTATTCGGTTTCTTCTGCGAAGCGCGAATGATCTTGCGTTCAGTCAGCAGGTTCTGCAGCCCTTCCCGCTCAAGCACCACAAACCAGCCGCTGGCCTGCATCGCGTCCATCAACATCGACGCTGCGCCCTGGGTGACGCTGGTGGAAAACGAACTCGCCGGCGTCGGTTTGTACTGCCCGGTCTGGTCACGGAAGCCGTACACCACCGCCATCAGCCGGCCTTTGGGGCGCGGCATTTTCAGCAAGTCGTAATAAGTGGAGGCCCTGGGGGTCAGGGTCGGGGTATCGGTGTCCTGCTCGGCCGGCATCGGCTCGCGCAGACTGCACCCTTGTAATGCTGCCAACATCAGCCCTAGCGCAATTATTTTTTTCATGTCCATCACTCCCCGGAACCGTCATCCCGTCATGGGTTGAGGCCGTTCACCTGAATTTCGGAAACTTCGCCGCTCGCTCGGTCGGTCACCTCGATCGTGAGAGCCCCCGAGTCATCAACGACGTTGACGATAAAAGCGTCGGTGGACAGGCTCCCCGTGTTGCCGGTGGAGATGTTGTCCAGCAGTTGCCCCAGCAACCGTGACTGCAATTGACTGGTGAAGCGTTCGAGCGCCGAAGTGCCGGCCACCGTCGAGCGTTTCTTGAGATCCGGATCGTCGTGGTCGTTTTGTGCCTGGGCGTTGTTGAGCAGCCAGGTGCCGTTGAGCGGGTTGCCGCCGAACGACGGGTTGACCGGCGTGTAGACCAGTTCGGTGGCCTGGACGGCAGCGGCGCTGGCAAGCCCGATCAACAACCCCGAGATCCAGAATCCGCTGCGCCGTGAGAACGTTGTCGTGTTCATAGTTCGTCCTTCTCAAGGTCGGTGGTGTCCTGCAACAAGGCTTCCAGCTTGCGCCGGACGACCTCCAGTCGAACCGAGTCGGCGGCCGCGTAGGCCTCGTCCTTCAGTTCCACGGTGTTCGGCGGCAGGAAGCGCCGATACACCAGGCGTTGTTGATACTCGACGGTCACAAGGCTCCCCCAGCGCGCGTCGGGGCGCTCGCGCACCACCAGGTTGAAATCCATGCGGCTGGTGTCGCGCAGGCGCTCGCTGAACGAGTAGTAAAAGTCGTGGCCGATGTGCGAGATCGTGTCGTCGACGATGAAGCCCATCATTTCGTCTTCTTCGCTGGCGCTGGCGAAAGACGCCACGGCCGCGAGGATCAACGCGCACCACACGTGGCGGCTCATGGCTGCAACGCCTGTGGCAATGCCGACTGGCCCTTCGCCGGGCCGTTGGTGCCATCGAGAAAGGCTTTTTCAGCCACGAACTGCCAGTCCGAATAACGCTGCATGCCTTCGAAATCCGACCACTGCGACGGGAAGTCCGCCTGCTTCAACGGCACCTCGGTGGAGGCACTGTTGATGCCGGTGATGCGTCCGTCGAAACCCCGCTGCAGGGCCCATTCGCCGCCGCCGATCGGGTCCGGGTAGAGCTGGCGCAGATGGTGGCGGGCTTCCGGAAAACGTTCGTCCTGCAGCAGGTCGGCCAGCTCTTTCGGGTACTGCGCCAGGCCCGGCGAACTGCGGTAGTAGCTGCGCAGCGCCTGGGCGTACTGGGTGCCGACCCACAGCAGTTGCTTCTCGCGATCGCGGCGCGACACGGTCGACCACAACTCGCCGGCACTGGCCAGGCCCATGCCCATGATCACGATCAGGAACAGCACGCCCAGGTAGGTGAACCCACCCTGCTCCGCGTGCTTACCACTCGGAATACTGGCTGCCATCACGCGCCCTCCCGGTAGCTCCGCTCTTGATGTCGGCGACGCCGCCCGCCACACCGTCCGGCGGTGCGATCAGCACCCATTGGTCATTGCGTTCGGTGATCGGGTCCAGCGGCGCGTTGCGCAGGTAACGCATCTCCACCAGTTGCTCGATGGAATCGGGATAGCGCCCGGTGTCGCCGTAGTAGTGATCCAGCGCCTCGCGCATGGCCGACAGGCTCTGGTGCAACGTGGTCTCTTTGGAGGCCTCGAGGCTGTTGAAGTAGCGCGGCAAGGCGATGGTCATCAGGGTCGCGATGATCGCCATCACCACCATCAGCTCGAGCAAGGTAAAACCCTTTTCCCGGCGCATGAGAATCACCACTCGCGGTACGCGATGCCGTTGAGGCCACGGCCCCTGGCGAGGGAGTAGACGTCGAACACGTCCTCGCCATCGCGCGGGTTCTGGGCCGAACTGTTGTAGGCCCGCAGGCCCCAACCGCCGTTGTCGTCACGTTTGGCCGGCACCAGCGGATCCCGCGGTATCCGGCGCAGAAAGTAGAACTTCGCACCCTTGGCACTGCGCACGTCGCGCACGCCTTCGACCAGCACTTTCAGGTTCGGCGGATAGCCGCTGCTGTTCAGGGATTTCTCGATGTAGCCGGCATCGAAGGCTCGCTTGTAGGCGTCGATGCCATCGCGAATCTGATACAGCGCGGTGCGCAGTTCCTGCTCCTTGCCACGCCGTACCAGGGTCTCGGTCAGCGGCGCGGCCATGCCGGCCAGCAGGCCGATCAGGGCCAGCGTCACCACGACTTCGATCAAGGTAAAACCGCGTTGGGAGGCGTTCATGATCAAGGCTTCTCGACGGTTACACGGGTGGTGGCCACGGCCGCTTCACCGACTGCACGAGGCTGCGCGGCAGGCGCTGGCATCGAGTAGCTTTGCGAGCGATCCGGCGCCTGGATGTGCATGCTGGTTTCGGTGCCGGTGGGGAATTCCATGTCCGACGGGCTCTGGTACGGCAGGTTGCGCACGATCCGTGGGGTGATCGAGAGCACCAGTTCCGATTTGCCGATAGTGTCCTTGTTGCTGCCGAACAACCGACCCAGACCCGGAATGTCGCCAAGGCCCGGAATCTTGTTGCCGGTGGCGCCGTGGTCGTTGCGCATCAGGCCGGCAAGGATCTGGGTTTCGCCGTCATGCAGACGCAGCGAAGTCTGGGCGTTGCGGGTGTCGACCTGCACCGGAATCGTCCCTTGGCGGGTCGGCTCCAGCGGCGTGGCGTTACTCACTTCCAGGGCGATCTTGATTGCTACTTCGTTGTTCAAGTGCACGGTCGGTTGCACTTCAAGCTTGAGACCGACGTCGAGGTAGGTGACGCTTTCAGTGATCACCGGGCCTTGAGTGGATGGCACTGAGGTGGCGCTGATGATCGGCACCCGCTGACCGATATGGATACGCGCCTGTTCGCGGTTGCTGACGCGGATCACCGGGCTGGCCAGGGTGTTGATGTCGTTGTCCTGGGCGTTGATCTTGGCTTGCGGCGACGGCGAGATCGAAATCCGGCTGGAGTTGATGCCTTTCAGTTGATCGAGAATGGTCACCGCCGAACCGTCGCTGTTGACCACACCGAAGGTGTTTGGCCATTGCAGACCGAGGTCGAGAATGCGCTGGGTGGCGACTTCCATCACTTCCACTTCCAGCACCACTTCGGGGTTGGACTGGTCTTGCGATTGCAGGAGTTTCTCGGCCATGCGCACGGCGTCTTCGGTGTCGCGCATGGTCAGGGTGTTCAGGCGTTCGTCGACGAACACGTCGCGGGTCTTGAGCATGGTCTTGATCATGTTCAGCGCGGTGTTGGCGTCGATGCTGGTCAGGTAGAAGGTGCGCATCACCAGCTCTTGGTAATCCTTCAGCTTCTGCGGCGAGTCCGGAAAGATCAGCAAGGTGTTTTCGTTCACCACTTTCTGGTGCAGCTGATTCTGTTGCAGCAGCAGTTGCACGGCGTCTTCGATGCGCACGTCACGCACGAAGATCGTGGCTTTCATGTCCGGACGCAGGTCCTTGTCGAAGATGAAATTCAGGCCGGCAACCTGCGACAGCACTTCGAAAATGGTCTTGAGGTTGGCGTCGCGAAATTCCAGGGTCACCGGGCGGTCGAGCCGGGTGCGCAGTTGCGGGTACTGGATCACGTTGCGGCTCTGCACCAGACGGATGTTGCCTTGCAGCTCCAGCGCGCCGTCGTTTTTCGGGTCGAGTTCGAGGATCTGTTTGACCTGGCGGTCGGCGCCGTAGATGTCGCCCCGGCGCAGGTCGCCACGGGCCAGTTCCAGCTTCTCGTCCATGCTGCGCAGGTAGTCGAGCTGGCGCAGGGCATCTTGGGCGCGGCGGTTGTTCGGCTCGATGGTCAGCACCCGGCTGTAGGCGGTGCGAGCCGAGGCGAAGTCGCGGCGGGCGCGGTCGGTGTCGCCGGAGGTCAGCAGCGCGGTGATCGCCTTGGCCCGGCCGCTGTTGAGCAGCAGGTGCAGCTCGGTGTCGCGCGGATTTTCCCGCAAGCCTTCCTCGATCCGGGCCAGGCCCGCCTCGTACTGCCCCTGATCGATCAGGTCGGCGGCTTCCTTGTTGGCGACCTGCGCGGAACTGCACGCGGCCAGCCCGGCACACAGGCCGAGGCTCATCAGCAAACGGGATCTGTTCATTGCGTACTCCCCACAGACAAGGTCTGCGACAAATGCAAAGGCAGGTAGACCAGGCTCAGTTCCACATCGGAAATCGCCGCAATCTTCCAGGTGTCGTCGATCACATCCCCGCTGCGCACGACGTAGATTTTCTCGCCGTCCTGCAAGAACACCTGCAGGTCGCTGCGGTCATGCAGCCTGCCGACGAACTGAAACGGCACCGGTGGCAGGCTCGGGGCTTGTACCACCGGGGTCGGGTTGATCGCTTGTTCGGTGACCGTCGCCAGAGTCGGCGCGGCCTTCCAGGATTTGCTCGCAAACAGGTCGCCGGCCGGGCTCAGGTCCTTGATCGGCGCCGCATTCGCCTTGGCGCTGCTGGCGGGCAAGGCGCCACGGGCGCTGGCTTTGGCCGGGCTGGCCACGGCGACTTCGGTCGAATCCGCCTCGTCGCTCGGCGAGAAATACTCCGGCAACCAGGCCAGCGCCGCCGCCACCCCGAAGAACGCCACCCAGCCGGTTATGCGTTTGGTGTCCATCACGACCTCGACAGGTAGAGGGTCATACGGATCCGGCCGCTGAGGTCGGTGTCGGCAATCTTCTTGCGTTGAAACTCGACGTCTTCCACCACCACCGCCGGCAACTGGCCGAGCAAGGCGTGCAGGAAGCGGCGCAGTTGCGGGTAGCTGCCGCGCACCGGCAACAGGATCTGGTAGCGCGCCAGATGGGTCTTGGGATCGACGCCGAGAGCGTATTCGCCGCGCGCCAGGGTGATGTGCTCCTGCGCGGCCAGGGCGTAGATGCGGTCGATGGCGACGGTGGCTTGCGGCTGGGCCGGCAGCTTGTTACGGAAATCATCCAGCTGACGTTGCGGCACCACGGGCGGGGCGATGCTGCCGTCCTCGACCTTGGCCAGGTACTCGGTGGCTTCCTGGGTTTGCTGACTGAGCTGTTGCAGCGATTGCCAGCCCGGCAGCAAGCCGCCGAGTGCCCAGGCCAGCGTGACCAGCAGCAGCGCCAGACCGGCCAGGCCCGGAATGCCGAGACCCTGCAGGTATTCGTGAACGATCAGTCTAGGGATTCGCATCGCCTATCTCCCAGGTCGCCGACAGGTTGAATTGCACCGGTTGCTCCGGCGATTTGACGACGATCTCGTGGCTCAGCAGCGACACGTCGGACAGCTCGTCACTGGCCTCCAGCCGTTTGTGGAAATCCAGCATCGCTTGCAGATCGCGGGCTTCGGCGCTGATCCGCACCTGGCCCTTGCGCGCATCCGGGGTCAGGGTCAGCAAGGCGATGTCGTCGCGCGGCATGGCTTCGAGCATGGCGAACAGGCGTTCCCAGGGGCGGCGCAGTTGCTGCGAGACCTTGCGCATTTCAGCAAGGTTCTGCGCCTGCTCGCGGGTTTCCGCCGGGCTCAGCGTTGTCTTGGAGCCGCTGTCGCCGGTGAGCTGGCGCTGGGTGTGTTGCAAGTGACCTTGTTGTTGCTCGGCCTGATCGCCGAGGTGCTGCTGCACGCCGAAGCACACCAGCGCGAGCAATACACCGCCGCCGAGCAGGCTCCAGCCCAACGGGCCGGAACGCGGACGTGGCTGGAAGTCGAGGTTCAAGGCGCGCATGTCAGGCCACCGCCCGGGACATGACGTACAAGGCGTCACGCACGGTCATCGAGTTGTCTTCGAGGGTGCGCAGGTGCACCCCCGCCACATCCGGTTGCGCATCGAGCCGCGCCGGGGCGTGCAGATAAACGTTGAAGGCGCGTTCGCTGGTGGAGGCTTGCAGTTGCCGTTCACGACCGATCAGCGCGCTGAGTGCCGCGTCGCTGTCGCTGCCGCCCACCGAGCGCACCGACGACCAGCGCCCTTCCCTTGCCAGCAGCAACACGCTGCGTTGCGGTTCGGCGACGATGAACAGGAAGTCACCGGCGTCGAGGCTTTTGTCGAAACGGTTGAACGCGGTCATCAGGTACGGCTGCACCGAACGCAGGCGCAGGCCGCGACCGCTGACCAGCGTGCGCAGGCGTTCCAGCAAATCCTGCGGCAAGGCACTGGCGATCCGGTCATGCCCGGCCGGCTCGGCCGACAGCACCAGGCTCCACGGTTGGGTCGGGGCGCCGAACAGGTCTTCGAAGCACAGTTGGGCGAAGCCGCGCAGTTCGTCAGGGCTGCTGATCTGCTCGCTCCACGGCACCAGGCAGAAACGGCTGAAGTGGCCGGAGATCACCACGCTCAGCTCGGCGCCGGTACGGGTGTGTTCGCCGAGCAGACGGTCGAGGGTGTCCAGCGCCACCGCGTAGCTCTGAAAGCCTTCGTCGATGTAGCCGACGCTGCCCAGCCACAGGGTGTCGCTGCCCCGGCGCTGGCCGAGGCCGACACCACTGGCGCCGAGCACGGCGATGAATTGATCACGCGATAAAAGTGACACGATTGATCTCCTCCAGCGTGGTCCGACCGTGCTCCACCAGCTCCAGCGCCGATTCGCGCAACAGGCGCAAACCACGGGCGCAGGCCAGGGCTTTGATCTGGGTGATGGGTTGGCGCTCGACGATCATCTGCCGCAGTTCGTCGTCCAGGTGCAGCAGTTCGGCAATCGCCGTGCGTCCGCGATAGCCGCTGCCCCGGCAGTGGCCGCAGCCCTTGCCGTGGACAAAGTGGTAGTGATCGACTTTCTGTGGGTCGAGGCCCGAGGCGCGCAACTCTTCATCGCTCGGGTTGACCGGCGTGCTGCAACTGCTGCACACCAGCCGGATCAGGCGCTGGGCGAGAATCGCGTTGAGCGCCGAAACCAGGCTGTAGGGGTCGATTTCCATTTGGGTAAAACGGCCGATCACGTCAAACACGTTGTTGGCGTGGATGGTGGTGAACACCAGGTGACCGGTGAGCGCCGATTGCACGGCGATCTGTGCGGTGTCCGGGTCGCGGATCTCGCCGACCATGATCTTGTCCGGGTCGTGGCGCAGGATCGAGCGCAAGCCACGGGCGAAGGTCAGGCCTTTTTTCTCGTTGACCGGGATTTGCAGCACGCCCGGCAGCTGATATTCCACCGGGTCTTCGATGGTGATGATCTTGTCCACGCCGTGGTTGATCTCGGTGATCATCGCGTACAGCGTGGTGGTCTTGCCGCTGCCGGTGGGGCCGGTCACCAGTACCATGCCGTAGGGTTCGGCGGCCAGGCGACGCAGTTGGCGCAGGGTTTCGTCTTCAAAGCCCAGCGCTTGCAGTTGCACGCCGCAGACCTTGTCGGCCAGGTCCTGTTTGTCCAACACCCGCAGCACCGCGTCTTCGCCGAAGATGCTCGGCATGATCGACACCCGGAAGTCGATCTGCCGGCCGCTGATGCCGATCTTGAAGCGACCGTCCTGCGGTACGCGTTTTTCGCCGATGTCCAGCTCGGCCATGACCTTGACCCGCGAGATCACCTGCTCGGCGAACTCGCTGCCCTGGATCTTGCCGATGTTGTTCAGCACGCCGTCGATCCGGTACTTGATCACCAGGCCCTGGCCGGTGGTGCCGAGGTGGATGTCGCTGGCGTGCATTTTCAGCGCGTCGTACAGGGTCGAGTTGACCAGTTTCACCACCACGCTCGAGTCTTCGCTGATGCTGGTCAGCGACAGGCTTTGCAGGGTGTCGGTCTCGCTGCCGGCGTCGGCCTGGGCGTTGAGCGATTCGACGGCGTGGAAGCTTTCTTCGTGGCGGGCCAGATAGGCCTTGAGGTCGTCGGCGTGCACCAGGTACAGCGGCGCGCCGTGCAGGCATTCGTCGATCCAGGCCAGGCGCGACGTGTCGAAGGGGTCGGCGAACACGCCGACGACTTCGTCGTTGTGGCGCAGCAGGATGAATTCACGTTTGAGGCATTGCGCGAGGGTGACCCGGTCGAACACCGGGGTCGCCAGAAACAGCGTGTCGGTGTCGAGCACCGGGTAATGCAGGGTGGCGCCGAGGCTGGCAATGAACGGCATCGGCGCCAGTTCACAGAGCACGGCCAGTGCATCGAGCACCCGTTCCCCGGAAGTGCTGGCCCGTGCCCGGGCCTGGGCCAGTTGCTCACTGGAAAAGCGTGGCGGGGTCTGGGCCTCCAGCGCAGGGTTGACCAACAGCGGTTCGACGACAACGGACAGACGATCCATGGCTTGCTCTCCAACACCCGGGGCTTGAGGCCCTGACGGCGCGGGAGGCGAATTCGGCGAGTGCCGGAACGTCTATCGCGCCATTACTCCCCGGTGAGCATTTGATCGTCGTCCGGTGCCATGACCTCCGACCGGTTTCGTCGGCGGTCCGCCAGCACCCAACTGCCATCGTATAACTGCAACGGGAAGCTCTCGGTCCTGCTCTGGCGTCGTTCGACAAAGCCTTCGGATGGGCTCGCACCGGGTTTCGCTTCGCGCTGGATCCCCAGAAGGTCGCAGACAGCTCGGGCAAGTTCCGCCAACGGAAACGGTTTGAACAGGATATGACTGACCCCCAGTTGCCGCGCCCGCTCACAGACTTCAGCGGTCGGGTGACCCGTTATCAGCACGAAATGACACGTCCTGTTCTGGCGGACCGCGTCGAGCACCTCGAACCCTTCCATATCGGGCAAGCGGTAATCGAACACCAGCACGTCGGGGGCGAAAGTCTCGGCCAGGCCGATTCCCTCTGCGCCGTCATGTGCAATCCGGACTTCCAGCCCTTGCGCCGACAGATAATCCTGAAGGTTCTGTGCAAGCAGCTGTTCGTCTTCGACAACCAGTACTTTGTTAACCAAGGTGGACTCCCTGAAACCTCAAGTGCCGGCAATTGAAATTCAATGACCCGAACCTGCTGGAGTGCGCCTCACAAGAGGTAACGCACACTTCATGCCAGGCTGAATGCCGGTAATTTTTTGTCTTCATGTCCTTGAATTGAATGGAAATGCCCGCTCGTCCCGGTACCCCGTTCCCCAGAAACGGGGAAGCACCTGAATGGGCATCGAAGCCATTCCCCACTATTGGGGGGGAACCTTCAGTCGTCGTCAATTCGTTCGATCCTGTTCTCTGCCCGTAATTGCGCGAGCACCTGACGACGAGCCTGGGTCTGTTGCTGTCGGGCGAGGTACGCCCTGACTGTTTCCAGCCCTTGCTCCTCTGGGACATCGGCCGCCTCCCTGTGGTTCTCGACAAAAATCAAATGCCAGCCGAACGGTGTGCGCACCGCCTCGCTGACCTCACCAGGCTTGAGGGCAAACGCTGCCGTTTCGAAGGCCGGCACCATCTGCCCACGGGCGAAATACCCCAGGTCCCCGCCCTGGCTGGCGGTGACATCTTCCGATCCCGATTGCGCGACGCTAGCAAAGGTTTGCCCCCCTGCGATAGCGGCACGCATCTGCATCAAGCGTAGTCGTGCCGCTTCAACCGTGGCGGCATCGGCATCGCCGGCAACCTTGATCAGAATGTGCCGGGCCTGGACCTGCTCCGGTGCGCCCATTTCGGCGCGGTGTTCGTTGAAGAAAGCCCGCACGGTCTGCTCGTCCGGGGCCTGGACTTGGGTCAGTTCGGCAAACATCCGCTGCGCCGCCAGTTCGCGGTGGGTGTACTCGGTGAACGAGGCCTCATCGAAACCGGCGTCCTGCAAACGCTGGAGGAATTTGTCGGTGCCGCCGATGGCGGTGCGGGTCTGTTCGACCTGTTCGCGCACGGTTTGCTCATCGATTTTCACCCCGCGCTTGCGCGATTCCTGCCAGAGCAGTTCCTTGTCGATCAGCGTGTCCAGCGCGGCCTGACGCAGTTGTTTATAGGCCTTGGGGTTGCGGATGCTCGCCACGGCGCGGCCCTGATCTTCCAGGTACTCGGCGAAAAAACGTTCCAGGCGAAACTCGGAAATCGCCTCGCCGTTGACCCGGGCGGCCACCGGTTCATTGTTCGCCATTCCCACCGACAACCAGCCTGTCAGCAGCCAACACAGGGTTTTGAGCTTCATGATCAGGGCCTCCGGTCAGGGCGTGGCAATAATCGGTTTGTAGGGAGCGACCAGATAAAAACGCTGGTCGGGCAAGTCAACGGTGACCACGTGCGCCCCGCTCAGGCCCAATCGTCGGCCGGGGCCGAAGCTCAGGCGCGGGGTCAGGCCGGTGTCGAAGTCGTGCAAGCCTTCGAGGGCCGCCACCAGTTTTTCGCGGCTGGCGTCGCGGCCGGCCTGCTTCATGCCTTCGCTGAACAACAGCATCGAGGCGTAGGCGCCGACTTGCAGCACCGCGTGCTGGGCGCCGAGGCCTTGATGCTCGCGCAACAGCGTCAGGGCCATGCGCCCGGCCTGGGTCCAGTCGCTGGGCACGAACGGATACGCCAGAAACACCCGCCGGGAAAAGCCCTCCGGCACCTGCAACAAATCCCCCGCCACCTGGCTCGACGCAGCAAACAGGTACGGCACCTGCCCGGCATTCTGCAATCCGGCCGCCAGCCGACTGAAACCTCCGCCGCTACCGAGGTAGAACACTGAGCGCGAGCCCAGCGGCAAGCTGTCCGCCGCCGGGTCGTAGGCCTGCAGATGGACTTTTTCCCAGCCGTGATCCTGTAGATATTGGCCGAGGACCTGTGCCGCCAGCACCTGCGCCGGGTCATCGGGATAGGCAATCAGCGTCGGCCCTTGCAGCACTCGCAGACTGGCGGTGGCGTAGTCGGCCAATGCGATCAGTTGCTCACGCAGGCCCGGCAGCGGCTCGAAAATCTGTGGGCTGGCCTGCACCGGGCCGAGCAACGACAGGGCCCCGATCAGCGGCACGCCGGACTGTTCCAGACGTGGCGCCAGTTCGCTGTCCAGCGCCGGGGCAAGCGGCGCGATCAGCGCAAAGACTTGCTCTTCCTCGATCAGCCGTTGCAGGGCCTGTTCGGCGCTGGCGCGATCCGGGCCGGGATCGGCCACGGTCAGGCGCAACTGCCGGCCGTGAATGCCGCCGGCCTGATTGATCCGCGCCACACTGCCGTTGAGCACCGCCGCGATGGTGGCGCCCTCCTCGGCCAGCGGCCCCTGGCTGGGCAGCAAGGTGCCCAAGTGCAAGGTCTGGTCATCGAGCCCCGGATCGCGGTCATCGGCCAGGCGTTTGAGGTAAGCCGTGAGATTGCGCTGATCCTTCATCGACAGCAGGAAGCGCGGCATGCTCGGGTCAAGGCGATTGTTACCGGGGTCGCGGCCCTGCTGAATCACCCGCGCCAGACTGCTGTCGGTGTAGGCCGGGTAGTTGCGGCCGTTGACCTGTTGCTGACCGTGGATGCTGGTCAGCCGCGACCAGTTCAGTTCCGGCGGACGCACCCCGCCCTCGGGCCGGCCGAGACCGTCGGCGCCGTGGCAGTTGGCGCACGGCAGGCTGGTGGCCGGCAGCAACACATCCGCCGCCCCGACCCGCGCCATGATCGGCTCGCCGCTGGCGGACAGGCCTTCGCGGTACAGACGCTTGCCGGCGCTTTCTTCATCGGTCAGCGGCAATGCGGCCGCGCCGAGGCTGACGCCAGCGAGCAGGATCAGGGCGAGGACGCGGCCGAGGTTCATGGCGCGGACTCAGCGGCCGGCCACAGGCATTGTCAGCAGCTGCAAGCGCTGGGCAATGGCGGTGGCCGGGGCGTCGGGACGGATTTTGCTCCAGCGTTTGTTGGCCACATCGCCGACGATCAACTGGGTCGAGTGCTGCTCGGGCGTCGGCACGATCTGACCGATGCGGCCCAGCACCAGGTCCATCTGCGCCTTGTCGCCGGTAAGGAAAAGCCAGTGAGGGTCATCGGCGCCCTGCTTCAAGGTGTAAGCCTTGAGCACCGCCGGCGTGTCGCGCAGCGGATCACTGGTAAGGGAAATGAAGGTGATGCCGTCGGCCTTGTCTCCCAGCAGCTCGCGGACTTCCTTGAGCTTGCGAGTGATCAGCGGGCAGGCGTCATTGCAACTGGTGAAGATCACGTTGAGCAGCACCACGCGGTTGTGCAGCGCATCGCTGTAGAAACGCTGGACGTCGCCGTTCTGATCCAGCAGCGGCGTGTCGGTGAACCAGGTTTTCGCGTCGTGGGTGCCTTTGGCCGGTGCGGGCGCAGCGCTGGCCGTTGCCGGTGCCGGTTGTTCGTGGCCTTCGTGAGCCAGGGCCATGGCGCTGAAAATCCACAAACACACTGTCAGGGTGATCCGGTCCAGGGTCCTCATGGCTGTTGCTCCATGGCAATCGCGGTGTGTTTGGCGTGGGTGCGCAGGCCGCTGAGTTTCTCGACTTCCTTGGCCAGCAGTGCCGGATCGGTGAAGCCGTAATAGCGCGTCCAGTGGCGACTGTTGCCGTCACCGACGAGGATCAGCGGCTGGTGATTCTTGAAGTCGCCGCTGAAACTGCCGAGGCCCTTGAGGGTGGCGCTGATCGATTGCGGCGAACCGGTGAGCCAGCTCCAGCCCGGGCCTTTCTGGAAGGTGCGGGCGTAATCCTGCAAGCGTTTCGGGTCGTCGCGCTGCGGGTCGATGCTGATCGACACCAGTTGCACTTCCGCGCCGACCCGGGCACCGAGCTGTTTCTGCACCTTGCCCATGATCGACGAGACCACCGGGCAGACCGTGGTGCAACTGGTGTAGATGAAACTCATGACCACGATTTTGTTGTGCACCAGATCCTGCTCCAGGTGCACGGTCTTGCCGTTCTGGTCGAGCAACGGCACGTCGGCGAACTTGACCTGGGCGTGTTCCTGGCTGTTGGCGGCCGGTGCGGTGTGGCCGGCATGCTCGTCCGCCGAGTGGGCGCTGGCCTGCTGGATACCGACGGCCAACAGGCACAGGGTCAGCAGGCCACGGGATGCAAATCGGTTCATGGTCGTTTCCTCGTCACTGAGTCTGGCCGGGCAGCACCCGGACACTGGCAAAGGTCTTGTCGTCGAAACCGGCGCCCAGCGAGGCCGCGCGCACGTGCAGGTACCAGGCGCCGCTGCGATCAAGCGTCACCGGTGCTTCGTACACGCCGTCAGCAACTTCCAGCGCCGCCACTTCACGGGGCCGGGAAGTCGGCGCGAGGAAGTAGCGCAACTGCACGTCGGTCACGCCGCTGCGCTGGATTTTCTGTTTGCCCTGGACGATGCGAAAGCGCACCACGTACGGGTCGTTGAGGGCCACGGCGGTCTTGTCCAGCAGGAACTCGACTTTTGCCGCGCCCAGGTGTTTTTCCGGCGCGCCGTCGGACGCCACCTGCGCGGTGAAGCAATGAATGATGTTCGGTTGATTGAGCAGGAACGCCACGTCGAAGCGCCCCGCCGCCGGCAGTTTCACTCGTGAGCTGTAGAGACCCGGCGAGACTTCGCGCAGGCTGCGGTCGATCACCAGCGCGGCGCGGGCGATTTGCCCCCGGTTGGGGTAACCGGACATCGGCGCGTTCATGCCTTCGGCGTAGAAATAGGTGGTGTTGTCCACCGGGTTGACCACGAACACCGCGTTGTCATCGCGCGATACCGCGAGGCTCGATGCCAGCGGCAGATCCCCGGCCAGCCGTGGCGGCTGCGGCCCGGCTTCAAAACCCTGAGTAATCGGCTGACGCCCTTCGCCCAGCGAAGACAGGTTGATCATGGTGACTTTCGGCGAGGCCAGTCCGCGCACGTAGGCATACGCCTGGGTGAACACCACTTGATAGGGTTCGGCTGAAACCTCCAGGTCATGGATCGCCGAATCGTTGGCCGCGTCGATGACTGTGGCGCGGTTTTCCACCGTGTTCAGCACCACGCCAAAACGGCCGTCGGCGCTGAAGCCCATCGGGCCGAGGCCCTGTTGCAGCTTGATCACCCGCCTCACGGCGCGGCTGTTGCTGTCGATCACGGTGACGGTGCCGTCCTTGCCATCGGCCACGTACACCGCGCCGGACAGCGGCGAGTACGCCACCGACAACGGGCTGGAGCCGGTCTTGACCTGTTGCACCAGGCTCAGGCCGGCGACGTCGATGACGCTCAGGGTGCCGTCGTCGCGGTTGCTGACGAAGGCGAAACGGCTGTCCTTGCTGAAGGTGATTTCATGGTGGCCGCGACCGGTCGCCAGGTGTTTCAGCGGTTTGAGGCTCTGGGTATCGATCACCGTGACCCCGGATTCTTCAGCCTTGGCCGCGTTGTTGCCGACCCACAGCAGACGCTCGTCCGGTTGCAGCGCGACCCGCACCGGTTGGCTGCCGGCGGCCACCGAGTCGATGACCTTGAATTGCTCACTGTCGATCACCGCCACTTCCCCTGCCGTCGGCATCGACACGAAGACCTTTTTGTTGTCCTTGGGCGTAACCCAGTCCATCGGCGATTGCTTGAGTTCGATCCGCGCCAGGGTGCTGGTAATGCCGCCGACCGAGACGGACGGATCGACCACCGAAACGCTGGCATCGCGGTTCATCACCAGCAGGAAATAGCTGTTGAGGTCGAGCAGCGGCCGCGCGCCGATGTTGGATTTGAGGAACGTACCGACCCGCGACTTGCAGCTCTGGTCGCGGCCCTGGGCCTGGTCGGCGGCGACGGCTTGCGGATCGATCCACGCCCCCGGCGCCACACCGGACAACGGCTGGCCGGACGCACCGTCGGTGACGCGAAACTGCACGTCGGCGAACTCGCCCTCACGCAGCTGGCCATCGCTGGCCAGCGGCTTCAGATCGAAGGCGATCGACACGCCGTCGCGGGTCAGCACCTGCCCGGCGCCGGTTTGCGCCAGGGCAATCTCGCTCAGCGTGAGCAGCGCGCCGGCCATGGCCAGCAGGCAGACGCCGATGATGTTGATGATCCTGTTCATGTCGCTCTCCCCTACAAATCCTGTCCCCACCTGCGGGAGCGGGTTCACCGGTTCCCACAGGTTGCGCATTGGCACCTACTGAGCAGGCGGCGCCGGCTCCGGCTCATTGGTCACCCGCAGCAATCCCCACAGCCCCGAGGTGTTGCCATAGGCGCCGTAATCGCGGAACAGGTAGTCCCCCGGTATTGCGTTGCTGCCCCCGGCGCTCGGGATCATGAAGCTGAAGTGCGCCGCCGGCAGGATGCTTTCGTGAGCGCCGATGTACATCGACATCGGGTTGTAGCCGAAGCGCACCGAACCCACGCCCGGCGTGCCCATCGGGTAGCCGCCGGTGTCGCTCTTCTCGGCCTGGAACGGGTTGAGCGACCAGACGTGTCCGTCGAGCTGGAACGTCGTGCCGCGACTGCCGCCGCTCGGCATCAGGATGTGCGTACGGAACGGCTGACCCGGTTTGGCATACAGCACCGGCGTCTGCGGATCGCCGCCCACCAGCGCATTGCTGTAGGCCATGTGCGCGTTGGTCATGTCGCCATAACCCGTGCCATCGGCATGGCCGAACGGCGCATCCGGGGCAAGGCCGAAGCGGTACCACAGCGGTTCGGTCTTGTAGTTGATGGCCATGCTCGAGTTGTCCTGCGGATCGGTCGGCACACCGAAGCCCTCGGCAGCGATGCCTTCGACTGGCCGGCCATTGGCCCAACGGGTGTTCAGCGCCTTGTGCCAGACCATCGCGAAGTCGCGGTAAGTCGTCTGCCCCGGTGCGGTGACCGTGGCGTTGACCTTGCGCGCATCGTCGACCCAGGTCGCGCCGATCGGCAGGATGCTCATCGCCCCACCCAGGCCTTTTTGCGGTTGCTTGATCACATCCGCCGGGGTGATGTTCAGGCCTCCGAACTCCACGGCCGTGGCATTGATGTTGTCGACACTGCGGCCCAGTTGCGTGACCGGTTTGCCTTCACGCTCCAGGTGCCCGGCGTAGTACTGATAGGTCCGGGTCGGGTAGGCGCCGCTGCTGCCCAACCGTGGCGGCACGGTCTGGATCGGGTTGGCGCCGACGTTGGCACCGTCGGATTTGGTGATGTCATAGGCCAACAGTTGGGCGTGCAGCCCCACGTGGCTGGACGGCCGCATCAGGTTGTTGCTGAAGGTGGTCGAACCCAGGCCGCTGTTGCGATCACGTTTGACGATGCCCTGCATCACCGCGGTCTGGGTCAGGTCCGGCATCACGCTCGGCAGACGGTTTTCCAGGGTGATGTTGATGCAGTCCCCGGCCGCTGCGCGCAGCACCAGCGGTTCGACCGGAATGCCGGGTTTGAGCTTGCCGCTGACCGGATCGAGGTCGGATTTGCGCACGTACAGGATCGCCGTCGGATCATGCAGCGGCCCGCTCTGGCCACCGATGGTGATGGTCTCGCCGTCCTCCGGATCGGTCACCGTGACCTGCGGAATGCTCACCGTGCGCGAGTTCAGCACCAGGGTGCCGCCCGCCGGATTCAGCGGCCCGCCGACATGCTGACCGAGCCCGGCCGAATCGCCGATGCTCAGGCCCAGCGAATTGCCGAGGATGTCGTTGGCCAGCGCCGCCACCACTTCATAGTTGCGCTGCACCGTCGGCCGGGTGCCGATGCCGTTGGGGTTGGCGCTGATCCGTGGGCAGCTGCCTTCGAACGCCACGGTGTTGCGCATGCCCGCCGGACTCGGGTTGTTGGGGATGGCGAACAGGTCATTGCGTTTGGCCGTGTAGTTGCGCATCACGCCCCAGATCCCGCTCCAGTAGCCTTCGATCGAAGCGTCCATCGAGTACAGATAGTCACCGGTGGTCGCCGCAGAGCTGGACAGCATCGACACCGGTGCGATGAAGCCCATCTGTTCGGAGATGCCGATCATCTGCGAGGCGCGCCAGCCGGAGTTAGAGCTGTTGCCGAAACCGGAACCGCTCTGCAGCCATTTCACGCCGTGCAGGGTGACGTTGTGCTCTTCCTCGTGGCCGCCGGCATGCACCCGCAGACGCACGTTGTCGCCGGTGTAGGTACGCAGCATCGGGGTAAACGGGTCGCCCGGCTCGCTGCCGCCCTTGTTGATGTGCGGCGGGAACAGCGTGGTGCCGCCAGTCGGGCCGGTGGCGGCCGTCACCAGGTTCGGTGCCAGGTTCATCGCCGGGATCGCCCGGTCGGTACGACTTTGCATGGCGTACGCCAGATCGCCGCCGAGGCCGTCGGCCTGCATGCCGCGCTTGCCGTCCGGGCCGACCTTGTTCGGGTCGTAAACCCTCAGGGCCAGCGGCTCGTTGCGATAGTTGACGACGAACATGCCCGGATCATCCACGGAGATCGCTTGCGGGCAAGGCCGGCTCGGGCAGCCCGGCACCTGACCGCCCTGCACTTCCAGCACGCCTTCGAGCAGGGTGCTGGCGTTGTTGCGCACCGGCGGGTTGATCGCGTAGCGGAAGCTGTCGGCGGTGGCCGGGAACGCTTGCGGATTAGGCACGCCGTTGGGGCCGGCGCCCACGTACACACCGGCTTCATAGGCGTGCTGGAAGTCGCTGTATTCGAGGAAGAACTCACGGAAGCTGTCGTTCTTGCCGTCGCCGTCGAGGTCGCCGGTATTGATCACCGCCTGCCACGAGGTCGGCCCGCCGTCCTGGCGCGCGCCGCTGTACAGAGGCTCGCCGGTTTCGGCGTGGAACCAGGTGGAACCGGCCGGTTCCGCCAGCACCGTGGCATACAGGCCGATCTGCTGGTGAGTCGATGGGCCGAGGTGGTCGTGGGTGAAGATGGTGCCCAGCCCGCGATCCACGCCCTTGGCGTTGACCACCGGGTCGACGAACCAGCGTTGCATGGCCGTGCGCGCGCCCATCCAGTCACTGCGCCCGAACTGTCCGAAGAACGGATGCGCCTTGGCTTTCGGGCACGCCTGGGTGCCGTCGCGCGGGTCGCTGCCCTCGCACTGGTTGAATTCACGGATTGCGTGAATGCGTTCCTGAACGGCGCCCGGAGAGAGCACGCCGTCCTCGTAGTTCCAGCCGTTGGAGGAACCGTCGGCAGCTGTCAGGTCCCACTTCGGCAGGTGAATGTGCTGGCCGATCACGTCGGTCGGCGTGCGCACCTGATAGTCGTCCATCTCGTAGGTGGCGGGCACCAGGTTGGTCTGCTGGTATTGCACGCAGTCGAAGGTGTTCATGCGCATCACCAGCGGCTCTGGCGGACGCTGCTTGGTGATCACTGGCCAGGCGTCTTCCCACAGCGCCAGAATCCGCGCTTGCGGGAAGTGATAGCCGACCTTGTTGTAGACCGCGTCGAACTGGATGTTGGCGGCCTTGTAGATCCGTGGCCGGTCGGCGGTGAAGGTCGAGGCGCCGACGAAGGACATGCCGTCCAGCCGGTCGCCGCTGGCGAATTCACCGCTGCCGGCGCTGCTGGTCAGGCGTTTTTGCCGGTCGTCCATGCACGGTTCGTAGTACGGCGCACCGGCCATCGGCAAGGCGCCGTTGGTGCGGAAGGCCTTGGCCACGATCTGGTTGCCGGGCAGCAAGGCAAAGCTTGGGTGATCCTTTTTCGCGTGGAACGCCATCGCCGCCTGTTCCACTTCCGTGCCTTCTTCGGGCAGGTAGATCGGCTTGGCGCGGGTGACTTCCTTGGAGAAATCCAGCGAAGTGGTCACGGTGTGCGCCTCGCCTCCGGCCGCCACCCCGTCGAGGGTGTGACGCTGCAAGCCGCCGTCCCAGCCGCCGGACTGATTCGGATCGAGGTTGGCCCACAGCGCTTTGCCGCTGGCTTTCAAGGATTGCGCGGTGGCGGCGTCGAGCATGTCCAGCGGTGGGGTTGGCGGACGCTGACCGACCGAACTTTCCATGCCGCCGATCCAGAACGGATAGCCAGGGTTTTTCAGGCTGCCGTCGGCGTTGCGGTTGGCTTCGCTGCGATCGACCAGTGCCAGCGAACCAATGGCTTGCGAACCACCGTTACCGCCGTGGTGTTCGCCGTCGTCCTCTTCTTCATCGTCGTCATCGTGGCCGGCGACCAGGGTGTCGCCGATTTTCGGCACCACCACCACTTTGCCCGGCATCGGCGCCATGGCTTTGCCGGGCAGCGGCACGACGGCAGGAATCGGCGTGCCGGCAATGATCTCGCCATCCGGCAAGGCGCGGGCACCGGCAGCCGGTTTACCGCTGCGCAGGGCGTAAGGTTCGCTGTGATAACCATCGGCGCCCTGTTGCGAGACTTCCAGCCGAGTGCCTTCTTCGAACACATCGTGCACCCGCCACATCGACCACATGCCCTGGGCAAAATGCGGGTAGAAGTGGCAGTGATAGATCGCATCGCCGGCCACCCGGTTGCGGTTGCCGGAACCGCCGTTGGCGATTTCGTAGGTATAGCCGGCGCCCGGACCGATGCCTTGGGCATCGACGTAATCGGAGTTGTCGTCGTTGGGGTTGAACAGCCACTGATGGCCGTGCAGGTGGAAGATGTGCTGTTCGTGGCCGTTGTGGGTGTTGCGGAATTTGACGAAGTCACCGATGTAGCTGTGGTTGACGTTCGACGGCTCCGACGGATACAGGGCCATGGTGGCCTTGACGCCGACCTGATCGGCGCTGGGTGTCTGGCCGGGGGCGATGTTCTCAAGCCCGGTATTGGCCGGCACGTCCACCAGCATCGCCACGTCGCCGACGGTGTGCGAGCTGAGGAAGAATTCTTCGTAGGCGCACGACAGGCAATCGTGCATCGGTCCCACGCCGAGGCGGTTGGCGACCACTTCGGCACCCATGCCGCCGGAACCGTAGTTGATCATGAACGAGTCGCGGGTCGGCTCCAGCACATGGGCCATGACCGGGTCGGCCCAGTAAGCGGGGAATGCCTGGGTAGCGGCGGTTTCGTCCTGGAACTGCGAGGCGAAATCGCGAAACGGCTCGAGGCGATTGGGGATCGCCGGGTTGCGTTTGCCCATCGATTCCAGCGGATAGGTGCTGGGCGCAAAACTGCCATCGGCGTTGCTGCCCATGACGATTGCATCGCTTTCGCTGGAGATGATTTCGTTGCCGTCGACCATGCTGATGATCGGCGTGCCGGCCTTGCCTTCACGCAGCCACGGTTCGCGCTGCGGGTAGCGGGCCTGGTAATCGACGATCGGGTGACCGGCCGGTGTACGGCCGGTGGTGGCCAGACGCATTTCTTCTTCGGTGAGGGTGTTGCGATAGGTGCGTCCCGACTTCGGCACCACCACGACCTGGCCGAACAGGCCATTGGCGGTGTTGCCGGCCGCGCCTTCCCCGCCGAATGTCGCGCCACGGCTGCTGACGGCAAACGCCCCTTCACGCTCGGCGTACAGCACGTACGAACGGCTCGCGCCCGGCGGCACCAGGGTGTTGGCGTTACGCCCGGTGTAGGAGGAAATGTCGTCGATGCTGTTCACCGCTTGCAGGCCGTTGACCTGGAAGCCGACATGGCGGTCGGCGACCTGCTCGTCGACCTTGAAGGCATCGGCGCCACCGGGGTTCACGGTGCCCTCCTCGCCTTCAGGTGCTTCGAAATGCTTGTTCGGGTTGGCCTGGTAGTCGAGCAGGTTCTGCAGGTTGATCGTCAGGCAATCACCGGCGGCCACCCGCAGCACCAGCGGCCGTGGACGCTTGTCCGCACGCAGCGAGACCTTGCCAGGCACCGCGCTGCCGCCATAGGCCAGCGAGACGTCATGGTCATCGACCACATCGCGGCGCAAGGCGTACATCATGCCGTTGGCATTCTGCGCACCGAGGCGGTTGAACATCAGCGGTTGATCGAAGGCGACTACATTGGCCACCAGATTGCGCTCGCAGCGCACGGCGGCGCTGGCCAGTTCGACGCTGAGCATCGAGACCAGCAACAGCAGCCAGTTCAACAGGGGCGGTGCGTGGTGAATGCCAACCATGATCGGAAACCTCGTAGTGGGTGCTCACAGGGAACGATTCTCGATAAATCCCTTGGAGCAATCCGCATGCCACAAAAAATGTCGTTCCAACTCAAACGGTTACATAGGTCACTTGAGAATGCGGGGGATATTCCCCACCCGTTTCCCCACTTTTCCGAGCCCCTCGGGTTTGCCCCGAAAGTGGGGAAAACCAAGACTGGGGCTACAACGGCGCATCCACCGCCAGCCCCTGCAAGCGCCGGTACTGACGCAAAACGCTGGGCACGTAACGCTGGGTTTCGGCGAACGGCGGGATCACCCGGCCCCGGCTGAGCACCGCGTCCGGCCCGGCGTTGTAAGCCGCCACGGCCAGGGCGATGTCGTTGTCGAACAGGGTCATCAGGCGCTTGAGGTATTTGGCCCCGCCCTGGATGTTGGCCTTGGGGTCGTAGACATCTTTCACCCCCAGCTCGCGGGCGGTGTCGGGCATCAATTGCATCAGCCCGCCAGCGCCTTTGGGCGAGGTGGCACCGGGGTTGTAATTGGATTCGGACTTGATCACCGCGTGCAGCAAAGCCTCGGGCAGGTGATTGGCGCTGGCCGCCGCTGACACCAGCTCGGCGTAGGGCTGGTTGGCGATCAATTGCGGTTGCTGGTCAAGGCTGACCAGCGGCGCATCGGCCTCGCGAATCACCCGCTCGTAAGTGCGTCCGGGACGGTGGACGTTCGACAGCACATAGCTACCCTTGGCGTCCATGGAAACGAAGACATCGGCTTGTGCGACACCGACCGACAGCACGCAGCCGAGCAGTCCTGCAGTGAATGAATGGATCATTGGGCCTCCCCTGACAGGCCCCGAAAAATTGGGGGAAATGCCCCACTGACCCGTCGTTGATCAGCCGTACGCAAGCACTGTGCCGACTCTGGAAAAGCCCGTAATACAAGGGCTCCAGCCCGACAGCCGAATTTATCGGGGGCTGAGCATGGCAATTGCATAAGCCCTTTCGGCGACACGGCTGCCACTCACGGGAGGTCATCATGAAGCTGCAATTTCGTCCGCGTGCCCAACGCGGTTTCACCCTGCTCGAATTGCTCGTGGTGCTGGTGGTGCTCGGCCTGTTGGCCGGGATCGTCGCGCCCAAATATTTCGCCCAGCTGGGGCGTTCCGAGGTGAAGGTCGCCAAGGCGCAGATCGAAGGCCTGAGCAAGGCGCTGGATCTCTATCGACTGGAGGTCGGCCACTACCCGTCCACCGAACAAGGCTTGCAGGCGCTGGTGACCGCACCGAGCGACGAAGCCAAATGGACCGGCCCGTACTTGCAGAAAAAACTGCCGCAGGATCCGTGGGGGCGTAACTACACCTACCGCTATCCCGGCGAAAACAGCGAGTACGACCTGCTCTCGATGGGCAAGGACGGCCAGCCCGGCGGCGAAGGCGAAAACGCCGAAGTCACCAACTGGCAATAAGCGGAGCTCACGGCATGCGATTTCAACTCAAAGCAGTGGGCAAGGCCGGAGTGGTGTCGCTGAGCGTCGAGGCGCCCGGCCAGAGCGAAGCGCGGCGCATCGCCGAGGATCAGGGCTTGCGTGTGGTCAGCCTGCACGCCGAGAGGCACTGGCGTTCGTTGCGCCTGAGCAAGCGAGAAACCTTCAACCTGGTGCTGTTCAGCCAAGAACTGACCACCCTGCTCAACGCCGGCCTGCCGCTGATCGATGCGCTGGAAAGCCTGGCCGAAAAAGAAACCGCCCCCGCCGCCCGCAAAACCTTGAGTGAGCTGGTGCGGCTGCTATACGAGGGCAAATCGTTCTCCCAGGCGCTCGGCCAGTTGTCGGCGGTGTTCCCGCCGTTGTACGTGGCGCTGGTACAGTCCAGCGAGAAGACCGGCGCGGTCGGCGATGCGCTGGGCCGTTACGTGAGCTATCGCCAGCGCATGGACGAGGTGCGGCAGAAGATCGTCAGCGCTTCGATCTACCCGCTGCTGTTGCTGGTGGTCGGCGGTGGCGTGGTGCTGTTTCTGATGGGTTACGTGGTGCCGCGCTTCAGCCTGGTGTTCGAAGGGCTGGGCTCGAACCTGCCGTGGCTGTCGCAGATCCTGATGAGCAGCGGCATGTTTCTACACGCCCATCAGGGCGAGTTTTTCGGCCTGTTGGCGACGATCGTCATCGCCCTCGCCGTGCTGCAGAAACAACCGGCGTTTCGCCGTGGGCTGGATCGGCTGGTGGAGAAACTGCCTGCCGTGCATCAGCGGATTTTCATGTATGAGCTGGCGCGGTTTTACCGGTCGCTGGGGATTCTGCTGCAAGGCGGGATTCCGCTGGTGACGGCCATGGGCATGGTGCGCGGCCTGCTCACCGTGGCCTCGCGAGCGCGGCTGGACCAGGCCTGCGAGCGGGTGCGCGAGGGGCAATCGTTGTCCACCGCCCTCGAGCTCAACCGGCTGGTGACGCCCGTGTCCCTGCGCCTGCTGCGCGCCGGTGAACAGTCCGGCAATCTCGGGCAAATGATGGAACGCAGCGCCGACTTCTACGACGAGGAAATCAGCCGCTGGATCGAGTGGTTCGTGCGGTTGTTCGAACCGCTGCTCATGACTTTCATCGGCCTGTTGATCGGGGTGATCGTGATCCTGATGTACATCCCGATCTTCGAACTGGCTTCGAGTATCCACTGACCTCGGGAACGGGTCGGATCACACGCAACAAGCTACATCCACGTTCCCAATCAAGACAACAAAGACGGAGAACGATATGCACATTCAAAAGCTCGTGCTCGCAATGGCCATCGGCGCAGTCCTGTCGGCGTCTACCGTACTGATTCCGGACAACCTGTCCGGGGTGTCGAGTGTTCAGGCCAAGGAAGGGGGAAGTGGTGGTGGAGGAAGCGGCGGGGGCGGCGGGGGCGGCGGCGGTGGTAACGGTGGGGGTGGCGGCGGTAATGGAGGGGGCGGTAGCGGAGGCGGTGGTGGCGGTAATGGCGGGGGCGGCAGCGGAGGCGGTGGTGGCGGTAATGGAGGCGGCGGCAGCGGTGGCAATGGTGGTGGTCACGGCGGCAGCGGCGGTGGCGGCAACAGTGGCAGTGGCGGCGGTGGCAACAGTGGCCACAGCGGCAGTGACCACGGTTCGGGCCATTCCGGCAACACGGCGTCATCCGGTCGCAGCGGCACGCATTCTGAACCCGGCGACGACCACGGTGTACATCGGGCCGGTGAAGTCGGTGATGACCATGGCGTGCATCGCGCTGGTGAAATCGGTGATGACCGTGGCGTACATCGCGCTGGCGAGATCGGTGATGACCGTGGCGTACACGTTGGCGGCGAGCCTGGCGATGACAAGCGCGCCAACTGACCCGAACTGAAAGCACCGCAATCCCTGTGGGAGCTGGCTTGCCAGCGATGAGGCCTGGTCAGTTAAAGCATCACTGACTGACCCACCGCTATCGCGGGCAAGCCCGACTCCCACAGGGCTCATCAGTGCCCACAAGGTTGCCGCAAAACCTAGAGAGCGACGTGATTCTGATCCAGCCGCTCACGCAAAAACTCGATCAACGCCTGCACCGGCCGCGACGCCTGGCGATGCTGCGGGTACACCGCCGACAGCGTCAGCGGTTCCGGCCGAAACTCGTCCAGCACCGGCACCAGCCGCCCATCCTTCAGCGCCGCGCCAACGATGAACGTCGGCAGATAGGTAATCCCCATCCCCGCCACCGCCGCATCCCGCAGCAACTCACCATTGTTGACGCGCATCCGCCCGGTGACATTCACCAGCAGCGGCTTGCCCTGCCCCGCATTGAACCGCCACTGCACCGAACGCCCGTGGCCGTAAGGCAGACAGTCGTGGCCCAGCAGATCTTCCGGTTTGACCGGCGTACCGCGCTCGGCGAGATACGCAGGACTGGCGCAGTACACCCGTTCGATTGACGCGATGCGTCGGGCGATCAGGGTCGAGTCCTCCAGTACGCCGATGCGCAGCGCCAGATCGTAACCCTCGCCCAGCAGATCCACCGGCCGGTCGCTCAAGTCCACCTCCACCGTGACCTCGCGATAACGCTGCAGAAACGGCGGCAGCAGACAGCCCAGATGGGCCAGCGCAAACGACAGCGGCGCACTCACGCGAATCGCCCCGCGCGGCTCGGCGGTCTGCCCGGCGATGCCCTGCTCCACCGACTCCACTTCACCGAGCAAACGCAGCGCCGACTCGTAATAGCTCTGGCCCAGCGGCGTCACGTCCAGGCGCCGGGTCGAACGGTTGAGCAATCGCACGCCGAGGCGCTCCTCCAGTTGCATCAAGCGACGGCTGACGAACTGCTTGGACAGGCCCAACTGATCGGCCGCCGCCGTGAAGCTGCCGGAGTCCATGACCTGGCAAAAAATACGCATGTCTTCGAACGGGTTCATTGTCACTCTCTGGTTGACAGTTAAACGCTTTATAGCCGCTTTTTCACTTTCCGGCACCTCATTAATCTGTGCTCACGGTGTTGCTGAGGCCTGAAGCCCAGCGCCACAGCAGCCCGATCCCAAGGCATACAAAAACTCAAACGACTTAAAAAGGAATTGCACATGAACATCAAGAAAACCCTCGCCGCTTCCCTGCTCGCCCTGTCCATCGGCAACGCCTTCGCCACCGAAAGCACTGGCGTCGAACACAACACCCAGGCCTTCCTCGACGCCCTCGCCGCCGGCGGTGGCAAACCACTTGAACAACTGAGCCCGAAAGACGCCCGTGCGGTGCTGACCGGCGCCCAGGCTTCGGTGAAGGTTGACCTGTCCGGCGTTGAGGTCAGCGACAAGGCGATCAAGGTCGACGGCCAGACGATCAACCTGAAAGTGGTGCGTCCGGCCAAGGTCAAAGGTGAGTTGCCGGTGTTCATGTTCTTCCACGGTGGCGGCTGGGTGCTGGGCGACTACCCGACCCACCAACGCTTGATCCGTGATCTGGTGGTGGGTTCCGGCGCAGTCGCGGTGTATGTCGACTACACGCCGTCGCCGGAAGCGCAGTACCCGACTGCGATCAATCAGGCTTACGCGGCAACCAAATGGGTGGCCGAGCACGGCAAGGACATCGGTGTCGACGGCAAGCGTCTGGCGGTGGCCGGCAACAGCGTCGGCGGCAACATGGCAGCGGTTGTGGCGTTGATGGCCAAGGAACAGAAAACCCCGGCCCTGCGCTTCCAGTTGCTGATGTGGCCGGTGACCAACGCCGGGTTCGATAACGGCTCGTACCAGCAATTCGCCAAGGGCCACTTCCTGACCAAGGGCATGATGCAATGGTTCTGGGACAACTACACCACCAACCCGGCCGAACGTGCACAGATCCATGCCTCGCCGCTCAACGCCAGCGCCGAACAGCTCAAGGGCCTGCCCGCCGCGCTGGTGCAGACCGCCGAGTTCGACGTGCTGCGTGACGAAGGCGAAGGCTACGCCCGCCACCTCGACGCGGCCGGTGTGCCGGTGACCTCGGTGCGCTACAACGGGATGATTCACGACTTCGGCCTGCTCAACCCGCTGAACGGGATTCCTGAAGTGAAAGCCGCCGTGCGCCAGGCTGCGGCAGAACTCAAGACCCATCTGAACTGAGTGCAACCCCTCGCCACACCTTCGGGTGTGGCGTTTTCTTTTGTGCCCGCCGGAGTTCATCCCATGAGCCTTTTTTCTGCCCACCTGCTGTCCTGGAGCGCTCTGCTGCTGGTGCTCGACACCTTGCTCTGGCACCTCGCACCGTTCAAGCATCGCGCGCAACGGGTCGCCGTGCGACTGGTGCTGTTCCTGGCCTTCAACGCGCTGGCCATCAACGCCGGCGTCAGCCCGTTGCAGGCGCCGCTGTTTGCCGACGACCCGGTGGCGCAACTTGGGGCGACGGCACTGGGCATTCTCTGGTGGCTGTACGCCGCGCGGGTGCTGACCGAAGTCATCGGTCTGATCCTGATGCGCCGCATCGGTCACAGCGGCCGCCTGCTGCAGGACGTGATCGGTGCGCTGGTGTTTCTGGCGGCCATCGTCGCAGCGGCCGGTTATGTGCTGGATCTGCCGGTCAAAGGCCTGCTCGCGACTTCGGGGGTGGTGGCGATCGTCATCGGTCTGGCGCTGCAAAGCACCTTGGCCGACGTGTTTTCCGGCATCGTGCTCAACACCACCAAGCCGTATCAGGTGGATGATCTGGTGGTCATCGATGGTGTCGAAGGCAAGGTACTCGACATCAACTGGCGTGCCACGCACCTGCTGTCCAGCACCGGCACTCTGGCCGTGGTGCCGAACTCGGTGGCGGCCAAGGCCAAGATCGTCAACCTCAGCCGCCCGAACAACCTGCACGGCGTGTCGATCAGCATCAAGGTGCCGAACCACATTCGCCCGCGCCGAGTGCTCGACGCCCTCGAGCGCACGCTGCAAGGCAGCAGCAGTCTGTTGCTGACGCCCGCACCGAAAGCGGTGCTGAAAGAGGCCGGCGACGAAATGTCGGAATACGTGGCCAGCGGGTTCATCGCCGAACTGGGCAAGAAAAGCGAGGTGCGCAATCAATTGTTCGACCTCGCCCACCGGCACCTTGAAGCCGCCGGTATTTCGCGGCACCCGGACGGCGTGATCGAACCTTCGACCCGCGCTCGCGCCTTGCTCGATGAAGTGAAAATCTTCCGTTCGCTGAGCCACGAGGAACGCGATCGCCTCGCCGAATCGATGGTCGCGCAGCAGTACAGCGCCGGGCAGGTAGTGCTCAATCTGGAGGAAGTCCCGGACAGCCTGTTCGTGATCGCCACCGGCGTGGTCAGCGCCAGCGTGCCGGACGGCAACGGCTTCACCGAGGCCGGACGCATGGGGCCGAGTGAGGTCATGGGTGAGCAAAGCATCCTCGCGGACACGCCTTCGCAAGCGACGTTTACCGCGCTGACATCTTCGATCATTTATCGCCTCGACAAGAACCTGACTCGCCAGTGCATGGAACAGCGCAGTGAAGTGGGTCAGGCGTTGAACAAGTTGCAGGCGGTACGGCAGCAGAACAGTCGGCTGGCGTTGATGGCCAAACCGGCACCGGTGAAAAAAGGTGGATTTCTGGGCTGGCTGCAAAAGCGCTGAGCCCTTTTCTGAAGGCAAAAAGAGGCCCGCCATTTTGGCGGGCCTCTTCGTTACAAGCTTACTTGGCAGTGAATTTGGTGTAGCTGTTGATCAGGTTGCGGTAGTTCGGCAGACGCTGGGACAGCAGATTCGCCAGGCCTTCCATGTCGTTGCGCCAGTCACCCTGCAGCTCGCAGGCCACAGCAAACCAGTTCAGCAGGTGTGCGCCGGCAGCTGACATACGCGCCCACGCCGCTTGTTGCACGGTGGTGTTGAAGGTGCCGGAAGCGTCGGTGACCACGAACACTTCAAAACCTTCGGCAATGGCCGACAGGGTCGGGAACGCCACGCACACGTCAGTCACCACACCGGCGATGATCAGTTGCTTGCGGCCGGTAGCCTTGATGGCCTTGACGAAGTCTTCGTTGTCCCAGGCGTTGATCTGGCCAGGACGGGCAATGAACGGTGCGTCCGGGAATTGCTCTTTCAGCTCAGGCACGATCGGGCCGTTCGGGCCGGAATCGAAGCTGGTGGTGAGGATGGTCGGCAGGTTGAAGAACTTGGCGATGTCGCCCAGTGCCAGCACGTTGTTCTTGAACTCGTTCGGCGAGAAATCCTGTACCAGCGAGATCAGACCGGTCTGGTGGTCGACCAACAGCACAACGGCATCGTCTTTGTTCAAGCGTTTGTAAGGAACGTTGCTCATGTGAAACTCCTCGATGGATGGTTGTTGCGGGGAGCGCCGCTCACACAGAGCGGCGCTTTTTCAAAAGGATCAGAACGCGAAGCAGGAGCAGCCGAATGCGCCCCAGAAACCGGCGAAATCGCTGACCGGCGCATTCGACATCCGCGCTTTTTCATGGCTATGGGTATGCACCGCACACGGGCCGCTGCACTGGTGTACCTGAGCCTGCAAGGGCGAATTCGGGCGCCAGTGGCCCGGGACTTTCACCACCGGCGACCAATCCGGCAGCACCGGCAGCGAACGCGGGCCGAGGTCTTCGAAGTCGCCGGCGGCGTACACGATCTTGCCGCCAACCACGGTCAGCACCGACTCGATCCACTTGATCGCTTCTTCTTCGACACTGAAGAAGTCCGCGCTCAGCGCTGCCAGGTCCGCCAGTTGCCCGACCTTGATCTGGCCCTTCTTGCCCTGCTCGGAGGAGAACCAGGCGCTGCCATGGGTGAACAGTTCCAGCGCGGTGCTGCGTGGCAAACCTTCTTCGTACAGCGCCAGACCGCCAACGGTGCGACCGCTGACCATCCAGTACAGCGAAGTCCACGGGTTGTAGCTCGACACCCGAGTGGCATCGGTGCCCGCACCGACCGGCACGCCTTCGGCGAGCATGCGCTTGATCGGTGGCGTGGCTTCGGCGGCCTGTTTGCCGTAACGGTCAACGAAGTATTCGCCCTGGAACGCCATGCGATCCTGAATCGCGATGCCGCCGCCCAGCACCCTCACCCGCTCGATGTTCTGCGGGGTGATGGTTTCAGCGTGATCGAAGAACCACGGCAGACCGTTGAACGGAATGTCGCGGTTGACCTTCTCGAACACATCCAGCATGCGGCTGATGGATTCGTTGTAGGTGGCGTGCAGACGGAACGGCCAGCGCTGTTCGACCAGGTGGCGCACCACCGGCTCAAGCTCCTGTTCCATGGTCTGCGGCAGGTCCGGGCGCGGCTCGAGGAAGTCTTCGAAGTCCGCTGCCGAGAACACCAGCATTTCCCCGGCGCCGTTATGGCGCAGGAAGTCATCGCCCTGATGCAACTTGACGCTGCCAGTCCAGTTCTGGAAGTCGGTCAGCTCTTCTTTCGGCTTCTGGGTGAACAGGTTGTAGGCGATGCGCACGGTCAACTGGTCGTCTTTGGCCAGCTGTTCGATCACCTGATAATCGTCCGGGTAATTCTGGAAACCGCCGCCGGCATCGATGGCGCTGGTCAGGCCGAGGCGATTGAGTTCGCGCATGAACTGACGGGTCGAGTTGACCTGATACTCCAGCGGCAGCTTGGGCCCCTTGGCCAGCGTCGAGTACAGAATCATCGCGTTTGGCCGCGCCACCAGCATGCCGGTCGGGTTGCCGTTGGCATCGCGCACGATCTCGCCACCCGGCGGGTTCGGTGTGTCGCGGGTGTAACCGGCAACGCGCAACGCAGCGCGGTTGAGCAACGCACGGTCGTACAGGTGCAGGATGAATACCGGGGTGTCCGGCGCGGCCTGGTTGATTTCTTCGAGGGTCGGCATGCGTTTTTCGGCGAACTGGAATTCGTTCCAGCCGCCGACCACGCGCACCCATTGCGGGGTCGGTGTGCGGTCGGCCTGATCCTTGAGCATGCGCAGCGCATCGGCCAGCGACGGCACGCCTTCCCAGCGCAGTTCGAGGTTGTAGTTCAGACCGCCACGGATCAGGTGCAAGTGCGAGTCATTGAGGCCGGGAATCACGCAGCGGCCCTTGAGGTCGACCACTTGAGTGCCGGCGCCCTTGAGCGCCATCGCCTCGGCATCGTTACCGACGGCGACGAAGCGCCCGTCCTTGATTGCCACGGCGCTGGCGAGGGGTTTTTCGCGGTCTACCGTATGAAATTGGCCATTGAACAGAATCAGATCGGCGTTCATCGCAGTTCCTTCGAGATAAGTGAAACGGAGCCCGGACCCGCCGCTTCAGCGCGGCGGATTGGCATTGGATTCGAGGTGTTTGTGTGACTGACCGGCTTCCAGCCACGGCGCGAACAGACGGGTCACCGGCGGCATGAACACGTAGACCACCGATACCACGATGGTCAGGGTGATCAGGAACGTGGCGACCACGTAGTTGGAGAGAAAGGCGTTGAGTTGCAGCAACGGCCCCCAGATCAGCGGCACCAGCAAGGTGTGCGGCAGGATCACCAGCAGCGTCACTACAGCCTGCTTCCAGCGCGGTGGCGGTGAGCCGGCCTCGGCCAGCGGCGTGAACCAGAATTCGTTGGCTGCGTTGACTTCGGTCTGATCGCCGTCGGCGAGCATCGGCGCGGCTTCATCGATCAGTTTCTGACGCTGTGGCGAGTCGAGCCAGCGCTGCATCGCGTCGGTCGAGCAATAACGCAGCACGCAGGTGAACAGCGCGAGACCGCCCTGCTGGCTGCGCATCACGTCCACGCCCAGATGCCCTTCTTCGCGCCCCGCCACGCTGACGATATTGCGCAGCCACGCTTCGTACGGCTGTTCGAAACCGGCCTTGACCCGGTGCTTGACGATGAGCGTCACGGTTTCTTCGGGTCCCGGTTTTTTCGGGGTCTGGGCATCAGGCATAACGGAGCACTCCGGGCAAACGAACATTGAGCGCCAGCCGTCCCGGCCCGGCGATCAAAACAGTGGTAAACAGGATCAACAGCAACCAGCCGAACTGCCCTTCGGCCACACTCCATTGCGGATGCACAAGCAGCAGCGCCACCAGCAGCACAAAGAGAATAGGCAAGCACGCCAGACGCGCCAGCACCCCGGCGACGATCAGCAGCGGACAGAGGACTTCGGCGAAGATCGCCAGAATCAAGGTGAGGTGAGCACCGAGGTGGAACGGGTCTTCGATTTGTTGCAACTGCGCGGTGAAGTCCAGCAGCTTGGGCAAGCCGTGGACGAACAGCAGAAACAACCCGCCGGTCACCCGCAGGAACAGCAGGCCGAGATCTTGCGCCTGGTCATTGCGTTGTACAGCGTTCATGGGCCCACCCTTGATTAATCATTGCAGGCCATGGTGCAGCGATTGATCGGGGGGAAATTGGATGGGTGTGCTCTCTTTTTGAGACCACCGTCGATCGTTCCCACTCTGCGTGGGAATGCCTCAATGGAGGCTCTGCGTCCGCTCTTTGGGACGCGGAGCGTCCCGGGCTGCATTCCCACGCAGAGCGTGGGAACGATCAGGTGAGCAGTCGATCAGTCGATCAGTCGATCAGTCGATCAAGCTACAGCGGGCGCCTCAGCCTTCAGTTCCAGATTATCCAGCACTCGATTCACCGCCAGCTCCCCCAGCATGATCAATTGCGCAATCCCCAACAGCACATGCCGCTGCGGGCCGTCCACCAGCCCGGCGAAGTCATTGGCCATGACCTTGGCCGAGGTCAGGGTTTCGCAGGCGTCGGCCAGCAGTTCTTCGCTGTCGATGCCGGGGGCGATGAGGTAGCGGGTGTTGGGTTTGAGCAGCGGTTTTCTGGGGAGCAGCGGATTGAGGTAGTGGTCGAGGGCGCGCTCGGCGGCTTCGTGGAATTTCTTGGAATCGAGGGTTTCGTAGGGCGAAGTGGGGTCGGTTTCAGGCGGGTTTGGCGTTGGTTTGATCATGGATAAAGCCTCTAGAGTAGTGGAGGCGCCACGCTTCGCTGCTAAACGAAAGAGGTGGCGGCCGTACGCGGGTTAGCAGACCAGGACTCTAGAACCCGGCGCACCGAAGTGCCCCACGCAAAGCCGCCATAACGTGGACGGTCAGGCGTAAGCCTGATCACGAACGAAGGGCATTGTGCGTCTAGAGTAGATCCGGGCTGCTAAACCCGATCGCTGTTTTTCAGCGACCGGCGAACAATAGAACCCGCCCCAGAGGCGCACAAGCCGGCGGATTCTGGCGTACACGTAGGCAAAGGCGCAAGGCGTTGTGGCTTACCGGAAGTAACCTTAAACGCCTTTCAACACCGTGCTAAACCGCCGGAATATCCAGCGTCACCGACATGAACTGACTGATCCGCGAACGCAGCCATTTCTCTGCCGGGTCGTTGTCATGCACCCCGCTCCACGCCATCGATAGTTGCGCCGCATCAATCGGGAACGGCGGATCTTCAGCCCGCAACGCACACCCTTCGACCAATGCACACGCCGCATAATCCGGCACGGTCGCGATCATCTCGGTGCCGGCCAGCAGCGCGCGCAGGCCACTGAACTGAGGTACACCGAGCACCACGCGGCGGCTGCGGCCGACCTTGGCCAGGTCCATATCGATATTGCCGCTCAGGTCTCCGGAGAACGACACCATCGCGTGCGGGCGCTCGCAGTATTCGTCAAGCGTGAGCGGGCCCGGGCGGTTGTCGCCGCGCAGGACCTTGCAGGGAATGTCGCGCAGTTTCTTGCGCTTGGCGTTGGCCGGCAGATCGGTGGTGTAACTGACGCCGACGGAGATCTCCCCCGATGCCAGCAACCCCGGCATCAGCAGGTAATTGGCGCGACGTACCACCACGACAATCCCCGGCGCTTCTTCCTGCAATTGGCGCAGCAGCGGCGGGAACAGACCGAATTCGGCATCGTCCGACAAGCCGATGCGAAACACGTCGCAACTGGTCGCCGGATCGAATTCCTTGGCCCGGCTGACCGCGCCGGAAATCACGTCCATCGCCGGTTGCAGCTCCTGGAGAATCGCCAGCGCCCGCGCCGTCGGCTCCATCCCCCGGCCATTGCGCAGCAACAGCGGATCATCGAACAGATCGCGCAGACGCCCCAGCGCGGCGCTCACCGCCGGTTGGCCCATGAACAGTTTTTCGGCGACGCGGGTCAGGTTCTTTTCGAACATCAGCGCTTCGAAAATCACCAGCAGGTTCATGTCGACGCGGCGCAGATCGTTACGGTTCATGGGGCACGTTTTCCTTGTTTTAGCCTGACGTGAAAGGTGGAACTTTACTCGATCAGCGGCACTTTGGCCGCGCGTTTGTAGGGGCCGTATTCGACCGGCACCCACTGGAAGTGCTTGTCGACCGCCGTGATGTGGCCGATGCCCGGGAATGGCAAGTGCGCGGCCGTGACCCAGGTCTTGCTGGCCGCCGCTGCACTGAACACGGCGTTACGACTCTTGATCGCCTGCTGACCGTTGACGTCGAAGCGGATCGACACCTCCGGATGATCGAACTGCACCGCCAGGTTATGCACAAGATCGCCCATGAACACGATGCTCTGGTTCTGCGAAGTGAAGCGGTAGGTGGTGCTGCCCGGCGTGTGCCCGGCTTCCAGTGTGGCTTCGACCACACCCGGCAAAGGCGACTGGCCCTCTGCGAACGTCTTGAAGCGCCCGGCCGCCACGTAAGGCGCAGTGGAATCCTGGGCGATCTTGAAAAACTCCCGGGCACCGGCCGGCGCCTTGGCCTCGGCCTGCGGATCGAGCCAGTAATCGGCTTCGGCCTTGGCTGCATAAACCGTGGCATTGGCAAAGATCGGCCGTTGTTGGCCGTCGACCAGCCCACAGACGTGATCCAGGTGCAGGTGCGTCAGCAGAATCGCGTCGACCTGCTCAGGCTTGTAACCCGCTGCCTGCATGTTCGCCGAGAGCTGGCCGGCGGTGGCGCCGATGCACTGGCCCGCGCCGGTATCCACCAGAATCAGTTGTTTACCGGTGTTGACCAGGAAAGCATTGAACGCGGTCTGCACGCCCGGCGTTTCAATCGAACGCCGGGCCAGCAGCGCGCGAATCTGGCTTTGACTCATGCCCTGCAACAGCTTCGGTGACAAATCGTTGTAGCCGTCGAACAGCGCCGTCACCTCGTAATCGCCCAGCGCCAGCCGGAAATAACCCGGCGCCTGCGTGCCGACCTGCGGTGCCTGCGCCATGGCGCTGGACATCACACCGACCAACGCCAGGCCGATTACGCCGCGTACCAAATCTTTCATATGCATCCCCTCGCCCGAGCCCGAGCCCGAGCCCGATTCTGCGGCCCCTTATGGCCCGCCCCCAATCGTCGCCATCCTGCCCGGTTCCCGTCATGGGGACTTGCAGCGGTGTGCTGAGTTGCAGCCGACGGTGGAATTAACAACGTTTAACTCGTCAGCACCCGCCCCTCGCCAAACAATGAATCCCTCTGCGCAGCGTTGTTTTTTTGACCTGAGGGAAAGCGCTGACCGTGCGTTCCCCACCGACACGGACCTTGGCCATGGCTCACTCACAGCAAACCGTCGCCCTCGCCCCTGCCAGCGAACCCCGCAAGCCCAGCACCGGCGGCCTCAGCCCGCAACGGGAACGGCTGGTGAAACAGCTGATTCTCGAACGCCTCGGCGACAGCCTTGAAGTCACCGAACTGGCCAACGCCTGCGCACTCTCGCGCAGCCATTTTTCCCGGGCGTTCAAATGCAGCACAGGGTACTCGCCGCAAGACTGGATCCGCACCCAGCGCATTGCCCGAGCCAAGCAGTTGATCCAACACACCAACCACAGCCTCACGCAGATCAGCCTGGAGTGCGGCTTTTGCGATCAGGCGCACTTCTGCCACATCTTCACCCGCAGCGAAGGGATCAACCCGTTTGCGTGGCGTTGTCAGGTCATGAAAAACCGCTGAGGCGGTTTCACTCTCGAGCCATCCGCTGGGCCAGTCGCGCCACCCGCTCGCCCAGGTGCGCAGCGGTCTGTTGGTCTTCCAGCGGCGGCGCCTGCTCGGGCGGTTGCTCGACACAGGACTGGGACATGGCGCCGAGGGAGCTGCCGAGGCGATTCAATTGCCCGTCGAAAACACCTGCGCACGCACGCGCCGGTAACAGATCGAGCCCGACCCAGATCATCGAATGCTGGGCCGCAAACACCGCCATTTGCAGCAAGGTATTGAGCTTGTCGCCGCACAGGCTGCCGGAATTGGTGAAGCCCGCCGCGAGTTTGTCGCGCCACGGCCGGGCGAGGTAGAACGAGGCCGTGGCCTCCATGAATTGCTTGAACGCCGCCGAAGCGCTGCCCATGTAGGTCGGCGCACCGAAGATGATGGCGTCGGCGCGATGCAGGTCATCCCAGTGGGCTTCCACGTCTTCCACGGCCAGCAACAGGCAGGTGCTGCCCATGTGGCGCTCCACACCTTGGGCCACAGCCTGGGCAATGACGCGGGTGTGCCCGTAGCCACTGTGATAAACCACTACTACCTTGCTCATCGCAGCGTCCTCCGGACGTATGCATTCCATTGCCGTGGAGTTTTGGCTCTGAAGCCGACGCGGACGAGTTAATCGTTGTTAATTTTCCCCGGCTATCGGGCAAAACGGCACGGGTTCCGGCCTTTGAATACAGTGGTGACGGTACTGGATGCCGAGTGATGCAAAGGCCCGAGTCCTTCGCGAAAGTTGCGCTGGCGTCAAATCCTGAGGAATATGCTCGGATACTGCGGATCAGACGGCTTGCGTGCCCCTCAAGCCTCTATTCGCCCTGTCCGTCACGGATTCTTCACCCTGACGGATCAGGATCATAAAAAGCGTCGAAGGAGTGAGCGGTTGAGTCTTTCCCCGAATCAGGCCATCGGTTTCGGCCCCTATCGGATCCACCCCGGCCAGCGGCTGGTGCTTGAAGGCGACCAGCCTTTGCGCCTGGGCCGGCGCGCCATGGACATTCTGCTGATCCTGCTGGCCCATGCCGGCGAGGTCGTGAGCAAGCAACAGTTGATCGCCGGAGTCTGGCCCGACAGCGTGGTGGAAGACATCAATCTGCGGGTGCACATGGCCGCGCTGCGCAAGGCCCTCGGCGACGGTCAGGCCGGGCAGCGCTACATCGTCACGGTGGCGCAGCGCGGATACAGTTTCGTCGCGCCGGTCGTGCTGCAATCCATCGAACAACGCCCCGCCGCCGCCCATCTCGGTCGACATAACCTGCCATTGCGGCGCACGCGGATGATCGGGCGCCAGTCGGTGGTCGACAGCCTGATGACGCAACTGCCGCGCCAGCGCTGCATCACCCTGGTCGGCCCCGGCGGCATCGGCAAGACCACCGTGGCCCTGCGTGTCGCCGAGCAACTGATCGGCCGTTATCGCGACGGTATTCGTCTGCTGGATCTGGCCCCGCTCAAACATCCGGGCTCGATCTGCTCGCACCTCGCCGCCCTGCTGGACCTTTCGCTGCACGACAGTGAACCGATGGCCTGCCTGATCAACAGCCTGCGCGAGCGGCAGATGCTGCTGGTGATCGATAACTGCGAGCACTTGATCGACGCCGTGGCGATGCTGAGTGAAAACATTCTGCGCGGCGCACCGCAGGTGCACATTCTGGCCACCAGCCGCGAAAGCCTGCGTGCCGAGGGCGAGTATGTGCAGCGCCTGGAATCCCTCGACTGCCCGCCGCCGATTGCGGTGCTGGACCGCGATCAGGCGATGGAATTCTCCGCGCTGCAGCTGTTCGTCGAACGGGCGATGGCGGCCCACGAACATTTTGAGCCGGGCAACGCTGATCTGCCCTTGATCATCGACATCTGTCGCCGACTGGACGGCATCCCGCTGGCACTGGAACTGGCCGCTGCGCAGGTGGCGGGCCTCGGGCTGGAGGGTTTGCTGAGTCAACTTCAGGGACGCTTGCCGGCGGGCAATCAGACTCGTCTGGGTCGGCATGAAACCCTGCGCGCTACGCTGGACTGGAGCTTCAACCTGCTCAACAGCTGCGAACAGACCGGTCTGCGCCGATTGGGGGTGTTTCGTGGTGCGTTCACGCTGGAGTCCGCGGCGGCGGTCATCGTCGGTCAGCACATCGAGCCGAACGAAGTCTTCGCTTCGATCACGCAACTGGTCGCCAAGTCGCTGCTCAACGTCGAGGTTGGCGATGAAGAAGTGTTCTATCGCCTGCTCGACACCACTCGCCGCTATGCGCTGGAAAAACTCGACCAGGCCGCCGAACTCGGCGAAACCCGCGAACGCCATGCCGAACGCAGCCTGGCGCTGATGTATCAGGCCCAGGCCGATTGGGAGAACACGGCGACTGAAGTCTGGATCGAGCGTTACGCCCGTGGCCTTGAAGACTTGCGGGCGGCCCTTGAGTGGACACTGAATGACGAAGGCTCGCGCGCGCTCGGCGTTCGACTGACGGCGACCTCGGCGCCGTTGTGGCAGGAACTGTCCTTGCTCAAGGAGTACGGCGTTCATGTACGACGGGCACTGGCGCTGCTGGCTTCATCCGACGAGCCCTGCCCGCGACTGGAAATCGCCTTGAAACTGGCCCTGGGCAGCGCGTGTTACCACACCTGGGGCGGCACGCCGGAAACCATCGAGGCCTTCGTCAGCGCCCGGCTGCTGGCACAACAGCACGACGATATGGCCGGTCAGTTGCGCGCCGTGTCGGGACACATGGCGGTCAATCTCAGTTGCGGGCATTACCGGATGGCGCTGGAGCAGAGCGAGCAATTCGAAAGTCTCGGAGTGCACGGCGATGCGCAGCTGTCCCTGAGTACCCACCGCTTGCGGGTGCTCGCGCTGCATTACGCCGGCGATCAGCACCAGGCGCGAATCCACGCCGAGCAAGTCATTCAGCGCATGGCCCACAGCGGCCACCTCAACCGCTTCACTCACGGTTTCGGCGTGCAATACGACCAGAGCGTCGCTTCGCTGACCGTCCTTGCCCGTGTGCTGTGGCTGCAAGGTTTCCCCGAGCAAGCCTGGCATACAGCACGGCAGGCGCTGGACATCGCGGTGCAGATCAATCACGGCACCTCGATCTGCTACACCCTGGCACTCGCTTCGTGCCTGATCGCCCATTACAACGGAGATACACAGAACGCCCGGGCGCTGCTGCAACTGTTGCTCGAACAGGCGCAGAAGCATTCGGTGCTGCTGTTCTACACGTGGGCGCGGCAGTACGCACAGGTGATCGACGCCGACAAATCCCCCACCATCCCGCCCGCCGACAGCGGTCTGGTCAGGGAAATCATGGTCACGCTGGATCCGGGCTTCGTTGACGATGCCCTGCTTGAACGAGCACAAAGCGGCGCGGCCGGCTGGAGTACTGCGGAGATTTTGCGGGCCCGGGCCGAGCGATTGCTGGCCGCTGAATCGCCCTGTCATCACACGGTCGAAAGCGCCTTGCAGCAATCGCTCGAGATTGCCCGGACTCAAGGTGCCCTGGCCTGGGAGTTGCGCAGCGCGACTTCGCTGGCACAGTGGTGGCAGCGCCAGTCGCGTTATCGTGAGGCTATCGAATTGCTGGCGCCGGTCTACCAGCGCTTCACCGAAGGCTATGCCACCCCGGACTTGCGCAAAGTGCGCTTACTGCTCGACGAACTGCGCGGTCAGTCGGCCGCTTGAGACGGGTCGGGTACGGCCCAGGTAACGCGCGTGCCGACGCTCGACATCATTGAGTTCGCCGCCCTGCTCCAGCTGTTCGCGGGCATAGCGGCGCGTGATGTTGAGCATTCGATAGCGCAGTGCTCCGCCGGACCGGTCCGTTGTCAGCAGCGATTTGGCCGCTAACTGTTCGACCACGCCCACCAGCGTCGAGGGCGGCAGTTGTGCGCAACTGATCACGCCGATGGCGGCATCCAGGGTGAATGCCATCTTGAACACCGACAACCGCTGCAGCACGCGCTGTTCCTGCTCGCTCAAGCGCTGACAGCTCCAGTCCAGCGCAGCCTTCATTGACTGGTGGCGCGGCACGGCGGTGCGGCGACCGTGACTCAGGACTTGCAGGCCTTGATCCAGTTGCGTCTGAAGGCCGACCAGCGCCAGCGCATCGATCTGCGCGGCTGCCAACTCGATCGCCAGCGGCAGACCGTCGAGCCGGCGACAGATATCGCGCACCGTTTCCAGATCCTGCTCACGCAGACTGAAGCCGTGTTGACGGGCGCGGGCACGACTGACAAACAGCTGCACCGCCGAATAGCCCATGACCTCGGCGACACTGTTGAGGGCCGAGGCTTTGGGAAGGGTCAGGGGCGGCAGTGGCTGCAGGACTTCCAGAGCGAGACGCAACGGCTCGCGGCTGGTGGCCAGGATCGACAGACGCGGCGCAGCATCAAGCAATGTTTGCAGCAGGCTCCGGCAGGCCTGGTGCAGGTGATCGCAGTTGTCCAGCACCAGCAAGGCATGGCGCGCTGCCAGAGTGGGGAAATCGAGGTCGAGGGTTTTCAGCAAGTGATCGAGGAGCGGGATGTTTTCATCGATCAGCGACAGATCCACCTGCCACACGCCGTCACGAAAATGTTGCAGCAGCAGTTCCGCTGCGCGCAGCGCTACGGTGCTCTTACCGACACCGGCAGGCCCCGTCACCGTCAGCAGCCGGGACAACGGCAGTTGCCGCACCAGACCGCCGACCAGTGAATCGCGCCCGGTGACCGGCGTCAGTCGTGCAGGCAAATTGTGCTGGGGCGCTTGCAGGTTTTCGAACACCACTTGGGTGACGCTGTCGCCCTGCACCGGAGCCACGAAGCTGTAGCCGCGTTGCGGCACATTGACGATGTAGCGCTGACCGTTTTCACCATCTCCGAGGGCCCGGCGCAGCGCGGCGATGTGTACCCGCAGGTTGATCTCCTCGACCACCGAGGTCGGCCACACCAGCGCGATCAATTGTTCTTTGCTGACCACCTGGCCGGCGCGCTCGACCAGCACTTGCAGAATGTCCAGCGCACGACCGCCCATGCGCAATTGCCGATCCCCTTCGAGGATCAGCCGTTGGCGCAAATGGAAGGCGTACGGCCCGAAACGCAGGACCGACGCCGAGTTCAATTCGTTGAGGCTGTTCATGTCCGTTATCTTCGCAGGCCTCGATGACGGTACAACCACCACGCGGGGTCCAGCACGGACATCCGGATGCCCGTAACGGACAGAACCGCTCTAGCTGAACTGTTCGCGATACTGCGTCGGGGTCAGCCCGAGCTTTTCGCCGAACAGAAAACGCATGTGCCGCACGCTGCCGAAACCGCTTTTGTAGGCCACGGTTTTCAGCGGCAGATCGCTGGTTTCCAACAGATTGCGTGCGCAATCGATGCGCGCACTTTGCAGGAATTCCATGGGCGTCATGTTGACCTCGCGAGCGAACACCCGGGCGAAGTGCCGTGCGCTCATGTTCGCAAGCCCTGCCATGCGCTCGACGGTGAAGGCTTCCTCCAGATGTTCCAGCACATGGTTCTGCACCCGGGTGATCGGGGTTTCCTGGGGTGCCACTGCCGCCATCAACGGGCTGAACTGCGCTTGCCCGCCCTGACGTTTCATGACGACCAGCAGCACCTTGGCCACGTCCTGGGCAATTTTTTTGCCATGATCGCGAGCGACCACCGCCAGCGCCATATCGATCCCGGCGGTGACACCTCCGGAGGTGATCAGGTTGCGATCCTCAATAAAAATCTGGTCGGTCGCGACGTTTGCCTTCGGAAAGCCCTTGATCAAGCGTTCGGTGTAATTCCAGTGAGTGGTCACACGATAGCCGTCGAGCAGTCCGGCATGGCCCAGCACGAAGGCGCCGGTACAGATCGAGCCATATTGCCCGGCGCGCGTGACCGCGCCTTGCAGCCAGGCGAGCAACGGCGGGTGTTTTTCGTTGTAGGCGCCGGGGCCGCCCGGTACCAGCAGCAAGTCATAGCGCTCATCGGCTTCGTCGATGTGCCGATCGGTGTGCACGAGCACGCCATTGGACGCACGCAACGGCCCGCGCTCGGTGCCCAGGGTGGTCAGGTGATAGTGGGATTGCGGTTTCAGGTAGCGGTTGGCAACCGAAAAGACTTCCAGCGGCCCGGCCATGTCGAGCAGCAGAAAATCGGGAAACAGCACCATGGCCACGGTCTTCATGGGGGTATCACCAAAATCCATGCAAAGTCATAAGTTCGCGCATTATGGCCGGAACAGGCGAAATCGTTGGAAAAGAATGCGTGATCCAGCCCACACAACTGTCAACCATAAAGGGACAGTATTTCAATTTTCATCTACTTATTGCATCGCAGGGTAACCAGTAACCTTCTCCTCACTCGGACGAATCAACGTCCTGAAAGGAGATTTCATCATGCTGACCCTTCGTAAAGCTTCCGACCGTGGTCTGGCCAATCATGGCTGGTTGAAGTCGTTCCACACCTTTTCCTTCGCCAGCTACCGTGACCCGCGTGAACAGGGCTTCTCCGACCTGCTGGTCATCAACGATGACCGCGTCGCCGCTGGCAAAGGCTTCGGCCAGCACCCACACCGTGACATGGAGATTTTTTCTTATGTGCTCGAAGGTGCGCTGGAACACAAGGACACCCTCGGCACCGGTTCGGTGATCCGCCCCGGCGATGTGCAACTGATGAGCGCCGGCAGCGGCGTGGCCCACAGCGAGTTCAACCACTCGGCAACCAAGCCGGTGCACTTTCTGCAGATCTGGATCGTGCCGGACGTCAGCGGCGCGAAACCGCGCTACCAGCAAGAGCACTTCAGCGAACAGAAAAAACGCGGTCGCCTGCAACTGATCATTTCGCCCGAAGGCAGTCACGGCTCGCTGAAAGTACGGCAGGATGCACGGGTGTATGCCGGGCTGTTCGATGGCCAGGAAAGCGCCACTCTCAAGCTGCCTGCCAACCGCTATGCCTATGTGCACGTTGCTCGCGGTAGCGTTGAACTGAACGGCATGCAGTTGAAGGAAGGCGACGGCGTAAGGGTTCGTGAAGAACAGGCACTGACCCTGAGCAATGGCCAGGATGCCGAAGTCCTGGTGTTTGATCTGCGCCCGCAGGAATTGCCGGAAATGCCATGAGGCGCAGGTTTCGGCGCCCACAAAAACGGCCTTCACTGAAGGCCGTTTTTTTATTGGCAGAACAACTACTCGTTTTCCAGCACAAACGCTTCGACAATGTGTTCGATCACCGCCCTGACCCGCGCGGTGTGGCGTAAATCCGCATGGGTCACCAGCCACACTTCATAAGGTAACGGCCGCGTACGTTCCGGCCACAGCCTGACCAGACCATCACGCTCGCCCATGTAGACCGGGATTTCTCCTACACCCAGACCGGCGGCAATCGAGCGCCGCACCAACAGACTGGAACTCAGACCGGCGACGATCCGCCCGCGAGTCATGGGCTCGGACACCAGGGTCAGATCCTTGTTGCCCTGCAGATACGGCTCGTAGACCACCAGATCGTGGCCCTCGAACGCACTGCCCGGTGCCGGTACGCCATGGCTGTCGACATAGGCCTGCGAGGCAAACAGCCCCACCGGCCAACGCGCGATGCGCCGGGCGATCAAGTCCGGATTGTCTGGACGGGTATTGCGCACAGCGATGTCCGCCTCACGTTTGGCCAGGCTGAGGATTTGCGTGGAGGCGTCCAGTTGCACGCGCACGTCCGGATGCTGTTCGTGCAACTGTGCCATCGCCGGGATCAGAAAGTCGATGGCCAGCGAATCGGTGGTGCTGACCCGCACGCTGCCGGTCAGGCGATCGTCCAGGCCCTGGATACGCCGCTCCAGTTCCAGCGCCGAATGCTCCATTTTTTCCACCGACTTGAGCGCCGCTTCGCCGACTGCCGTCAGTGCATAGCCCTCGGAGGTGCGCAGGAACAAGGTCGCGCCCAGCGACTTTTCCAGTGCCGTGATGCGTCGCCCGACCGTCGCCTGATCCACGCCCAGCACGCGCGCGGCGCCGCGCAATGTCGACTCGCGGCAGACCGCTAGAAACACCCTTGCATCATCCCAGTTCATACCGTTCTCCATTGATGCATAAACGCATCACAACCACGCAAACTCGCTGCATTAACGCAGCAACGATAGTCGATATGCTGTGCGTCATAAACCTTTCAAAGGATTGCGGTCATGCACACTTCAATTGCTTCGCCCGAACGTCCGGACACAAGTGTCTGGCTGGCGATCTTCGCCGGACTCTGCGCCAGCCTGGTCAGCATCGGTCTGGCGCGTTTCGCCTACACACCGCTGATCCCTTCACTGATTCAGGCGCAGTGGTTTTCCGCCCATGATGTGGTCTATCTCGGCGCGGCCAACCTGGTCGGTTACCTGATCGGCGCTCTCCTTGGCCGACCGCTGGCACGCCGGCTTACCCAGAGAAACGCTCTGCGCCTGATGATGCTAGCGGTGACCGTGGCGTTTTTCGCCTGTGCGTACCCCGTGTCGGTGAGTTGGTATTTCGGCTGGCGCCTGCTGTCGGGAATCGCGGGCGGCGCGATCATGGTGCTGGTGGCCGCGACCGTACTGCCCCATGTACCCGCCGCACGCAAAGGTCTGGCCAGTGGCGCGATTTTCCTCGGCATCGGTCTGGGCATCGCCGGCTCGGGGACGATTGTTCCGTTGCTGTTGGGGCTGGGCCTGCAAGCGACCTGGCTGGGCTTGGGCGCTCTGTCGCTCGCGCTGACGGCATTGAGCTGGTTCGGCTGGCCTTCGGAGCTGACCCACGCAACCACCGCAACGGCTCAGGTGGAACCGGTCGAGCCGACACCGCCTGCTGTTTATCTGCTGTTTGCCCAGTACGCATTCATGGCTGCCGGGCTGGTACCGGCCATGGTCTTTCTGGTGGATTACGTCGCCCGTGGACTGGGCGCCGGGGCGCACGTCGGCGCGCTGATCTGGGTCATGTACGGTCTGGGCGCCATCGTCGGCCCGGTGAGTTATGGCTTTCTCGCTGATCATCTCGGCGCGCGGACCGGCATTCGTCTGGTGCTGGTGGTGCAGGCGATCACCCTGGGTTTGCTGGCGGTTTCGCATTCGTTCCTGGCGTTGGCGCTGCTGGCGGTGGTCCTTGGTTCATTTCCACCGGGCATTGTGCCGCTGGCATTGGCTCGGGTGCATGAGCTGGTGCCGGATCACCATCGCCAACAGGTGGCGTGGAGCCGGGCCACGGTGTCGTTCGCCACGTTTCAGGCGCTGGCGGGCTTCGCCTATTCGGCGCTGTTCAACGCCACGGGCGGACAACATGCGCTGCTCTTCGTGATTGCCGGCGGTGCCATCGTGATCGCGCTGATACTTGAGCACGCCATGAAATTGCTGCCCTCCTCCGTCGAACAACGCTGCTGCGCCGAATGACGGGAATCATTGCGCCCTGACTGCGTTCCCATCTACTGATCACTTTTTCAAGAGGAATCGAAAATGACGTTGCCCAATGAAATGACCCGAATCGAAATCACCGAACCGGGTGGGCCCGAGGTTCTGCAATCCCGACGCGTCGCGCTCCCGGTTGCCGCAGAAGGCGAAGTTCTGATCCGCGTGCACGCCGCCGGCGTCAATCGCCCGGACGCCCTGCAACGCGCCGGCAAATACCCGATGAAGCCCGGCATGAACCCGATTCCGGGCCTTGAAGTGGCCGGCGAGGTGGTGGCGATTGGCAGCGGTGTCAGCACATTCGCGGTGGGTGACCGGGTGTGTGCGCTGACCAATGGCGGCGGTTACGCCGAATACTGCACAGTCCCGGCCGGCCAGGCCCTGCCGATTCCCGAAGGGCTGGACTGGATTCAGGCTGCGGCTATTCCTGAAACCTTTTTCACGGTGTGGGCCAACCTGTTCGGCCTCGGCGGCGCCAGCCGTGGTCAGCGCGCCTTGATCCACGGCGGCACCAGCGGCATCGGCACCACCGCGCTCATGCTGTGCCGCGAGTTTGGCATTGAAGCTTTCGCCACCGCCGGCAGCGCCGACAAATGTGCAGCGATCCGCAATCTGGGCGGCGACGCGATCAACTACCGGGAACAGGAGTTCGCCGCGGTCATCGCCGAGAAAACCGCCGGCCAGGGCGTGAATGTGATCCTCGACATCATGGGCGGCTCTTACCTCAACGGGAACATCAGCGCATTGGGCATGGATGGGCGGTTGGTGATGCTCGGGTTTCTCGGTGGCGCGCGGGCCAATGACATTGACCTGCTGGCGATCCTCGGCAAGCGCGCGGTGGTCACCGGTTCCCTGCTTCGCGCACGTACCTCGGCGGAAAAGGCCGCCATCGCCGATCAATTGCGCGAACACGTCTGGCCGGTGCTGGCCGCCGGACGCTGCCTGCCGATCATCGACAAGGTCTACCCGCTCGCCGACGCAGCCAAGGCCCATGCGCACATGGAAGCGGGCGACCACATCGGCAAGATCGTGCTGAAGATCGACTGAGCCGTTGCAGCATTTTGTAATCGTTGCAGGCGTGCGGTGGTCGAAAATGTCACGCGCGGGTCAAGGCATCTGGTAAAAAGCGTTCTTTGTCCGCGCTGTGGTGAAACGTTTAATGTTCCTGGCCTTCATGACCCGACTTCGACGCCGCCGTCTGGCGTTCGCCTGCATGGCTGCCCTGATCATCGGCGTGCCGGCGAGTTGTGCCGTGCTGGAACACACCGAACGCAAGCTGTTGTTTCGCATCGAACCGGGCACCGCCGGCTGGTATCACGGATTGCCCGGCAGCGTGCAGGAACTCGACCTGCAACCGAAAAGCTTCAAGGCCGGGCAAAACATTCACGCCTGGTGGTGGCCGGCAGAGCGCGCCGATGCACCGGCCATTCTTTATCTGCATGGCGTGCGCTGGAACCTCACCGGGCAACTGTTCCGTATCGAGCAATTGCGCGCGGCAGGTTATTCGGTACTGGCCATCGACTATCGCGGCTTCGGCCAGAGCCACGGCGATCTGCCGTCGGAAAGCACGGTGTACGAAGATGCGCGGGTGGCCTGGGAACGCTTCCAGCTGTTGCAACCCGATCCGAACAAACGCCTGATCTACGGGCATTCATTGGGTGGCGCGGTCGCCATCGATCTGGCTGCCGAACTCGGTCGCGACGCCACCAGAAACCACACCCCACTGCCGGTGCGCGGACTGGTTATCGAATCCACCTTCACTTCATTGGCGGATGTTGCGGAAGCCGTGGCCAACACCTCCCTTCCAGTCCGCTGGTTGCTGTCGCAGAAATTCGATTCCATCGACAAGATCGCCGAGATCCACATGCCGTTGCTGGTGGTACACGGCCTGGCCGACGCATTCGTGCCGTCACGCTTCAGCGAACAACTGTTCGCCGCCGCCCGGCAGCCAAAACGCCTGTTGCTGGTGCCCGGCGCCACGCACAACAACAGCATGGCGCTGGGCGGACAGAATTATCGCAAGGCGATCGATGCGCTGATGCAAACCCGACCTGCCGCCCGGGTGGCGGGTGCTGCGGTGCAAAAGAATCCGCGCGATTCCTGACGTTCCTCCCCCGGAGACCATCGGTCACCCCGAAAGGAAATTCTTGCAGCATCGGCTGGCAATCCGGCGATCTGACGCTTTGCTGGATGGAGTCCATCCATGACGCTGCTTCGGCACACCCGGCCGCGCAGCGTTCCACTGCCTATTCGGGAGCACCCCCATGAAAATCAACCCGTACCTGATCTTCAACGGCGACTGCCGCGCAGCCTTCACGTTTTACGAGCAATGCCTGCAAGGCAAGCTCGAAGCGATGATGACCTTCGGCGAAACCCCAGCCGCTGAACATGTACCCAAAGAGCACCACAACCTGATCATCCACACTTGCCTGAAAGTCGGCGATCAGATGTTGATGGCCTCGGACACCACACCCGACCGCCCGACCCAGGGCATGAGCGGTTGCTCGATTTCGCTGAATGTCGACAGCATCGCCGAGGCCGAACGGGTGTTTAACGCCCTGGCCAGGGACGGTCGCGTCGACATGCCGCTGGAAGCCACCTTCTGGGCAGCGCGCTTCGGCATGCTGGTGGATCGTTTTGGTGTGTCGTGGATGGTCAATTGCGAAAGTGACAAGTGACGCTGTCATTGCACCGGACATGAAAAAGCCCGACCTCTTCAGGTCGGGCTTTTGCGTTCAACGCTGGGCCAGCTCGTGCCGGACACACTGCTCATAGTAGGTCTGCTTGACGGCCGCCGGCTTGAGCCGCGACGCGCTGTCGTAGGTCTGCTCGGTGATGCCCATGGCGGTCATGCGCATCCACGGTTGCTGAAACTTGCGCGCCTGCAAGCGCTTGCGCGCGCCATACAGGGAAATCCCTGACAGCTTCGATTGTTGCGCGCCGGCGGCGATGTCCGAACCCCAGGTACACGCGAAACGATGGCTCTTGCTCAGTTCCCTGGCCTGGGCCTCCACCGCGAACAGAGCGAGGGAAAGCGTTGCTACGGTGATGACAATCGTCCGCATATAGCCCACCTAACCTTTTGAAAAAAGGCGAGTTTGCCGGGACTTGAAACACTCGGGGGCCAGCAGTTTGCCGCCTATTGCTCCCGGGCGCGGACTTCAACCTTCAATCGGTCTGTGCCTTCTTCCCGGCACTGGATGACGATCGGGACAAAACGCTGGATTACCGAGATATTGCTGTGCAAATGCTCGGTCATCCTGGGGGTGGTAAACGATCCACCTCCGGCGAGCACCATCGGCAACAGCAGTTGATCAGCCAGATGCTCCGCTACCGCCGCACCGCTGTGCAACCAATCGGTCGCTTGATCGATCGCGGCGTCCGCAACCTTCTCCGAACGCAGTGAAGCCTGACCGAAAGCGCTGAAAACCTCCGTGACGTGTTCAAACGCATATTCCAGCAGCAACACGTTGCCCGGTCCGCAGGCCGGATCAAGGATGACGGCGTTCAATTCTGCTGACGCCATGTTCAAACGACGCGCCACCCGGTCAAGCTCGCGTATGCCGACGTTCGGTGCCAGCCCGGCCGTCAGCGCAAACGCCTGTTGCGAACGCGGCAGGCCGCGCTCACACAGGTGCAGTGCTGACAGTTTCGATGGTTGCACGCTGACGTCGACTTCACCGCCACCCGCCGGTACAAACCCGTGGCGCAGCAACGTCAGTTCAACCTCCGCGCCCATGCGTCGCAGCAACGGTAGCCAGCTGCGGCTGAGAAAATCGGTCGGGGGCGCCAGCGGATTATGCGTGCCGCCGCTGATCCGCACGCGGCTGGCTTGCGGCGCCAGTAACAAGGCGGGCAGCAAGGTTTGCAACACCAGGGTGCAACTGCCGGCGGTGCCAATGGCAAAGCGATAATCGCCGCCACGGATCGGCCCTGGCTCGAAGCTCAATGTCTGCGAACCCAGTTCAGCCCCCTGGACCTTCGCACCGCAGACCTGCGCCGCCGCCATCACGGCGGTCAGGTGCTGGCGCAACAGGCCGGGACGACTGCGCCGGGCCCGAATCCGCACTATTCGAAACGCCTGGCCCGTCACCATCGACAGACTCAGCGCACTGCGCAACACCTGGCCACCGCCGATCGCGCCGTCCAGTTCAATAACGTCCTGTTTCATTTTTTTCCTTAGGCGTACAGGCCAACGGTTTCCCGCAGGTATCGATCGAGCTGCCGCGAATCCTCCCGGGTTCTGGGCAATGTCGGCACCGCACGCTCAAGCTCCGCCTCGATGAACGCATGCAGCGCCGGACGACGAGGACCGTATGCGCTCTCATCGGCATTGCGCTTGAGCGCGAGCAGTTCATCAACTTCATCGAGCAAGGCTCGGTCATCGACGGTACTCAGCAGATCGCTGAACGTCATCGGCGGCCGACCTCGCCCCTGATCGATCCAGCGCACCGCCAGCAGCGGCCGCAGTACGTAAAAGTACTTTTTGAACCGCACGCTTTCGCCTTGCAGATAACCACGGAAGGTCTTCTTCGCCATCGACAGATAATGATTGCGCGCGGCTGGCGGGCTGTAGAACGCCTCGGCCAGTGCCCGCAGCTGAGAAACCGCTGCAGTCTCGCTGCGATAAACCAGCGGGGAGTCGAGCCATTCGAGCAAGGTCGGGTTGGATTTGCGCAACAGCCCGAGGGTCTTGCGCAACTCCCAGCCACTGACATCCAGCTCGTCATCCAGCGGGCGCTCGATCACATCACTTGGTGCATCGACCTGGACGAACCACTCCGGTTTCTCCACATAAACGAAGCGCACATCGTAATCACTGTCCGGCGAGGCAAAACCCCAGGCCCGGCTGCCCGATTCGCAGGCATACAGCACCGTGACATTGCGTTCGCGCTCTATGCGCGTCAGTTCTTCCAGTACCCGGGCACGCATGGTGTTGCACAGCGGGTGACGTTCTTCGAATTTCATGTCCTTTAATCCTTGTTCCGGCGTGCCTTGCGGCACGCGTTATCCCTTGACGCACACCACCTGACGCAGGGTGTGCAGCACTTCAACCAGCTCACGCTGGGCGTGCATGACTTTGTCGATGTCCTTGTAGGCCATCGGAATTTCATCGATCACCGCAGCGTCCTTGCGGCATTCAACGTGCGCGGTGGCGCGGATCTGGTCTTCGACGGTGAAGGTGTTTTTGGCCTTGGTTCGGCTCATGGTCCGGCCGGCACCGTGGCTGCAGGAGCAAAACGATTCTTCGTTGCCCAGACCGCGCACGATGAAACTCTTGGCGCCCATCGAACCGGGAATGATCCCCAACTCGCCCTTCTTCGCTGACACCGCGCCTTTGCGGGTGACCAGAATGTCCTCACCGAAATGCCGCTCTTTCTGCACGTAGTTGTGGTGGCAGTTCACTGCCTCCAGCGCCACTTCAAACGGTTTGCGGATAATCTGCCGCGTGGCCTGAATCACCGCTTGCATCATCAGCGCACGGTTCTGTTTGGCGAAATCCTGGGCCCAGCCCACGGCTTCGACGTAATCGTCGAAATGCCGACTGCCTTCTTCGAAGTACGCCAGATCACGATCCGGCAGGTTGGCGATGTGCTGACGCATATCCGCCTGGGCCATCTGGATGAACAGGTTGCCGATGGCGTTGCCGACACCGCGCGAGCCGCTGTGCAACATGAACCAGACCCGGTTGGCCTCGTCCAGGCACACTTCGATGAAGTGGTTACCGCTGCCCAGTGTTCCGAGATGCCCGCGGTTGTTGGTGTTGGCCAGTTTCGGGTACTTGTCGGTGATCGCCTTGAACCGTGGATTCAGCGCCGCCCAGGCCTGATCCGCCTGCTGCGGAATCTCGTCCCAGGCGCCTTTGTCGCGGCGCGAGCGGGTCGAACTGCGGCCATGGGGCACCGCTTGCTCGATGGCACTGCGCAGACCATGCAGGTTGTCCGGCAGATCGGCCGCCGTCAGCGAGGTTCGCGCGGCAATCATGCCGCAACCGATGTCCACCCCGACCGCAGCCGGGATGATCGCGCCGACCGTGGGAATCACGCTGCCGATGGTCGAGCCCTTGCCCAGATGGACGTCCGGCATGACCGCCAGATGCTTGAAGATGAAGGGCATCTTCGCCGTGTTCATCAACTGCTCGCGCGCTTCGTTTTCCACCGGGACGCCTTCGGTCCAGAGCTTGATCGGTTTGCCGTTGGCGACTTCCAGCAGTTGGTAAGTGTGTTCTTTCATCATCTCGATTCTTCAGGTAGTCCCACCGGCAGTCGCCGGCAGCTTCTAAAAAGGTGGCACGACAAAGGTTGATGACTGTTGCGCGTTGCCGCGCACCGGGGTTAGCCGGCCTCAGATGTACAGCCATCGGCATTCGTGCCGTCACGCGCACTGACAAGGGTTTGGTGAGACGTCTTGGATGTAGTCCCACCGGCATTCAGTGCCCGTGACAAATCAATTCTTTGGGCGGCTCATCGCCTCACCCCATGCGTTCAATCGCTTCGACCCAGTGCTGCGGCCCATATCGGCCGGCAGTGAACTGTTCGATCACATCAAACACCGCGTCACTGAAACCGCCGACATTCAGGATGTCGTCACGATCCGCCGCCGGTGTCGCCCAGCCCGGTTGCAGGTCAATGCAGACCAGACGTGCCTGGGGGTTGATCCGCTTTATCCGCTCCCATTGCAGCATCGTCTCGCTGGCGCCCTGGCGTCGCGCATCGATCCAGGATTCGTTGTCCGACACCATGATCAGCGTATCGACCCTGGCCTTGCTGTCCGCCAGTTTCTTCAACGGCGCCGAGCAGCAGGTTCCGCCGCCGAAAATGCCCGCAAGCTTTTCGGCATTGCTGATCACACTGTCGCGCGGGTTGAGGGTGATATCCACCACCTTCCATTCGAACGGCATCACCCGCGCCGTCGGTTGTTTGCGCAACACCGCCGCCGTAATCAGCGCCGCCACATCGATGCAGCGCACCGCGGTGGTCGCGCCCTGACGATAACCGGTCAGCGGGCTCCCCATCGAGCCGGAAACATCCGGGCAAACCACCACCGCACCTTGCAGCGTCGGCACATTGGTCAATGACAGCTCCAGCGCATCCTGCAAAGCCTCGCGTATCAGCGCCGGCACGTCATCGCCGACCATCCGGTACGCCGCCAGCAACTGGTACGGATACACCCGCGCCTTCGCAACGGCTTCAGGATCCGCCAACCGCGCGGCCACGTATTCGGTGCAACCCGGTACTTCAAAAGCACCGTGGCGCGCCAGCGTATTGAGGTTGATGCGCAGGCCCTGCCACCCCATATTTCGTGCCTGAGCCGCCCATTGCTCCTTGCTCAATGTTTCGTTACCGAGCAATTGAAAAGGCACTTCAGGCAGTTGATCACTCGCACCGCTGCGAAAGGCCAGCAAATCGCGAGTCAGTGCGGGCAACGCCTGTGCATCCACCGGTTTGCCGATCACCCAGGCGAAAAACGCTTCGCGCCAGGCCTCGGACGGTTTTGGGTGAACCATCTTCAGCACATCTGCCAGCGAAGGCTGATTGCCGATCGATGCCTGCAAAAGCTGTCGCTCGGTCGCGCTGTTCAGCCAGTTCTGCACCAGACGCTTGGGTTGGGAGCCGAGGGAGCGGCGACCGGTGGCGCCACTGCGCAGGATCTGCACGAAATTGCGCAGCATCTTGCCGCTGTCCACGACCTGCCCGAACACCTCCGGCACCAGCGCCGAGCGCTGAGCCGCCAGCGCCGCCAGCAACAAGGCCGGCATGTCTTTCATATGGCCCTTCTGGCGAGCATAAAGAGCGGCATTCGCCACGAAGCGGCTGTCCAGCTCTGCCACCAGCTTCAACACCTGATCCAACTGACTTTGAGCGGATGCGTAAAAGGTCGAATTCAGGCAACCGGTGACTGCCAGCTGGGCCAGTTGATGCTTGGGCGTGTAGGCATAAGCCGCAGCCCCGGAAGCATTCAAGGTGTCGCACGCCGGCAGGTTTTTCGATTGCGTGTTGAAGAGGTTGAAGTTGGCCATCGTGGCGTCTCGCTGTGTTGTCCTGTTCGTTGGGACAGGTATTGCAGCCGCTGTGCCAGTTTTTGAAAGCGTTCGTTAATTATTTGTATCTATCTGATTTTAAAGGATTTTATTTTACAGCCGAGCATCTCTGAATTTTCGCCACGACAAATAACGACCTCGAACACTATCATTGGTTATCGTCATTTATCTTTCAGGATAATCAATGTCCAACAAGCGCACTGTCGCCATCGGTTTCATAGGCGCCACCCTCGATCGAGTAGGCAAAGGCGCCAACCGCTGGAACCATTGGCGGCCTAGCGTGGGCCTGTGCCAGCAGCCGGATGTCTTGATCCATCGACTGGAACTGATACACGGCACGGACGCCCGGGACGCGAGCCTGGCCGAACGCATTCGCGAGGACATCCGTCAGGTATCGCCGGACACAGAGGTACGCCTGCACCCGATGGCGTTGCGCAACCCCTGGGATTTCGAAGAGGTCTACGGCGCACTTCACGACTTCACCTCCGAATACACCTTCGATACAGAGCGTGAGGACTATCTGGTACACATCACCACGGGGACCCACGTCGCGCAGATCTGCTGGTTCTTGCTGACCGAGGCGCGCTATTTACCGGCACGCCTGATCCAGACGTCGCCCGCCCGCCGCAAAAACGAAGAAGAACCGGCCAGCGGCACCCACGCCCTGATCGACCTTGATCTGTCGCGCTACGACCGGATTGCCTCGCGCTTCACCCACAAACGTCTGGAAGGCCTGGAGTTTCTCAAGTCCGGCATCGCCACTCGCAACACCGCGTTCAACCGTTCCATCGAGCAGATCGAACGCGTGGCCGTGCGCTCCAAAGCGCCGATGCTGCTGATCGGCCCGACCGGCGCCGGCAAGTCCTTTCTCGCCCGACGCATTTACGAGCTCAAACGCAGTCGCCATCAAATGCAGGGACGTTTCGTTGAAGTCAACTGCGCCACCCTGCGTGGCGACGGGGCAATGTCCGCGCTGTTCGGCCACGTCAAAGGCGCCTTTACCGGCGCACAAAACGCCCGCGACGGCCTGCTGCGGGCCGCTGACGGCGGCATGTTGTTTCTCGACGAGATCGGCGAACTGGGGGCAGATGAACAAGCGATGCTGCTCAAGGCCATCGAAGAGAAGCGCTTCTTCCCGCTGGGCTCGGACAAGGAAGTCGACAGCGACTTCCTGATCATCGCCGGCACCCACCGCGACCTGCGCAGTCGCGTCGCCGAAGGTCTGTTCCGGGAAGATCTCTACGCACGGATCAACCTCTGGACGTTCGACCTGCCAGGCTTGGCCGGACGCCGCGAAGACATCGAACCCAATATCGATTTCGAGCTTGAACGTCACGCACGCGAATACGGCCAACTGGTGCGTTTCAATCTTGAAGCCCGACGGCGCTACCTGAGTTTCGCCAGCTCACGGGAGGCTGCGTGGCTGGGCAACTTCCGCGAACTCTCGGCCTCGATCACGCGCATGGCGACGCTGGCCGACAGCGGGCGAATCGATGAAGCGCAAGTGGAAGAGGAAATTGACCGGCTGCGGTATGCGTGGGGGCTGGCGCAACCGGCCAGTGCGACGACTGACCTGCCAGGCGATGCCGACACGCTGGATCTGTTCGATCGATTGCAATTGAAGGCGGTACTGGAGGTTTGCAAACAGGCAGACAGCTTGTCGGATGCCGGCAGGCGACTGTTCGGCGTGTCGCGACAGGCCAAGGCGCAGCCCAACGATGCGGACCGATTGAGGAAGTACCTCGGACGGTTCGGCATTGAATGGAGCCAGTTGCGAGAGCAGTGAAGCGCGGCCGCAATCAACTAAGCCGTTGAGATAAACTGCGCCACACCGCAATACAAACATCGAGCGAAGGACAGACACGGATGAGCTTACTGGAGTTTTTCTCAGACCTGCTATCACTGTGCAGCTTCGAGACGTCCGGCCAAAAGCCTCGCAGAGGCTTCACCCGCGGATTTGTCGTGACGTGCGTCTTTGTGGCGATCATCGAGCTGTTCTTGCTGAACCACATCTATAGCGGGCGTCCGTGAACGAATAGATACGAGTTCCCGCCCGTCAGTTGACCGGCACTTTACCTCGCGTCAGAACTTCCAACGTCTATCCACCTGACGCGGAAGCCCGACGATGAACAGAACCATTGCAGCCCTCATGCTTGGAAGTCTTTTATCTGCCACCGCACCGCTGGCGATGGCGGGAAGCACCGTTCCGCCTACGGGTATTCCAGGAGTCAACCAGGGAGGCACCGAATCCAAGGAAGACAAGGCCGACAAAAAGGGTGAAGAAGCGTCGGGGTCGAACTCCGGTGCAGAGTCCCATGAAACCGAGAAGGATGCGCAAACATCCAGCGGATCGAATGATAGGGTTAAAGAAAAGAAACTTTGAACGGTATTGCTGCATCAGTAGTTTTGCGCAGGCACAAAAAAGCCGATCTAGCTGATCGGCTCAAGTGTCTGATTTTACTCAGGAATTATGGTCGGGACGGAGTGATTCGAACACTCGACCCCTAGCACCCCATCTCCTTTTTTATACTTCTTGAAAGCTTCCAGAATTCTACTATGGATTTTCCTGAGCCAGTATTTGCTTGAGCTCCAGCGGTGTTCTGCTCTACGAGAGTCCAGTAACGTCCATCAAGAGCCGACGGTTTAGTGGGAGGAAAAGTAGGGGGAGCCATTTCATGTCCAAATCACCATCTGTAGTGACCGCGCTACCAAGCAAGTTCAAGCTACTGCAAAGCCTTTACCTGAAACGCTTTCCTAATCCCCAGCTTGAAGAAGCACCGCCGACAGTAGAGGCCGGATCTGCGGTCACCGCATCAGTGAGATTTGGATTGAACCTTGCCGTTCACCAAGGTCACCACCATATATACGTAAACCTCCGTCCCCCATGTATAAACTTGCACGTTGCCGCCACTGCCCGCCTCTTTACCGGGAATCTTGACGATGTCCAGCACCTGTTCATATGTCATGCCGGGCTTAATTGCAGCGTATTGTTGATCACTGATGTTGGGACGCTGGGCTCTTATCGTTTCAAGATCGGGAAAACCGGATTGATAGCTGACGTTGTTGCCGTTGCCAGAAATGACCGGGCTGTTGTTACCGCTAGAGCTGTGCGAAACCGCCTGGGTCGGCAGGACGAGCGCCGCCACTGATGCCAAGGCTCCCAATATGCCTGTGTACAAGCCAATTTGTTTCATGCTTGCCATTTCATTCCCTGGATTCTCAGATGATTCAGTTATGCGGTTACGACGAAGCGCTGAGCATCAAGGGCGGCAACGGCCGAGAATCCGGCGCCCTTCTTGAAGCTCATGTTATGGACGAAATTCTTCATCGCATCAGATGGGTCGATGGTTTCAAGGCTAAGTCCGTCAACGGTTGGCCTAGAGAACGCCGCACTCAAAATTGGCTGCTCCTCCATATGACCTGTCGAGCTGTTGAGCACATTGTCCAGAGCGGTGACGATGACCAGATCATCCGGCAGGATTGCCAACAACTCTCGACCTACTCGCAGGGCGCAGCTGCACACGTAGTCCTGGTGGAGCTCGTTGAACAGCCCAATAGGCATAGCTTTGGTCGACAGCTTGCCGCTTTTGAGTAGAGATTTGACTTCGGTCGGAATCACGTCGGAGCCATGGATAGCGAGCCTGGCTTCTAGGGCGCCACCTTCATGAACAATCATCTGAATGGCTGAGCCGAGGTGTGAGATTTCTGCAAACGACTCGAAAGCTTCGATGGCATCTAGCTTGGCCTGACGGTCACCATCAAGGATACGGATCGCAATGTCCCGCTCATCTGCCCACTCGGCATGGGCAGTCTTCCATTCATCAAGCTTAGCCTGATACTGCCTTTCATCCTCCGCCTGTGCGGCACCAATCTTGCCGAACAGGACTGCGCGTTGACGAGCCTCTAGCTTGAAGAGCCGAGCCCAGAAATTGGCGCGATATGTAGCGACCGCATGTGTGGCTTCTTGCTCAAGTGTACCGCTCTTCAGTGGCTGTCTAGGTTCGGGGTTGGAGAGAAGCCGCTTCCATTTCACAGGCTCGGCACACTCCTTGTGCATCGAAAGGAGGATATCTATGTGATTTTCGTACACATCGACTTCATACGCTGCTTGCTCCAGCGCTTCCATCTTTGCGTACTCTTTCTGTTGCTTCTCGAGCTCACGCTGCCGGCGATGAGCGTTGCGCTCTGCTCTCCGCGCAGACGCTTGCAGCGAACGTACAGTCCCTTTCCAGCCCATCACGACTCTCCATACCGTTAATGTGGTGGCACATTAGCATAGCCCGTAGCTCTGCCTGAATCACATGAGCTCCTGGAAATTGAAAATACAAGGGAACCCAGAAGGAGCGCCATCCCCCCCCACAGTGCGAGGGCAGCGCCAAATATCCACAAAAAAAAGGGTACCTCCACGGCACCCCTTCCTTCTCGCTACTCCGCCGTTTGACGGATAGCCTTCTCAATTCGCTGACGTCCCGTATGAGTAAGCTTGCTTACACCAGCTTCCTTCGCGACCGCGTATATCAAGGACTCCCCTTCGTGGCCCCGCTGCACCATCTCATCAACCAAAGCACGCAGTTCTGGCAGACAGATTTCAGATAGCCCTCTCGTGGAATCTTCGTCGCCGGGCTGACGGAAGACGACACTGGTGTCCGACTCGATATGAGTAGGCCAAAAGAAGGTTCCTATCTGCTCCTCTTCATATGAACGGAATCGTTCCCGGGCAATTTGGTCAACGCGATCACGAATCCGCGAGCCGGTTCGCACCCAGCCATGAGCCCGGGCAATGCGCCTTGCGAGCGCTGTGTCCAGAACCGGTCCCTCTTTCTCTACCACATGAGCAATCATCTGCTCCAACGTTTCTGTGTAACTCGGCTCAAAGAACAGATCTGGATCGACCAACCCCACCGCTTGACGAGGATCGGATTCCTTATAAACCAAACGTTCAAGGGGACAAGCAAAAGCTCGGACATCCTCAACTGGCGTGATAGATGCTGCCTTGGCGTACTTCAACTCAGCCAAAGCGACTGAGGGATCATTGGCTTCGGCCACGCCATCCGCTGCGACGACCACAGCCACCTGATCCACTACCTCAATGACCTCAGCCATAGCTGCATCGATTTTCAGTCGTTCTGCCTCTTGAGCTGCATCGATGACAGCCTGCTTGGCTCGGGACTCAGCAAGGATCTCGTTCAGACGTTGATGTACCTTCTCGGCAGTTCCAACTGCATCAACCCACCAATCCGTCGACCATATCCTAACGATCTCCCAGCCAAGTCCACGCAGTACAAATTCACGGAGTTTGTCACGATCGCGAGCGGTCGCGCTGCGGTGATAGGTAGCACCGTCGCATTCAACGCCGGCCAGGTACCGTCCAGGAGCATCAGGGTGAACAACCCCAAGGTCTACTCGAAAGGAAGAAACGCCAATCTGGGTTTGTATCTGCCACCCCTTTTTAGCCAAGGCCGCCGCAACCGCTTCTTCGAATGGGCTGTCGAAACCACCCACGCTACCAAAGTCAGCCTCTGCGAGAGCCCGCGGGCCACGCTCTGCAAACTCGAGGAAGTGCTTGAGATCTCGCACCCCAATCGCTTGCGTACGAGCCAAATCAATGTGCTCTGGTCGCAAGGTCGAGAACACCACAAGCTCCTGGCGAGCACGGGTTATAGCCACGTTCAGTCGGCGCTCACCACCAGGGCGGTTCATCGGGCCGAAGTTCATGGACAGCACACCGGCAGCGTCTTTCCCGTAGGTGGTCGAGAAATAGATGATGTCTCGCTCATCGCCTTGAACGCTCTCAAGGTTCTTGACGAACACAGGCTCCAGCTCGGACTCAGCGAAATACGAATCGAGTGATGGGTCTTTCCGGCAAGCCTCATCCAGCATGTCCATGATGAGCTTCTGCTGCTCGCCGTTGAAGGTTACGACTCCCACGGTTCGCCTATTTGCTCGGAAGGCAGGAGACTGTAGGCGAGCAACCAAATCAGCAACTAAACATCTTGCTTCAATTAAGTTGGTTCGCGCCCCACCCTTGTCATATACACCCGGAACAGGGCACAGCCGTACTGCTTTATCGGCCGTAAACGGTGATGGGAAGGTCACCAGCTTCGACTGGTAGTAACGCCGGTTCGAGAAAGCGATCAGACTCTCGTGGCGGCTACGGTAGTGCCAGTTCAGGTTACGCATCGGTAGGTTGGCACTAATGCACTCGTCCAGAATACTCTCAAGATCAGCCTCTACATCCTCATCTTCAGCAGTCGACTCAGCTCGGTTAAAGAACGAAGTTGGAGGGAGCTGTTTGGGGTCGCCCACCATCACCACCTGCTTCCCTCGGGCCATGGCGCCGATGGCATCCCAGACAGGTATTTGAGATGCCTCATCGAAGATAACGAGATCGAACGGTGTTGAGGCAGGCGGCAGATACTGAGCAATGGAAAGAGGGCTCATGAGCAAGCATGGAGTCAGCTTGGTTAGCGCTTCTGGCGCACGACTCATCAGCTCCCGCAATGGAATATGCTTGGTCTTCTTGCTCATCTCATGGCGCAGGACTCCCCATTCTGAAGAGCGACTTACGCTGTCTTGGCTTGGTAGGTCGGAACACAACCGAGCTCGGAGCCAGTCCTTGGTCAACTCGGTGAACTTGTCATCCAAAGCCCGGAAATCACGAATGCGCTGCTCATGCTCCACGCTGACGAACGTCCGGATCACCTCCTCGTTGTCCACCGTCGTGTTCAGCCACCAGCGGGCATAATTTACTTCCAATACACGACGGACTTTTCCGGAGGTGATGGCTCCTGTTTCCATCGCTTGAACAATCGGAGCCAGGCCAACAGCGTAGGCCTCATCGCGAACCTTCCGCCAAGCGCACCATGCCTTGAGGCGCGATTCAGACGAGACAACAGTTTCGCAGTTTTTCTTGATATCACTTAGCGCCAGATGGGCAGTTTCGATGACACCCACTTCGGTGAAATGACCGACGGCAGTCAGGTGCGCCGATCGCTCTCGGAGCAGCTCAAGCTTTTCGCGAAGGGTAACACCGGCAATGGCTATAGCAGCCTCCGGCTCAAGCAGTGCGTTACCATCCCCCAGCAAAGTTTGAAGCGGTGCCTTGTAAGCCGCGACCTGCTCAGGATTGAGTGCTAGCCTCGCCACCGCGGTAGCCATCTCCCCCTGGAACGCTACCGCCCTTCGTGCAACGTCAACCTTCGTTTTCAGGTCATTCCAGACTGGAACGATTTCTCGCAGATCGGCTAGATCCTCCAACTCTCGTTCAACTGCTGCCCTTTTCTTGAGCAGCTCAAAGTCAGCTTTTAACGACGAGCCACAACGCCCCTCCTCTACATGAGGATGGTCATCGACAAGCCGACCGCGTTCTTCGATGTCACGTCGTTCAGCCTGGAAGCGCAGCGCTGCAGTCAGCACGTCAATATCAGTGGTCAAACCGCTCCAGAGAGCGCTAGTTGCTGAGCTGAGATCAACCAGCTCACCTAACCCAGCGTCGAGGCGAGTCAGCGCACGCAGCCGGCGGAGTTCCTCCTTCAATTCATCGCCAAGCTGGCCCTGCTCAACCAACTGCAAGCCGTCATCGATCCAGGCAGAGTCATTTTTCTGGAGTCTAACGGCCTCTTGCAGCTTGATCGCTGTCGCGAGATGCATTGCTTCGGATTTGGCACCCTGCCAAACAGCAACACACTCATGACCTGGCTCCAGCTCATCGATTGCTCGACGCACCGACCGAATCTCTATCCAAGTAGCGAGATCCTTGCCATTGTCGACTTCACCTGTTGACGTCTGCATCGGAGCCAATAGGCCAGCGATGCGGCGTTTTCCGAACCAAGACTTAGGCCAGAAAGACTCCTCCGCGTCTTTCCACTCGCGCAGCAGGAGCTCGGTATCAACCGCTTCAATGGCGTCACTGTAGGACGCGGTTAGCTGCTGCTTAAGGTCGTCTATCTGATCCAGTAATGTGACAGCTTGCCCAAGGACGTCGCAGACACTTTGTGGCCAGGCTTGGCCCAGTTCTGCGAAAGTTGCGCGGCGTTGCTGCAGCAGATCAATGCCTTGTTTAGCGTCAGCAACAACACGAGACGGCCAGAAAGTTGAGAGCCTAGAGTTGATGTCACGGTGCTGCTCGATCCCGGTACAACCGTCACTCAGGCGCTGAGCAATTGAGCGAGCATCAGGTCGCAGTGCGAAACGCCAATCATGCCCAGCGGCAGCCGGAAGTGCTTGAGAAAGGATCGATAGCCCTTCAAGCGCTGTAGGGGAGTAGTGCGTAACAGGAAGCCCGGACAGCTCAACAAAGCGATCAGCAGCTTGCTGGACTTCAAGCACAGCGGGAAGCACGTCACGAGCAGCCTGCACGAATTGTTGCTGCCAATGAGGCGACCACTCTGCTTGGCCTACCGCGGACAAAGCGTTGCCTACCAACTGACTGTAGCCCACAGCCTGTGCGTTCACTTCAAGGCGGTCGCCCAGCTCTCGAAGCTCAAGAATGGCCTTCTGATCGTGCGTTTCCGGAGATGGCCAACCAAGTGAAGCTACTACCTCATCAACACCCGATGTCACCGTCCCGATGGCATCGTAGATGGTGTAACCGTTGCGGTGCCGGCGATGCAGACGCTCGACATAAATATTGAGGCTGTCACGCAGGGAAGCGAGCCGCTGCGCTTCCACCTCCCATGCGGCAGCGTCTACCTGCCCTTTCGCCTCCCAAGCCGACTGCAACTGAGCAAGGACATCCGTTTTCCGAGCTTTGCTGGAGTGAAGTTCAAGGCAGAACTCACCCAGACCGATTTCACGCAAGCGCCGGTACACGACGTCTAGGGCAGCAATTTTCTCAGATACGAACAGAACCCGACGCCCTTGAGCAATCGACTGGGCAATCATGTTGGAAATCGTTTGGCTTTTACCCGTGCCGGGTGGGCCGATGAGAACGAAGTCTTTGCCCTTGGCTGCCGCCATCACAGCCGCAAGCTGAGATGAATCAGATGGCAGTGGGCAGAACACATCAGTTGGGCCGTAATCACGGTCCAGAGACTTAGCCTCCGGAAACGGGGTATCGGAGATGAACGAATCGCGTGGCGTATCCAGAAGGTGCTGGACTACTGGACTCTGTCGAAGGTGCTCTGCATTCTCGGCAAGATCCTTCCACATGAGATACTTAGCAAACGAGAACATCGAGAGTACAACGTCCTCATTCAGCTCCCAACCAGCGATGTCCTTGATCGCATGACCAACCTTGTTCCAAATACCTGCGATATCCAGACCGGAGTCGTCCCGAGGCAGCTCCTGCTCCAGCGAACCCAAGCCCAACTCAAAGTCTTGACGCAGCATCTCGATCAGAGTCGGGTTAAAACGAGGTTCATCATCGTGCAGCACCATGGTGAATCCGGAGCGGGCGCTCTTACGTTCCAACGTAACTGGTACCAACACCAGCGGCGCTTTGTACTTCTGCCCCGCCCTATCCTCACGCGTCCAGCTAAGAAAACCGATGGCCAGGAACAGAGTGTTGGAGCCACCTTCCTGCAAAGCAGTACGAGCGCTTCGATACAACTCAGTTAACCGGACATCCATTTCAGCGGACGTCAGCGCAACGAATATTTCCCTGCGCTTAAGAGCATCTTCAGCATGACGACGGCGAACATCTTCTCGCTCACGCTGCTCGTAGAGTGCTCGCTCACGCGGATCTGCACCATCCATCAGGTCAGGCCTGGTAAGCAACTTCAGAGACTGTCCACTTGCAAGAATGTCCTCGAGCGCACCGGGATCAGGAGATTCAAGCTTCAGCGAACGCTTACCCATTTTGAAATTGAGTAAGTTATTTCGAAGCGACAGATCCAAAAGCTTACGCTGCCAACGGCCGAGGCGATCTGCTGGATCGAGCTTGGAGAGATCCTCAACCTGCACCTCAATGTTGTCATCAGCGATGCCTATCCCTTCTTCCACCAGAAGCGAGGGGGCTTCATCAGATTCAGCAACGGCAACACGCGCGATCTGAGCCTCTGAGCTGGCGAGTGGCTTGATACGTTGCAGACGGGCGCGACGGATATCCAGCAGCATCTCGAAAACACTTTCAGCGTCTTCGGCTACCTGTTTCGTGCCCATCTCAACCGCATAAGAGAATGGCGGTATTGAGTTGTGGGTAATGAGGGTGGTCTCGAATAGCACGAGTTCCTGAAGCTTCACCCGCTTACGTACTGCAGTGACATCATCCACCAGGGCAGTCGTAAACTCTTCGGGCTTGAGCCACAAACCAGCAAAAGCATGACCATGGGTGAATACGATCACAGGGTTAAGACCGATCTGCTCCAATGCCGCACAGAAAAGCAGAGTAAGGTCGAGACAGGTAGCCAACCCGGAGTCAGCAATCTGACTGGGGCTACGAATCTTCTGTCCTGATTGTTCGAAGCTAGCAGGCGGCAACGCATAGTCGAGCTTCATGCGCGCCACCGCGCCCCATACTGCCGACGCCAACTGCCAAGCTCTTTTGGGGCCACCTTCATATCCATCAAGTGCGGATGGTTTCTCGCTTAGACGAAGCAACTCGGCCGCCTGTTTGAGCAACCTTTCTACCGCCGCATCATTCGGCTGAACAAAAGCCGCCGTCATATCTGGTATATGACGCAATCCGCCCCACTGGTTTCTGGGCAGAAGGTCTACGATCTGTTCAAACCGAGCAACTTCCTTGCGACCGCTCTCCGCCTCCTTGTCATCGGCTTCAAGGACGAACGTAAATGTCGACATCTCTGCTTCTGTCAGGCGACTCAATAACGGGCCGTCCAAGACAAGATCAAGACCAGGTATGACTCGGAAGCTATCTGCAGCGATCTCGTCAATCCGCCAGATTCTGGACTTAAATACCTCAGGTGCCGAGCTAAGGGTAAGAGTGGCATTGACGAAACGATCGCTTGTCTCATTTGAGATGCGAAGCTCGCGAATCACAGGGATAGCGTTCTGAAAATCTGCAAGGTTCAGCTTTGCCACCAAGGTGGCAAGGATTTTTACTTCTTTAGGCTGAACGTCGTCTTGAGGCGTGAGAGGCTGAACGATGTCGTCCATGCGCAACAATCCTTGTCGGTATGCCCAAGGGAGTGCCGGAATTGACCGGCCAGGGAGCCCCTCTTGAGCTGATGGCAGGATGATAGCTTTTCTAGTGAGAGCCGTAACGTGCCTTTGGTCGTTACTGATTTCTCATCCCATCATCGAATGGCCACTAGGTAGACCAGAGCAATCCCCCTGCCAGAAACCCCTAGGACAAAATCCGATATTGGTAACACATCCGAAAAACCCACTCAGAGCCAGCCGTTTTGTGGGGGTAAAAACGCGGACAAATAAAAAGGGTCGCGAGATAAAATCTCGCAACCCTTTGAATTATATGGTCGGGACGGAGTGATTCGAACACTCGACCCCTAGCACCCCATGCTAGTGCGCTACCGGACTGCGCTACGCCCCGACTAGGCGTGAAACTCGTTCTCCGTCTCGAAGAACGCTCAAGAATATATCGCAAGCTTTTGAAAACTGGAAGTATTTAAAAGCAGGAAATTATTTCTTGAGAACCACCAGAACATCTTCGAGCTCGGCGATCATCTGGCGGATCATTTGCTTGTATTGGGTGGTGTCGTCTTTGGCCTCATCGCCGGACAGTCGCAGACGCGCACCGCCGATGGTGAACCCCTGATCGTAAAGGAGCGCACGGATCTGCCGGATCATCAGCACGTCCTGGCGCTGATAATACCGGCGGTTTCCGCGGCGTTTGACGGGGTTGAGCTGAGGAAACTCCTGCTCCCAGTAGCGCAGCACGTGTGGTTTTACCGCACACAGCTCGCTGACTTCACCAATGGTGAAGTAGCGTTTGCCCGGGATGACGGGTAGTTCGTCGTTATGACTTGGTTCCAGCATAAGCCTCAACTCGGGCCTTCAATTTCTGCCCTGGACGAAAGGTGACCACACGGCGAGCCGTGATCGGGATTTCTTCCCCCGTTTTCGGGTTGCGGCCAGGCCGCTGGCGTTTGTCCCGAAGGTCGAAATTGCCGAAACCCGACAATTTGACCTGCTCGTTGTCTTCAAGAGCGTGCCTGATTTCCTCGAAAAACAGTTCCACCAACTCCTTGGCTTCCCGCTTGTTCAGGCCCAGCTCTTCATACAGACGTTCCGCCATCTCAGCTTTCGTCAAAGCCCCCATACGTCACTTCCTTAACGTGGCGTTCAACCTTTGTTCGAGCGAGGTGAGGATATCTTGCGTCGTCGAATTCACCTCATCGTCATTAAGAGTGCGCGATGGATGCTGCCAGGTCAAGCCGACTGCGAGGCTTTTTCTATCAGGATCAATGCCTTTACCCTGATACACGTCAAATAGCCTGAGGTCTGTCAGCCATTCGCCTGCATTTTCACGGATTACGTCCAGTACAGCCGAGGCTGCAACGTCTTTGTGCGCAATCAGTGCCAGGTCACGACGCACTTCAGGAAAGCGCGACAACTCGTGGAATTTCGGCATTTTCCCCAGAGCGACTTCAGCCAGAACCAGCTCGAAGACGAACACTGGACGGTCGAGACCCAGGGATTTCGACAGCTCAGGGTGAATCGCGCCGATAAAGCCGACTTCACGCCCTTCCCGCTCGATGCGTGCGGTCTGGCCTGGATGCAGTGCAGGATGCTTGCCCGGTGCAAAAGTGAACTGATCCAGCGCACCGGCAAAGCCCAGCACCGCTTCGACGTCAGCCTTGACGTCGAAGAAGTCGACGGTATCGCGGCCTTGCGCCCAGCCTTCCGGCAGACGGCTGCCGCACACCACACCGGCGATCATCGGTTCTTGCTTCAGACCTTCCAGCTGACCGACAAAGCGCAGACCGCTCTCGAACAGACGAACACGATCCTGCTGACGGTTGAGGTTGTGCTGCAGCGCCTTGACCAGACCCGGCCACAGCGACGAACGCATCGCAGCCATGTCGTTGGAGATCGGGTTCGCCAACAGCAGCGGCTCAACGCCCGGGTTGAACAGCTCGAACTGCTTCGGATCGATGAAACTGTAAGTGATCGCTTCCTGATACCCGCGAGCGACCAGCAGCCGACGCAGCTCCGGCAGATCGCTGCGCGCTTCGGCCTTGGCCTGTGGCGCCAGACGAGCTTGCGGGTACCGAACCGGCAGGCGGTTGTAACCGTACAGACGCGCCAGCTCTTCGATCAGATCGACTTCCAGGCTGATATCGAAGCGATGGCTCGGCACTTCTACGCGCCACTGCCCTGCTCCGTCGACGGAAACCTTCAGACCCAAAGCATTGAGCAGGCGCTCGACTTCGGCCGAATCCATTTGCATGCCCAGCATCTGGGTGATGCGCTGCGCACGCAGGGTGATCGGCGCGATCGACGGCAAGTGCTGCTCGTTGACGGTTTCGATGATCGGGCCGGCTTCGCCACCGGTGATTTCCAGCAGCAGGCCAGTGGCGCGCTCCATGGCTTCACGGGCCAGTTGCCAGTCCACACCGCGCTCGTAGCGGTGCGAAGCGTCGGTGTGCAGACCGTAGGAACGAGCCTTGCCCGCCACCGCGATCTGGTCGAAGAACGCACTTTCAAGGAATACGTCGCGAGTGGTCGCAGATACACCGCTGTGCTCGCCACCCATCACGCCGGCAATGGCCAGAGCGCGAGTGTGGTCGGCGATCACCAGCGTATCGCTACGCAGGCTGACTTCCTGACCGTCGAGCAGCACAAGCTTCTCGCCCTCTTCTGCCATGCGCACACGGATGCCGCCATTGATTTCGGCGAGATCGAAAGCGTGCAGCGGCTGGCCCAGCTCGAGCATCACGTAGTTGGTGATGTCGACGGCGGGGTCGATACTGCGGACTTCGGCGCGACGCAGGCGCTCAACCATCCACAGTGGCGTCGGTTTGGACAGGTCAACGTTACGGATGACACGGCCCAGATAACGCGGGCAGGCAGCAGGTGCCAGGACTTCGACGGAGCGCACTTCGTCGTGCACTGCAGGAACGGCCTTCACCACCGGGCGAGTGACCGGAGCGTCGTACAACGCGCCGACTTCACGGGCCAGACCGGCCAGGGACAGGCAGTCGCCGCGGTTCGGAGTCAGATCGACTTCGATGCTGGCGTCTTCCAGGTCCAGATAAACACGAAAATCTTCGCCCACCGGCGCATCAGCCGGCAGCTCCATCAGACCGTCATTGCCTTCGCCGATCTGAAGTTCGGCTTGCGAGCACAGCATGCCGTTGGACTCGACGCCGCGCAGCTTGGCCTTCTTGATCTTGAAGTCGCCCGGCAGCTCGGCACCGATCATCGCGAACGGAATTTTCAGGCCCGGACGCACGTTTGGCGCACCACACACAACCTGGAAAGTTTCCGCGCCATTGCTGACCTGGCAAACGCGCAATTTGTCGGCATCGGGGTGCTGCTCGGTGCTCAGCACCTCGCCCACCACGACGCCACTGAAAACACCGGCGGCCGGCGTAACGCTATCGACCTCAAGACCGGCCATCGACAGACGGGCAACCAGCGCGTCGCGATCTACCTGCGGGCTGACCCAGCCACGCAGCCATTGTTCACTGAATTTCATCCTGCTCTCCTAAGAATTCGTTACGACTAGCGAAATTGCGCGAGGAACCGCAAGTCGTTGTCGAAGAACAGACGCAAGTCGTTCACGCCGTAACGCAGCATGGCCAGACGCTCAACGCCCATGCCGAAGGCGAAGCCCGAGAACTCTTCCGGATCGATTCCGGACATGCGCAGCACGTTCGGATGAACCATGCCGCAGCCCATCACTTCCAGCCAGCCGGTCTGCTTGCAGACGCGGCAGCCTTTACCGCTGCACATCACGCATTCCATGTCGACTTCGGCGGAAGGCTCGGTGAACGGGAAGTACGAAGGACGGAAACGCACGGCCAGTTCTTTCTCGAAGAACACCCGCAGGAACTCTTCGATCGTGCCTTTTAGGTCGGCGAAGTTGATATCGCGATCGACCAGCAGACCTTCGACCTGGTGGAACATCGGCGAGTGGGTGATATCGGAGTCGCTGCGGTACACACGGCCTGGGCAGACGATGCGGATCGGCGGCTTTTTCGATTCCATGGTGCGGACCTGTACCGGCGAGGTATGGGTGCGCAGCAACATGTTGGCGTTGAAATAGAAGGTGTCATGCATCGACCGGGCCGGGTGGTGGCCTGGGATGTTGAGCGCCTCGAAGTTGTGATAGTCGTCTTCGACCTCCGGGCCTTCGGCAATGCCGTAGCCGATATGAGTGAAGAACTGTTCGATACGTTCCAGAGTCCGGGTTACCGGATGCAGACCACCGGAGGTCTGACCGCGGCCCGGCAGGGTCACGTCAATGGATTCAGCAGACAGTTTGGCAGCCAGTTCGGCTTCCTCAAACAAAGCCATGCGCGCATTGAGAACGCCTGTGACACGTTCCTTGGCAACGTTGATCAGGGCGCCGACCTGCGGACGCTCTTCTGCCGGCAAATTCCCCAGGGTCTTCATCACCTGAGTCAATTCACCCTTTTTGCCAAGGTATTGAACCCGGATTTGCTCCAGGGCATTGATATCTTCAGCGCTTTGCACAGCCTCTAGTGCTTGAGAGACCAGCGCATCCAGGTTTTCCATGTACAGACTCCAGATACAAAATAGGGGAAGAGCTTGAAGGCTCTTCCCCTATTTATGACGTTTAACACCTGGCCCCACAGAGGTGAGGCCGGGTGACTGTCGGGGGTACTTAAGCCAAGGTGGCTTTAGCTTTCTCGACAATCGCAGCAAACGCCGCTTTTTCGTTCACTGCCAGATCAGCCAGAACCTTACGGTCGATCTCGATGGACGCTTTTTTCAGGCCAGCGATGAAACGGCTGTAGGACAGACCGTTAACACGAGCACCAGCGTTGATACGAGCGATCCACAGAGCGCGGAACTGACGTTTTTTCTGACGACGGTCACGGTAGGCGTATTGGCCTGCCTTGATTACCGCTTGCTTGGCAACACGGAATACGCGGGAGCGTGCGCCGTAGTAGCCTTTAGCAAGTTTCAGAATTTTTTTGTGACGTTTACGGGCAATGACGCCACGCTTTACACGAGCCATGAGTTACTTCCTCTATTCTTGATCCAAAAATTAACGAAGGCGCAGCATGCGCTCGACTTTTGCCACGTCAGACGGATGCAGCAAGCTGCTACCGCGCAGTTGACGCTTACGCTTGGTCGACATTTTGGTCAGGATGTGGCTCTTGAAAGCGTGCTTGTGCTTGATACCGTTAGCAGTTTTCAGAAACCGCTTAGCAGCACCACTTTTGGTTTTCATCTTTGGCATGTTCGGATACTCCGCATTCAGTTGATAAACATAATCAGAAGGCCTGCCGTGCCCTGTTGATTACTTCTTCTTTTTCGGGGCGATGACCATGATCAGCTGGCGTCCTTCCATCTTAGGATGCTGTTCGACCGAACCGTACTCGAGCAGGTCTTGTTCAACCCGCTTGAGGAGTTCCATCCCCAGCTCCTGGTGGGCCATCTCACGGCCGCGGAATCGCAAGGATACCTTGGCCCTGTCCCCGTCACTCAGGAAACGTACCAGGTTGCGCAGTTTTACCTGGTAATCCCCTTCCTCCGTCCCTGGACGAAACTTGATTTCTTTTACCTGAATCTGCTTCTGGTTTTTCTTCGCCGCAGCAATCTGCTTCTTCTTTTCGAAGATCGATTTGCCGTAGTCCATCACACGGCAAACCGGTGGGACTGCGTCGGCAGAAATTTCTACCAGATCAAGCTTTGCTTCTTCAGCAATACGAAGCGCTTCATCAATCGAGACGATGCCAATCTGCTCGCCATCAGCGCCAATTAACCGAACCTCGCGTGCCGAGATATTCTCGTTGATCGGGGCTTTCGGTGCAGCTCGTTTATCTTGTCTCATTTCACGCTTAATAATAATTACTCCGAATCTGGGCGACCACGCCGGGAAACCGCTTGCGCGAGAAACTCAGCGAACTGGGCGACGGGCATCGAGCCCAGGTCAGCACCTTCACGAGTACGCACAGCGACAGTCTGCATCTCGACTTCCTTATCCCCAATAACCAAGAGATATGGAACCTTGAGCAAAGTATGCTCGCGGATTTTAAAGCCGATCTTTTCATTTCTCAAGTCGGACTTGGCACGAAACCCGCTTTCGTTGAGAGTTTTTTCGACCTGAGCGACGAAATCTGCCTGTTTATCAGTGATATTCATGATCACTGCCTGGGTTGGCGCCAGCCACGCAGGGAACGCACCTTCGTAGTGCTCGATCAGAATCCCGACGAAACGCTCGAACGAACCGAGGATCGCACGGTGCAACATCACCGGATGCTTGCGGCTGTTGTCTTCGGAAACGTATTCGGCTCCCAGACGCACAGGCAGGTTGAAATCGAGCTGCAAGGTACCACACTGCCACACGCGGCCGAGGCAATCTTTCAGCGAGAATTCGATTTTCGGACCGTAGAACGCCCCCTCACCCGGCTGCAGATCGTACGGCAGACCCGCGCTGTCAAGGGCTGCAGCCAGTGCTGCCTCGGCGCGATCCCACAACTCGTCGGAACCGACGCGTTTTTCCGGACGAGTGGACAGCTTCATCTCGACGTCGGTAAAGCCGAAGTCGCGGTAAACATCCATGGTCAGCTTGATGAACGCAGCGGATTCAGCCTGCATCTGCTCTTCGGTGCAGAAAATGTGAGCATCGTCCTGAGTGAACGCACGCACACGCATGATGCCGTGCAGCGCACCCGATGGCTCGTTACGGTGGCAGGCGCCGAACTCGGCCAGACGCATCGGCAGCTCGCGGTAGCTCTTCAGGCCCTGGTTGAACACCTGCACATGGCAAGGGCAGTTCATCGGCTTGATGGCGTAGTCGCGGCTTTCCGACTCAGTGGTGAACATGTTGTCGGCGTAGTTTGCCCAGTGCCCGGATTTCTCCCACAGGCTGCGGTCAACGACTTGCGGCGTCTTGATCTCGAGATAGCCGTTGTCGCGCTGCACTTTGCGCATGTACTGCTCGAGTACCTGGTACAGCGTCCAGCCGTTCGGGTGCCAGAACACCATGCCCGGCGCTTCTTCCTGGGTATGAAACAGGCCCAGGCGCTTGCCGATCTTGCGGTGATCGCGCTTTTCAGCTTCTTCAATACGCTGGATGTAAGCAGCCAGTTGCTTCTTGTCAGCCCACGCGGTGCCATAAACGCGCTGCAATTGCTCGTTTTTGGCATCACCGCGCCAGTAGGCGCCGGACAGCTTGGTCAGCTTGAAGGATTTCAGGAAGCGAGTGTTCGGCACGTGCGGACCGCGGCACATGTCGACGTATTCTTCGTGATAGTACAGGCCCATGGCCTGCTCGTTCGGCATATCTTCGACCAGGCGCAGCTTGTAGTCTTCGCCACGAGCCTTGAACACTTCGATCACTTCGGCACGCGGAGTGACTTTCTTGATGACGTCATATTCTGTATCGATCAGCTGGTGCATGCGCTGTTCGATGGCCGCCATGTCGTCCGGAGTAAAAGGACGCTCGAAGGCAATGTCGTAATAGAAACCTTCGTCGATAACCGGCCCGATGACCATTTTTGCAGTCGGGTACAGCTGCTTGACCGCATGGCCGACCAGGTGGGCGCAAGAGTGGCGAATGATCTCCAGCCCCTCTTCATCCTTTGGCGTGATGATTTGCAGCGTCGCATCGCTGTCGATGATGTCGCAGGCGTCGACCAGCTTGCCATTGACCTTGCCGGCTACGGTGGCCTTGGCCAGACCTGCACCGATGGAGGCGGCGACCTCGGCTACGGAAACCGGGTGATCGAATGAACGTTGACTGCCGTCGGGAAGAGTAATAGTTGGCATGGCGCCTCCTCTCCTAGTGGTGACCCCTACCAAAGGTCACGTGGGTTGGGATGAGCCAGTACAAGATCCGATCCAGGCCATTCAATGACGAACGCCTGCCTTACAGCGGCAGGAGCCTTGCGGCCAACCGGAAAACCGAACCAGAGTGACTGGGATTCAAATCGGAAAATTCGTGCGCTGCCGCTACCGGGACTGAAGGTCATCCGGAGCCTGCGAACGCCCTAGCCAGGCATGCTAGCACAGATGAACGGTCACCGATGCACTCAGGTTTTAGCGAGAGGCAAATCGTCTGTTTTATGCCAGAGTGCTGAACTTGATCGGCCTTTGGGCCCTCAGATAACAAGACATTGACCCACAAGGAGCATCCTCGCATGCGCCTTAACACCCTGCTTGCTGCAGTCGCCCCCCTCGTTTTGCTGCTGCCGCTGAGCGCCCACGCCGACTGGCCAAAGGGCGAGCGTGAGAAATACATGGCTCAGTGCACCCAGGCGGCCACTCCGCAAATCGGTGCCGCTGCCGCAAAATCCCACTGCGCGTGCGGTGCCGATGCCATCAAGTCCTACCCGGCCAGCGACATTCAGGCATTGATGGACAACAAGGCCACGCCTGAACTGCAACAGAAAGCCTTGGGGCAAATTGCCAAATGCAAGGCCAATACCCCGGCGAAAAAATGATGAAACAGGCCTTTTCACTGCCTCCAGCACCGCTGAAAAGCATCTGATTCAGGCCATTTCGTACGATTTATGCAGGTTTTACAGGTTTTTTTATTGTCTTTATTTTTCGCTCAAAGCCTTTTAAACCGGGGCCTCCAGCCGAAACAGGCAGTAAAGAAAACACGACTGATTGGCAAACAGCACGTCCGGGGGGCTACCAAAGCGAACATTTCGACTATGATACCCCGGTGTGCCCAGTTGGCCTGAGCAGCACAGTACTACTGAAAATATATGTTTCTTGGAGATACACCATGTCTAATCGCCAAACCGGCACCGTTAAATGGTTCAACGATGAAAAAGGCTTCGGCTTCATCACTCCTCAAGGTGGCGGTGACGACCTGTTCGTACACTTCAAAGCTATCGAAACTGACGGTTTCAAAAGCCTGAAAGAAGGCCAGACCGTCTCCTTCGTGGCTGAGAAAGGCCAAAAGGGTATGCAAGCTGCACAAGTTCGCCCAGAGTAATTTCCCGGCGCACTAAAAAAACCCCGTCCATGTGACGGGGTTTTTTATGGGTAAGACAAATGCCCGAAAGTCAGCCGCAGCTGACGCGAGTGACCACCAGGTTCTGATCGGTATTCAGATTGAGGCGATCGGAGCGGTACTCCAAAGTAATCATGTCATTCGGCTTGAGGAACCGGGCGTTCTGCGCACCGGCTTTTTTGCGTGCTTGCTCCAACAGCTCTGGCGAAGCTTTCTTGCCGAGAGCGAACTCCGCAGCCGATACTTCACAACGACCATGTCCGGCCTCAGTCGCCACGGGATCCTTTTGCGATTCGCTGGAGGTCGTGGTGCAACCAGCCAACAAAGCAACGGCCATCAATGCACCCAGTGACGCGAACTTCCAAGGCATGAAGCCTCCTTATTCAATTTTTACCAGAGATCGTGCGACCACCAATACGGCGATTGGTTTCCCGATGAGTGCCATCACCCTGCCCCACCATCGGAAAAACACCGAGTGTGCCTGAGCAACACCTGAAGCATCACCCCGAAAAACGTCACTGAATATTAATGACGCTCAGTAGACATCAATGTAGTCGTAGGGCGGATTCGGCCAGTTGTCCTTGAGCGCATTGAAAATCTGCATGACCCAGACTTCGTCGCTGGCTGCGACATTTCCCACATACCCTGAGCCTTTTGCCCAGGTCTCCAAGCGAAACAGCAGGCCATCAATGTCCTGACCACCAGTGACACCCGAAGATATATAGGCGATCCCGCCCTTGGTTACGCGCAGCTGGGTATGTTCGTCATCACTGGCCGACGCAAGCATCTGGCGGACAGCATCAAGGGTCAGGCCGTCGGGGCTATTCAAATCGATCTGCACAGCGCAATCCTTGTTTTTCTGCGGAAACGACCAAGTGTCGCATAGCGCTGTGCTCATGCCTAAGTCGCAGTGCCAACCGCCCGACAAAATGGTTAACTCAAGACTTCAATCCCGAGACCGAGCCTTGCCATGACCACCGTAAGCATTACCGCCGACATCAAGGCCACCTGGCCACAAGGGCACAGTTCTTACAGTCCGGGCAGTCCCGAGGAATTGGCATTGATCAGCATTGACTTGCTGGTGAAGACGTTGGGAACACAAGGCGCGCAGTCATTCATCGCCCAGCTGTTCGAGAAGTATCCCGATGACTTCAAAGGAACATCGGACACCGAGAGGGAGTAGAAGCCCGCAAGCTGGCACCTGCGGGCGTATGGCTTACTTCAGACGCTTCAGACGCTCGGTCAGCAGATCGAAGAAGCCCTGGGCATCGCCGTTCTCCACCCAGAACGCATTCTTCGGCGCCTTCAGGCCGTCATACCAGTCGACAACGGTCTGGCCGAAGGTCGGGCCTTCACGGCTATCGACCACCACATTCACCGAACGACCCGTGAACAGCTCGGGCTTGAGCAGGTAAGCCACGACGGTGGCGTCATGCACCGGGCCACCCGGAATACCGTAGTGCTCCATATCCCCTTTGATGTACTCGTTGAGGATGCCGCCGACAATCTTGCTCGCATTGTTGTTCAGCGCCGCAATCTGCTTCAGGCGCGCATCGCTGGTCAGGATCTTGTGGGTCACGTCCAGCGGCAGATAAGTCAGTTTCACACCGCTTTTGAGCACAACTTCCGCGGCTTGCGGGTCGGCGTACAAGTTAAATTCGGCCACTGGCGTGATGTTGCCGCCATTGAAGTGAGCGCCACCCATGATCACGACTTCCTTGATGCCCTGAACGATCTCCGGCTCCTGGATCAGCGCCAGGGCCAGGTTGGTCTGCGGGCCGAGCATCGCGATGGTGATGCTGTGCGGCTTGGCTTTTTTCAGGGTGTCGATCAGATAGTTGACCGCATTGCCTTCGGCCAGGCCTTTCTTCGGCTCATGCACGGTGACACCCGACAGGCCTTCCTTGCCATGGATGTTTTCAGCGTAGATCGGCGTGCGCATCAGCGGTTTCGGCGCGCCGGCGTAAACCGGAATATCTTCCCGCCCTGCCCACTCACGGGCCAACCGGGCATTGCGCGAAGTCTTGTCCAGACGCACGTTGCCGGCCACGGTGGTCAACGCGCGAATGTTCAGCTCCTCCGGGGAGGCCAGGGCAAACAACAGGGCGACCACGTCGTCGGCACCCGGATCGGTGTCGATGATCAGGTCGATCTTTTCCGCCGCCTGGGCGCCGGTCGCGGTTATCACGGACAAAAGCAGCAGACTCCGAATCAATTGATGCATTTTTTGAGCATAGCGGTGCATGGCGCATTCCTTGTGCAGATGAAATCAAAAGGGGCGAACCCTGTTTAGAACGTAACTCCAGACACCAGCACGATGTTGCAGTACGGCTGGCATTCGCCCGTACGAACAATCGCTCGTGCCTGTCGGCTGAGTACCTTGAATTGCTCGTGACTGAGCAGGTCACGCCGCCCCAGCGAGCCTTCGTCATTCAGCTCGTCCAGCGTGGACAGCGCGGTCGGTTGCCTGTCGAAAATCTCCTTGGCCAGCGCGTGGCTTTCCACCTGCATCTCGCTGAGCACGACTTTCAGAGTGCTGACGAAGTCCGGTACGCCGTGCGTCAACGCCAGGTCGATCAACTCGACACCCGGCGGCACCGGCAGGCCGGCATCACCGATCACGACCATGTCGCCGTGGCCGAGGGAAGCAATCAGCCGCGACAGGGCGACATTGAGCAAAGGAGTCTTTTTCATGCGGGTTTGAATGCCTGTACGTCGGAGGTGGTGGGAATGGACGGCTGGGCACCTGCCCGGGTGACCGACAAGGCCGCAGCAATCTGTCCAAAACGAATGGCCTCGGCCTCCGTTTTGCCGGCCGCCAGTGCAGCGGCAAATCCGCCGACAAAGGTATCCCCGGCGGCAGTGGTATCGACAGCCTTCACTTTGGGTGCAGGAAAATGCTGGTAACCCATACCGTTGGCGAACAAAGAGCCTTGAGCCCCCAGCGTGATGATGACCTTGCCGGCGCCCAGTGACATCAGGTGCGCCGCAGCTTTTTCAGCGGTCGCCAGCGAGTCCACCGGCAAACCGCTGAGGGCGGCGGCCTCGCTCTCGTTGGGAATCAGGTAATCGATGGCGGCAAACCAGTCTGCCGGCAGCGGACGACTGGCCGGCGCCGGGTTGAGGATGACTGTCTTGCCCAGCTCACGTCCGCGCTTGAGGGCATGGCCTACGGTGGCATCAGGGATTTCCAGCTGGCAGATGATCACGTCGGCCGCTTGCAGCACGGCGTCGAACCGGTCGATGACCGCCGGGGTCATCGAACCATTGGCACCGGCAACGATGACAATCGCGTTCTGACTGTTGTCATCGACCACGATCAGCGCCACGCCACTGGAATCCTCGACCACGCTGACAGCCTGGCAATCGATCTGTTCGGCCAGTAACGCCTCGCGCAATTGCACGCCATAAGCATCGTTGCCGACGCAGCCGACCATCGACACTTTCGCACCCAGACGCGCAGCGGCCACCGCCTGATTGGCGCCCTTGCCACCGGACACGGTCGCGAAGGAATGGCCGATCAGCGTCTCACCACCCCGGGGCAAGCGAGGCGCCCGGGTGACCAGATCCATGTTCAGGCTACCTATTACCACTACATTTGTGGACATACATCACTACTCTTCAATTCGTTTCAGCGGTATTCGGTGAACACGCCGGACAGCGGTGCAGTCGATTCACGCAAGACAATACTCGGCGTCACGATCCGTTGATCCGTCGCCAGACCCGGGGTGGCAATTCTTCGTAACAAGACTTCCGCGGCCATCTCGCCCAGTTGCAGGATCGACTGGCCCACAGTCGTCAGCGCTGGATACACGTAGCGGCTCATCTGGATATCGTCGAAGCCGATCACCGACAACTCGGCAGGCACGCGCACGTTGCGCTCCGCCGCCGCTCGCAGCACACCGATGCCGATCATGTCGTTACCGGCAAAAATCGCGCTTGGCGGTTTTCGCTCGAGCAGGACCGAGGCCGCGTTGTAACCGCCAGTGCTGGTGAAGTCGCTTTCCAGCATGCGCGACGGGGACACCTCAACACCGGCCTCTTTCAGCGCGCGACAAAAACCGGCCTGACGCATTTGCGCAACACTGGTACTGGCCGGACCACCGATCGTGGCGATATCGCGATGACCGAGCCCAAGCAGATGCCGCGTCGCAAGGTACGCGCCATATTCGTGATCGATGCGCACCAGGTCGGCGTCCACGCCTTCGAGTCCACGGTCGACGATCACCATCGGCGTCTTCACACCCGCCAACCCTTGCGCCAGACCGCTGTCGCCACCCGCAGAGGCGACGATCAAGCCGTCGATGCGTTTTTCCAACAGGACCCGCAGGTAGCTGCGCTGCTTGTCCGGGTTGTCGTCGGAGTTGCAGAGAATCACGCAGTAACCGTTACGCTCGCAGTAATCCTCGATCCCGCGCGCCAGTTCGGCGAAGTATGGGTTAAGGCTGTTGGGCACCAGCAAACCGATGGTGGCAGTGGTTTTCGCCTTCAGCGAACGGGCCACGGCGCTCGGCACATAGTCGAGACTCTTGATCGCCGCCTCGACCTTGACCCGCACCTCTTCGCTCACCGGTCGGGTCTTGTTTACTACGTGGGACACGGTCGTATAGGAAATTCCTGCGAGTGCCGCCACATCCTTGATCGTTGCCATTTATCAGCCCCGTCGGCTTGCGCGTTGACTGCGATAGGTATCGAGCACCACGGCGATTACGATCACCGCGCCGGTGATGATGCGCTTGGTCGGCTCGGTCGCGCCAATCTGCGCCAGACCGGCCGCCAGGACGGAGATGATCAACACGCCGAAAAAGGTGCTGATTACCGAACCACGTCCGCCCATCAGGCTGGTGCCGCCGATCACCACGGCAGCGATCACTTGCAGCTCAAGGCCGGAACCGGCATTCGGGTCGGCCGCTTCCAGCCGGGAAATCTGGAACAGCGCCGCAATGCCGGCGAGCAGCCCCATCAGACTGAAGACCAGGATCTTGTAGGGTTTTGGATTGATCCCCGCCAGACGCACCGCTTCTTCGTTGGTGCCAATGCCGATCAGGTAGCGACCGAACACAGTACGGGTCAGAACGGCCTGGGCAATAAAGATGACCAGCAAGGCAATGATGAACGACGGCGAAATGCCGAAGGCGATCGGGTTCGACAGCCAGGCGAAGGAATCACCGATGTAGGCCGTACGCGAACCGGTCATCTGATAGGCCAGGCCACGGGCCATCTCCAGAACACCCAGAGACACGATGAACGACGGAATTCGCCACGCCACGGTAATCGAGCCAGTAACCGTGCCAGCCAACGCCGCGACAGCCATACCCAGCAAGGCCGCCGGCAGTACGCTCCAGCCCCAGCCAAGAATCGCCACGCTGACAGTGGAGGCCGCGAGTGCCAGTACCGAGCCCACCGACAGATCGATCCCGCCGATGATCAGGACGAAGGTCATGCCCACTGCCAGCACCATCAGGTCGGGAATCTGGTTGGCCAGGGTGCTGAAGGTGTTGTACGACAGGAAATGGCTGCTCATGACCGAGAACAGCGCAATCATTGCCAGCAACGCGCCGGCGAGGCCCAGATAAGTGCCAAGGCCGTAGAAATTGCCACTGGATTTGCCGGCGGAAGATGCAGTTTTCATGGGAGATCCCTAGGCGCTGCTTCGTTGAGCAACGCATCACGTTTCTGGTAGCCGGCGAATGCGGCGGCAAGCAAGTCATCCTGGGTCCAGCTGTCGCGTTCGAACGTATCGATCAGACGCCCCGCCGACAACACACCGATGCGGTCGCAGATCAGCATCAACTCGCGCAAATCGCTGGACACCACGACCAAGGCCTTGCCCTGCCGGGTCAGTTCGCCGAGCAAGGCATAGATATCGAATTTGGCGCCGACGTCGATACCACGAGTCGGCTCGTCGAACAGCAACACCGAGCAGTCGCGCTCAAGCCAGCGACCGATCACCACCTTTTGCTGATTGCCGCCGGACAGCTCGGATACCAGCTGCGTCGGGCTGGAACTGCGGATACGCATGGCGTCGATCTGCCGTTGCGCGAGCTTCGTTTCGTCGCCGTTGTTGACGAACCCGCCACTGGAAATCTCCGGCATGTTGCCCAAAGCAATGTTGGCGCTGATCGATTGGCTCAGCAGCAGGCCTTCGCCCTTGCGATCCTCGGTGATCAGGGCGATGCCGTTGCGCACCGCATCGACTGGCGAGCGAATGCTCACCGTTTTCGCCGGTGAACCGAGTGCCACAGTGCCGCAGTCCGCGACATCGGCACCGAAGATCAGCCGCAAAAGCTCGGTACGCCCTGCCCCGATCAGACCCGAGATGCCAAAAATCTCACCGGCGCGAACCTCAAAGGACACGTCGCGCACCTTGTCGGAGCGGGTCAGGCCTTTGACCGTCAGGGCCGGCGCGCCGATGTTGCGAGTCCCCAGATCGATATGCTCGCCCAACTCGCGACCGACCATCAGGGTGACCAGTTGCTCGCTGTTGTAGTTGGCCATCGGTTCGACACAAACCAGATTGCCGTCACGCAGCACGGCAATGCGCTGTGCGACCCGGGCCAGTTCTTCGAGGCGATGGGAGATGTAGATGATCGAGACACCGCGCGCCTGCAGCCGGGTGATCTGCTCAAAGAGCATCTCGACTTCGCGTGCGGTCAGCATCGCGGTCGGTTCGTCGAGGATCAGCACGTGACAATCGCCGATCAGGTTACGGGCGATCTCGACCATTTGCTGGTGACCGATGCCCAACTCGCCGACCAGTGTGTCCGGGTCGATGGCATCGAGGCCGACCTGAGCCATGGCTTCGATCGCAGCCTTGCGCAGCTGCTTGCGGCTGATCCAGCCACCGTTGCTCGGCAGGTTGTCAAGGAACAGGTTCTCCGCCACCGAAAGCGTCGGCAGCAGATTGAGCTCTTGCATGACCATGCGCACACCCAGCTCTTCAGCCTGCGTGCGGCTGCCGGGGCGATATTCCTTGCCCTGGAACTGCATCTGGCCGGTGGTAGGCGTGACCAGTCCACCGATGATCTTCGACAGAGTGCTTTTGCCGGCACCGTTCTCACCGGTCAGCGCCAGCACTTCACCGCGCATCAACGTCAGGTCGATGCCGGTCAGAACCGGTTGCGCATAGGTCTTGCCGATACCGCTGACCGAGAGGACAGCGTTCGGAGCGGAAACTGACATAAAAATCTCCATGCGCTCGCCCGGACGGACGAGCGCCATCGTGTCGCCAAAGGACTTACTTGGTGACCAGCTCGACCGGCGTTTCGATCACGCCATTGGCACCACTGTCGACTTTCTCGCCCTTGATGATTTTCAGCGCGGTCTCGATGCCGAACACCGCCTGCTTCGCAGCGTACTGGTCGGCCGTCGCCAGGACGCGACCGTCCTTCAGCATGGGCTTGATGGCGTTGATATTGTCGTAACCGACAACCTGCACCTGACCGGCCTTGCCGGCAGCGCGCACGGCGGAAACGGCACCTACGGCCATGCTGTCGTTGCCGGCCAGCAGCGCCTTCACGTCCGGGTACTCGCTGAGAATCGAAGCGGCGACCTTATTGCCCTTGTCGATTTCCCAATCGCCGGACTGCAGGGAGACAACCTTGATCTGCGCGGCCTCCATCGCATCCTTGAAGCCTGCGGTACGCTGCTGGGCGTTGGTCGTCGTGGAGACGCCTTCAATGATGCCCACTTCGTCACCGGCCTTCAGTTGCTTGGCCAGGTATTCGCCCACCAGACGCGCGCCTTTGCGGTTGTCCGGGCCTACGAAAGGAACGCTGATGTTCTTGCTTTTGATCACAGCCGGATCCAGCTGGTTGTCGATGTTGATCACGGTGATACCGGCATCGACGGCTTTCTTGATCACCGGCACCATCGCCTTGGAATCAGACGGTGCGATGACCAGTGCATTGACCTTCGCCAGAATCATCTGCTCGACGATGCGCGTCTGCCCCGCCGTATCGGTTTCATCCTTGATGCCGTTGGAGATCAAGTCGAAATCGGCGGAATGTTCTTTCTGGTAGGCCTTGGCGCCGTCTTCCATGGTCAGGAAGAATTCGTTGGCTAGGGATTTCATGACCAGGGCAACTTTGGGTTTTTCAGGGGATTCGGCGAAAGCCGAAGAGACAGGCAGTGCAGTGGATGCGGCAGCCAGCATGGCGACAGCAAGAAGACGTCCAGCGAATGGCAGCTTCATGGGTTCACTCCGATCTTATGATTATTGTGAGCAACGCTTGCGCTGGCGTAAGCTCGCTGCACCCCACGACAATTCAATCCATCGCGAAGGCCGCGCAAACGTTTGCGTAGACCGAACTATGCGAATCAGGCCGACATTTGTCAACAATCAGAAATCGGTATTGCGTTACAGGGCGAATCCATCGATCCGCCCATTGGGTGCTCAAGCCGTGGTGTTGACCACATTACCGGCGGAAGACCCCTTCGACATTTCCTTGACCAGCGCAGCCGAGACTTCCAGCAGCGCACCGCTGGTTTGAGCGATCTGCCCCTGGATGGACATCACCGCTTGCGACTTGGCTTCGGGGGTTGGATAACTCGCAGCCTGCGCGGCGGCCAGTTGCTGTTGCTGCTCCTGAAGCTGCTTCTGCAATTCCTGCATGCGTTTGAGCAGCGTCTTGATAGTGACGCTCAGATTGTCACCGCCTTCAGCCTCGCTTGCGCTTGCTTCCTGGGCAGGACCACCGGTTCTGACCTGATTGGTTTCAACCTTTTCCGTACCCAGCGCCTCGGCGGACGCATCGGCCTCAGCTTCACTCATTGCATTGATCGTCGCTGCAGTTTTGCCGCCGATCGTGACCGAAGCGGGATTTGAAAAACCGATCGTCAGTGACATGTGAACTCCCTAAGTTTCAGTGTCCTTTAGCACGCATCGGCCTGATTGACGGTTTCTTTAGCAGAAAACTCGAAACCGGCAACCTGATTGCGTCGACAGATGCAGTGGTACTTTTCGGAGAGCCGAACATGAAAGCTTCCATTGTTCGGAATACCGGATAAACGATTGCTGCAAAAAATCGTCAACCCGATAAATACTGATATAAATCAAAAAGTTAAATACTTCGCCAAAGCAAAGTGCGACTGGTACAGATCCTGCTCCCTCCCTGCACCCCTGGCATTCAGATCGGCCCGGGGCGCATCTAGATGAACCTGCATCAGCACCGTCTCACTACTAGAGAGAAAAATAATGACATCTGCTTTGAAGAGTTTCGTTCCGGGCGCTTTGGCCCTTCTCCTGCTCCTGCCAACCGCCCTCCAGGCAAAAGAAGCTGAAACCCAGGCCAAACTGGCCAACGTGGTGGTACTGGCCACCGGCGGCACTATTGCCGGTGCCGGCGCCAGCGCAGCCAACAGTGCGACCTATCAGGCTGCGAAAGTGGGCATCGAACAGTTGATCGCCGGCATTCCCGAGCTGAGCACGCTGGCCAATGTGCGTGGCGAACAGGTCATGCAAATCGCCTCGGAAAGCATCACCAACGAAAACCTCCTGCAACTGGGTCGTCGTGTTTCCGAACTGGCCGAGAGCAAAGACGTCGATGGCATCGTCATCACCCACGGCACCGACACCCTGGAAGAGACCGCGTACTTCCTGAACCTGGTGGAAAAAACCGACAAGCCGATCATCGTCGTCGGCTCCATGCGCCCGGGCACCGCCATGTCGGCGGACGGAATGCTGAACCTGTACAACGCCGTGGCCGTCGCCAGCAGCAAAGAAGCGCGCGGCAAAGGCGTACTGGTGACCCTGAACGATGAAATCCAGTCGGGTCGCGATGTCAGCAAGATGATCAACATCAAGACCGAAGCGTTCAAAAGCGCCTGGGGCCCGCTCGGCATGGTAGTCGAAGGCAAATCCTACTGGTTCCGCCTGCCAGCCAAGCGCCACACCATGGATTCGGAATTCGACATCAAAAACATCAAGAGCCTTCCTGATGTAGAAATCGCCTATTCCTACGGCAATGTCAGCGATACAGCCTACAAGGCTTTCGCCCAGTCCGGCGCCAAGGCGATCATCCATGCCGGCACCGGCAACGGCTCGGTTTCCTCCCGCGTGGTTCCGGCCTTGCAGGCTCTGCGCAAGGACGGCGTGCAGATCATTCGCTCGTCTCACGTCAATGCCGGCGGTTTCGTTCTGCGCAACGCCGAACAGCCTGACGACAAATACGACTGGGTGGTCGCTCACGACTTGAACCCACAGAAAGCCCGCATCCTGGCCATGGTTGCGCTGACCAAGACCAACGACAGCAAAGAGCTGCAACGGATGTTCTGGGAATACTGATTCGTCTTCGTCTGATCCTTCCTGATCGGTCACTGACTTCACCCTTCGTCAACTTGACGGAGGGTGGAGCTCCCACATCCGCCAAAGAAAAATTACACCTGCGCGACACCAAAACCGGAAAACCGGTGTCAGAGGATTTTCTTGAATTTTAAGCAGTTGCGAAAATGCCTACAGTTAAATACTGTATGCACGTACAGCTTAATAAGGATAACCTCGTGGCCACTTCCCCTGATGCTCCTGACGCTTACGAACGTATGGGCATGCGCGTTCAAAAAATCATCAACTCCCCCACCGCACAAAAAGCCAAAGCCGCACTGATCTTCCGCCTTCCGGACGAACCGGCGGACGAGTGGGAGCGCTTACTGGAAGAGATCGACGAGAACGACAACGTCACCCTCGCCTACCGCGACGACGGTGGCGTACAGATTTTCTGGGTTGTGCCGAAGGAAGATTGATTCAATGATTCTGCGTTTTGCTGCTGTGCTGTTGCTGTTCATTTCCCTGGGTGCGCAAGCTGGCGCACCGCGTACGTTCACCGAGGCCAAGAAGGTCGCCTGGAAGCTGTACGCTCCACAATCGACCGAGTTTTATTGCGGGTGCAAATACACCGGTAACAAGGTTGATCTGGCCGCCTGCGGCTACGTCCCACGCAAGAACGCCAAACGGGCCTCCCGCATCGAATGGGAACACATCGTTCCCGCATGGCAGTTCGGCCATCAACGTCAATGCTGGCAGGAAGGCGGTCGCAAGAATTGCACCCGCTACGACCCTGGCTATCAGAAAGCCGAAGCCGACCTGCACAACCTGGTGCCGAGCATTGGCGAGGTGAATGGCGACCGCAGCAACTTCAGCTATGGTTGGCTGCCGGTCGAAAAGGGTCAGTACGGCTCATGCCTGACTCAGGTCGACTTCAAGGCGAAGAAGGTCATGCCCCGCCCTTCGATTCGCGGCATGATCGCCCGCACCTACTTTTACATGAGCAAACAGTACGGCTTGCGCCTGTCGAAGCAGGATCGGCAGCTGTACGAAGCCTGGGACAAGACTTATCCGGTGCAAGACTGGGAGCGTCAGCGCAACCAGAGCGTGGCATGCGTGATGGGACGCGGCAACGAGTTTGTCGGCCCGGTGAACCTGAAAGCCTGCGGTTGATTGTTTGATCAAAAGAAAAGGCCTTGAGCGATAAACTCAAGGCCTTTTTTTTGTACTCAACCTCCGGACTTGTTGTAACGCCAGTAGCCCATCAGATTGAGTGACTCTCGAGGGATGCCGCGCTCCTTGATCAGGTATTTGCGCAGGCTCATGACCGCTGCAGATTCTCCGGCGATCCAGCCATAGAATCCCTCGGTAGCCGTATCGGCGATCTCCCAGAGAATCTCCTCTTCGATGTCGACATCCGCCAGTTCGACCGCTTGCCCAACAGGCGATGCATCCACAGGCAGCTTTGCCTGCCGCACGGCGTCCACCATCAACCTGCCAGCAACTGCATGATCGCGGATCAGCCATTGCACCGAAAGTCCGGGCCATTCAGGAACGGCCAACCTGTCTTCACGACTGTCGACCTCAAAAAACGCCTGGGTCTGCGGCGGCTCAGCCAGAGTCGCCAGCTCTTCCAGAATACCCATGGCGGCCGGCAAGGCAGTCGCATCGGCGACCAGCAGAAGTTGCTTGAGCGTTTGCGGTGGCTTCCATTCAAATCCCCCGGCCTCTTGTGCCGAGAATTGGCTGTCAGGTGCCAGAATCTGCATCGACTCGCCAGGCTGGGATCGCAACGCCCATCGGGAGGCTGGGCCGGTTTCGCCGTGCAGGACGAAATCGATATCCACTTCGCCCACTTCGGCACGCAAGTGGCGGATGGTGTAGGTGCGCATCGTCGGGCGACGATCAACCAGCATCGAGCGAAAACGGGCGTACCATCCTTCCGCCTGAGAAAGCCTGGCGGGTGAGCCGTCTGCTGCCGGGAAAAACAGCTTCACTCGCTGATCCGGCGCCCAGGTAGCCATCTCGGTGACCGCCGGGCTTGCGAGGGTGATCCGCATCAGATGCGGGCTCAGATGTTGCTTGTGACGCAAAACAACGTCGAACAACTTGTAAGGATTGGCGGAGGCCATGCGGAGCTCCTTCTGGGTATCTTCGGTGATTGCTTTAAAAACGAATCACGGGGGACACCCTTTAGTCAGCTCCGCCGAATGGATCGCTTATTGCGCCGACGTGCGCTCGATCACCAGCGTCTCGATGTTCTGCTTCTTCGCCTTGATCAGCGCTGCATTCACATCCGCCTGACGCGCCTCGGCGTCAGCCTTCGAATTGAAAGGACCGAGGAGAATCCGAGTCTTGCCGCTGGCATCCTTGACAACACTGGCCACAAAAGCATGCTCGATCAGCCAACCACTGAGATCGCTCACGGCTTGAGGGGTTTCACCGCGCACTTCCAGATCCCATTGAGGACCCACCGCAGCAGGCGCTGTTACCACAGCAGGTTTCGGCTGTTGTGCATCCACACTCTTGCCTTCGCCACATCCTGCCAATGCCAGTGCCGCGACTACCCAGACCAATTTGCGCACAACGCTTCCCTCTGAATTTTCAAAGCGGCGATCTTAACATTCGAGAATACTTTCGCAGCCCCGCAAAATGGGCACAAAAGGACGAGATTGATGCTGGCAGCCCCTGTATAGTTACGCGCTGGGAATTAATGCCGCTGCTGCGCGTCAGAAAGAGGCACCCAAACTGTAAAACTTCGCACTAATCTATACGTACCACCGACCTCTGCACTGTCTGAATCAGGTGCCCTACAAAGCAATCAAGGAGAAGACCATGCTGATACTCACCCGCAAAGTCGGTGAAAGCATAAATATCGGTGATGACATCACGATCACCATTCTAGGCGTCAGCGGCCAGCAAGTTCGAATCGGCATCAATGCTCCGAAGAACGTTGCAGTGCATCGGGAAGAAATCTACCAGCGCATCCAGGCTGGCCTGACCGCCCCGGACAAGCCACAAACGCCCTGAGCCCTATCGCAGTCAGTAGCCAGTTCGTTTGCCTGCGCGCAATGACTGGCTAAAGATTCAAGCGCCGTATTGCCATTCCCCCACCTCTTTGGTGACGGCGCGTGCTACGCCCCTTCCTGCCTCAACCCTTCTCGCAACCGATACTAACCGTCATTCCATGGACTGGCTGTCGGACATTTCCGAATAGCGGTTGGGAATCTCGCCCGCCTAGCCGAATGTAATGCCACGGGCCATCCCGGTGGCTGCCACGACCATCAATATCAACAGCAGCGCTTCGGCATGACTGATCCGTGCGAACACCTTCGCACGCCCTGTATCAGGGACAACGCCGCGCGCCTTGGCCAAACGCCATTTGATCAGGGTGATCATCGGCACCAGCTCCAAAAGCAGAATCAGCACAAACAGCGTCATCTTCAGATGGAACAGCGGCTGATGCAGGTAGTAGTCGGTTCCCTTCTCATAACCGGCAAAAGCGCGCATGCCACCGGTGATAAGCAACACCAGCGCCGAAAGCCCCCACAGATTGTCGGCAAGCAACACGCGCCCGACCTCACCCGCGCCGGACGCCAGACGACTGAAGGCGGCCCCACGCGTCAACACCGCCCAGAAACCTATGGCAAACGCCAGTAAATGAATCGCTGCAAGAAACCAATGAACCAGCATCGATGAACTTCCGTCCGGCAGAGTTGAAATCAGCCTGACAGTAGTAGTTGAAAAATTGTGAGCCTGCTTGTCACTCCTCCCGGAAAAACAGAAGCGGGCGAAGCGAGAGACTGGACAGAGGTGCAGGGAAGGCAAATCGCGGGCAAAAAAAATCCCAAGCAGCTGATGGAAGCTTGGGATTTAAAAATGCATAAACCGTGGTGGTGAACGCGGGGCGGATATTACTGATTTATTTGCCTCGTAACAACGATTTTTTGATAACCGGATGGTTAATAAAATCTGTAACCCCTTAAATATCCACACTATTTAAAAGGTCGCCCATGACATTCAGCGGACGAATGGATCAAAATCCATTGCGATCAGTACTTTCGATACCACCCGGGCCGGCGCGCCTGAGCTGGCGACTCATGAATACATCCCTGCAAATGCGCGAAGTGTAGCTGCGGTCGACCAAGCCGGATTTTGCAAAGGTTTTGCAAATCGCAAAATGCAAAAAGGGGTCACCGTTTCCGGTGACCCCTTTAGACCGCCCAGCAGAGCGGATTTTGTTTGGTAGGCGCGATTGGACTCGAACCAACGACCCCCACCATGTCAAGGTGGTGCTCTAACCAACTGAGCTACGTGCCTGCTGTGAGGCGGCATTCTACGGAATTCCGGAGGGGTGTCAACACCTTTTTTTCACCTAACCCTATGAATATGCAAAATATTTAATTTCGACCCGGCGCAAGAAGATTTCCCCGTAGCTGGCGGAGGTTTTTCAACTGGGGTAGGATCGCTGCACTCGTAAAATATATTAAACAGAGGCTGCAGGATGGCGAACACCCCTTACCCAGAGTCTTATTACGCTGCGTCGGCCAACGCCGTACCACCACGCCCTGCTCTGCAGGATGACGTGGAGACGGATGTCTGTGTGATCGGCGCTGGCTATACGGGACTTTCCTCGGCCCTGTTCCTGCTTGAGAACGGTTTTCGCGTGACCGTGCTGGAAGCCGCCAAGGTCGGTTTCGGCGCTTCGGGGCGTAATGGCGGGCAAATCGTCAACAGCTACAGCCGTGACATTGATGTGATCGAACGCAGCGTCGGCCCGAAGCAGGCGCAACTGCTCGGGCAGATGGCGTTCGAAGGCGGCCGGATCATTCGTGAGCGCGTCAGCAAGTACAACATTCAGTGCGACTTGAAGGACGGTGGCGTATTCGCCGCCCTCACCGCCAAGCAAATGGACCACCTCGAATCGCAGAAGCGCTTGTGGGAACGCTTCGGCCATACCCAACTGGAACTGCTCGATCAACGCCGCATCCGCGAAGTGGTGGCTTGTGATCAATATGTCGGTGGCATGCTCGACATGAGCGGCGGCCACATCCACCCGCTTAACCTGGCGCTGGGCGAAGCAGCCGCTGTGGAGTCCCTGGGCGGCACCATCCATGAGCAGTCGCCGGCCGTGCGCATCGAACGCGGCGCCAACCCGGTCGTGCACACACCGCAGGGCAGAGTCAGGGCCAAATTCATCATCGTGGCCGGCAACGCCTACCTCGGCAATCTGGTGCCGGAGCTGGCGGCCAAATCGATGCCATGCGGCACTCAGGTCATCACCACCGAGCCTCTGGGCGATGAGCTGGCGAAATCCTTGCTGCCGCAGGACTACTGCGTCGAAGACTGCAACTACCTGCTCGACTACTACCGCCTGAGCGGCGACAAACGCCTGATCTTCGGCGGCGGCGTTGTATATGGCGCGCGGGATCCGGCAAACATCGAAGCGATCATCCGCCCGAAAATGCTCAAGGCCTTCCCGCAGCTCAAGGACGTGAAAATCGACTACGCCTGGACCGGCAATTTCCTGCTGACCCTGTCGCGCCTGCCTCAGGTCGGACGTCTGGGCGACAACATCTATTATTCTCAAGGCTGCAGTGGCCACGGCGTGACCTATACACACCTGGCCGGCAAGGTACTGGCCGAGGCTCTGCGCGGACAAGCCGAGCGTTTCGATGCGTTTGCCGACCTGCCGCACTACCCGTTCCCCGGCGGGCAACTGCTGCGCACACCGTTTGCCGCACTGGGCGCGTGGTACTACGGACTGCGCGACAAGCTCGGTTTCTGATGCGCGAAAAAAAGGGCCGCTGAAAAGCGGCCCTTTTTTTCGCGCATCAATCACAACTGATCCCGTGCAATCCCGCTGCGAATCCGCAGGATATCTGCGAGCACCGCCAAAGCAATTTCCGCCGGCGTCTTGCTGCCAAGGTTAAGACCGATCGGCGCATGAATCCGCGCCAGCTCGCCCTCCCCCAGACCGCCAATCCGCCGCAAACGCTCGAAGCGCTTCTGCGACGTCTGCTGCGAGCCCATCACGCCGATGTAGAACGCTTCGGTGCGCACGGCCTCCATCATCGCCAGATCGTCGATGCGCGGATCGTGGGTCAACGCCACCACCGCTGTATCACGGTGGCAACCGCCATCGGCGATGAACACCGACGGCAATTGTCGGCGAATCTCCACGCCATTGAGCACCACGCCTTCCAGCACTTCATCACGCGGGTCGCAGAGAATCACTTCGAAGCCGAGACCGACCGCGAACTCCGCACAGGCCTGCGCCACGCTGGAATAGCCGGCCAGCAGCAAACGCTGGGCGGCCCCGATGCGGATCCGTACCCGGTCGATTTCACGCTCGATCCGCGCGCCCTGCTCGCGATCGGCAAACAGGCTGCGCGCTCCGGTGGTCAGATCGACCTCGCGAATCAACCGGCGCTGCCCCAGCAACGCCGATTCGAGTTCACGCAGGTGCGCCTGCACATCGCAGCCGGCGTCAAATTTCTCTACCAGCACATCGAGAATGCCGCCGCACGGCAGGCTGACCCGCGAACGCGGATCGTCACCTTCGCCATAACGCACGACATTGATCGAATCGAGAAACGCACCTTCGGCGACGCGCTCGAGAAAGTCTTCCTCGACGCAACCACCGGACAACGACCCGATCCACTGCCCGCCGTCGTTCACCGCCAGCAGTGAACCCGGCGCGCGGGGCGCCGAACCATAGGTGGTCAGCACGGTGCAGAGCCAGATGCGCTGCCCCGCCGTCGACCACTCCAGCGCCCGACGCACAACCTGCAGATCGAGATGCTGCATGATCAGTGCGCCTTGTGCTCGATGGACGGAGCGTCAGCCTGGAGCTTCTGCACATCGCCGACCGCCAACTCGGCCGACTGACCACCCCAGCCCTGACGCAGGTAGTTCAGCAGATCGGTCAGTTGTTCGGCACTGAGCTTGTCGGCAAAACCCGGCATCGGCTGCATGTGTTCGAACCCGGCGAATTTCTGTTCGCCGATGCCATCCTCGATCACGCGCAACAGGTTGCGTGGGTCTTCCAGACGCAGCGTGGTGTTGCCTCGCATGGCCACCGCGATGTGCGGCTTGCCCTCGCCACCGGCCGCGTGACAGCCGGCGCAGACGTTCAAGTATTCCTGACGGCCGCGTTGAGCGCTGGCACTGAGTTTTTCCACCGGCACGTCGGTCAGTTCTTTCGCTGCCGGAGGCTGATCGCCCAGCAGGAAAGTCGCCATCGCCGCCAGATCAGGATCACTCAGGCCCTGAGTGCTGTTGTGGAACACCGGAAACATCTCGTTGAACATCGTGCCCTGGGCGCTCATGCCGTGCTTGAGGAACGTACTCAGGTCTTGATGATTCCAGCCGCGCGCCGCCAGATCAGTGGCCAGCAGGCTCGGTGCCAGATACCCGTTGAGGATGCCGCCGGTCAGGCGCTTGTCCAACTGCATCGCGCCCGGCAGGCCGCGTGGCGTATGGCATTCACCGCAGTGGCCAAGCACTTCGACCATGTACTGGCCGCGTTTCCAAGCGTCGCTTTTGCCTTCGGCGAGCTCCAGCTTCAAGGCTTTGCCGTACATCATGTTCCAGCCGATCAAGCCCGGACGCACGTTGAACGGGAAGCTCAGGCTGGTCACCGGTGCGGCACGCTCGATTGGCTCAATGGTTTTCAGATACGCGTGAATCGCATCCGAATCCGCACGCGGCATCAAGTGATACGAGGTGTACGGCATCGCCGGGTACAGATTGGCGCCGTCACGACGCTTGCCTTCGGTGAGCGCAGCGAAGAACTCGTCATCGGTGTAGAGACCGATGCCGTGCTCTTTGCTTGGAGTGATGTTGGTGCCGTAGATCGTGCCGAACGGCGACACGATCGGCAGCCCGCCGGCAAATGGCGCGCCACCCGGTGCGGTGTGGCAGGCCATGCAGTCGGCCGCGCGGGCAAGGTACTCGCCGCGCTTGACCTGATCATCCGCGTGCACCGCCAACACAGGCGCAGCCAGCCCGACCGCCAGGGCCAGGCGGGTCAGTAGTTGCTTCATGCTTAACCCTCCTTGACCAGGCCGAGATCGGTCAACACGTTGCGGGTGGCGTTGTAGTAACGCACGTACCCAGTGCAACGGCAGACGTGATGGCCGAGGCTGTCCTCGATGACTTGTTCCAGTTTGCTTTTGACGATCGGCTGGCGTTGCAGCTTTTCCACCAGCACGGTCGCGGCGTTGACGAAGCCCGGTGCGCAGTAGCTGCACTGGAAGGCGAATTCGTCGACGAAGCGCTGCTGGATCGGGTTCAGCTCGGTCACCTGGCCTTGCTCGTCACGCTTGGCGTGGCCTTCGATGGTGCGGACTTTCTTGCCCTCGAAGTAATGCGCGCCGGTGATGCAGGTGCGCACTTCCTCGCTGGTGCCGTCCGGGTTGTCGACGATCACCACGCAGGCGTGGCAGATGCCCTGGCCGCAGCCCAGGCGCGAACCGGTGAGGTTCTCGTATTCGTGCAGGTAATCGATCATCGGCAGGTCATCAGGGATGTCCACCGGGCCGACGGATTGACCGTTGAGGGTCAGTTGAAGCGGACGGTTAGCCATTGAGGGCCTCCTTGATGCGCGCAGCAGTGATTGGCAAATCGCGAACACGTTTACCGATGGCGTGGGCCACGGCGTTACCGATGGCACCGACCACCGGGATCATCACCACTTCGGCAATGCCTTTGGACGGGTCGCTTGGGGACAGCGGCGGCAGGATTTCCGAAGTCTGCTTCCACACCGCCACATGCCGTGCCATCGGCAGGCGATAGCGGTTGAAGTTCCAGTCACCCTCCCCCGGCCCGCCTTCGTACAGCGGCATCTCTTCCATCAAGGCGTGACCGATGCCCATGGCGATCCCGCCTTCGAGCTGGCCACGAACCAGTTCTTCGACCAGCACCCGACCGCATTCCAGCCACGAGTGATGGTTGAGCACTTCGACTTCTGCCGAACCTTTGTTGACCTTCAACTCCACCAGCGTTGCGACCGGGCTGTAGTAGGTCACAGCGGCGTTGTTCAGTTGAACCACCGGATAGGCAACATTCTGCCGATCCAACAGGTGGAAACCGGCACTGGTCATCTGTGCCTTTTTCGCTTTCGGGGCGCCGTCGCCGTACTTCACCGCCAGACCGTCGAGCGGCAAACGCTCGCGCACGCCATCGATGCTGTATTCGGCTTCAGCCCAGCTCCAGCGGTTGAAACCGTGAACCGTGGCGCCAGTGACCAGACCGCGCTCGTGGGCACGCTTGGCCAGCTCTTCGAAAGTCAGTGGCTGCATGCCGTTGGCAGTCAGTTTGCCGTCGACCCAATGCGCATCTTCGCGACGCACCACGTAAGGGTTGGCCTGACCGCCGTACGGGCCCTGACGCCAGATCTCCAGCGCTGCCGGCCACAGACCGTGGTTGAACAGCACGCGCGCCGCTTCACGGGTGGCGTGACTGAAGTAATAGGCGGAGTTGGTCGCGGACGAGGCCGACGCCAGTTTGCCGACCCAGCGCGGGTTACGCAGGAAGTTGTCCTGCTCGGCCTGGCTCATGATGTAAGGGTTGCCGGCGGTCACCAGTTGCATCTCATCCCACTCGGTTTCGCCAGTCTTCACGTCGTGAGCCGCGCTGCCGAGGAAATCAGCCACCACCAATGCTTGCGAGGTGGACATGCCGGTGCCGATCTCGATGCCGATGTGACGCAGGGAAATGCGCCCGTCAGCGGTGAACTCGATGCTGGCCATCGGCGCTTCGGAACCGGTGCCGAAGTCTTTCTGGCAAATGGCGAAACCCACGCCATACCAGTTGTCCGGATCCGCTGCTTCACGCTGTTTCTTGATCGCGTCGCGGTTTTTCCAGACTTCGTGCAGCGAAGCCTTGTCGAGAATCTCGTGCAGGCGCAACGCACCGGCCGGGATCGCGCCCTGAGTGTTTTTCATTCCCGAGCGCAGCGCGTTCTTGCGGCGCAGATCAATGGCATCGACACCAAGGCGATCGGCGATTTCGTCGACCATCATCTCGGTGGAAGCCATGCTCTGCAGGGTGCCGTAACCGCGCATCGAACCTGCTTCAACGGCGCGGGAATGGTAAGCGGTGACCTGCAGGTCGTTCTGCGGCATGTAGTAGATCGACTGCGCCGCCGTAGCGCCAACGGCGGCCACCGACGGGCTGTAGTTGATCCGACCGCCACCGTCGACGCTCATCTCGGCACGGAAAATCTTGAAGCTGTGATCGGTCTTGTCCACTGCCAACTGGTAGCGGATGTCGAACGGGTGGCGCTTGATGCCGCTCTGGAACTGCTCGTAGCGGTCGTTGGCCAGGCGAATCGGTACACCCGCACCGTACAACGCCGCCAGGGCTGCGTAGTAGACGAAAATGTTGTGGTCCTTGGAACCGTAACCGACGGTGTAGCCCGGGTGCATGTTCAGGTTCGCCAGGCCGAAACGCGACGGCCCGATCATCTTCGCGGTCTCGGTGGCGGTTTCCAGCGGGCATTGAGTGGCGACGACGAAATGCAGGGTCTTGGTCGCCGGATCGTACCAGCCGTTGCCGTTGTCCGGCTCCATCGCGGCCGGTTCGATCGACGGGGTTTTGTAGCGCTCGTCGAACACCAGCCAGTTGTCCGGCGGGGTATCGATCTCTTTCTTCATGCGGTCGGCGTAGAACAGGCCGCGCTCGGTCAGGTTGCCGTGCAGGTTCGGCTGGGAATTCCACACCGGACGACGGTTTTTCAGCATCGGGAACAGGATCGAGTCCTTGAGGCTGGCGAATTCGTCTTCGTCTGCCGACGTCGAGCCACCGACCCGCACGTAGCGGAAACTGCCATAGGGATCGCCTTCGTAGAACGGTACTTGCGCACCGTAACGAATCGCTTTGTCATTGAATTTGAGTTTGTTCTTGGCCTGACGGAACCGCTCGAAGTCGTTCCAGATCAGGATCGCAACCGGGTGGCCGATGAACATCGGCACTTTGCCTTCCGGCAGCAGCGGATCCGGCGCGTGCTCTTCAGGGAACACAATGCCGTCCTTGTCCAGGTCGGCGGCGGTGACGATGCGATCAGGCTGCAGATCAGCGCCGAGCCACGACAGGTCATAGCCGTCGTAGATGCGGTCAGCCTTGATGGTTTTCAGCAACATGGCGTGGCCTTGCTGCTGGGGCCAACCCGGCATGTCCTTGGAACGGATGTCGCGGGCAAACACTTTGCTGCCGCAGACCTTGGACAAGGCATCGTTACGCTGGCGTGCCTTGCCGTTGCTGCCGAGCCATTGCTCGGACGGCACAGTCACGCTGTTTTCCATCAAGGCAGCCAGCGCCTGACTGCTGAGCGGCGTGAGCGTGACACTCACACCCGCCACCAGCCCGCCCTGGAGGAACGAGCGCCGGGATATTTCACGGTTGGACATGGATCATCCTCTGGGCGGTTATGGATCCGCCCTTCTGGTTATCTACTGGGAATCTCGAGTCTTGCAGAAGCCCTTTTTGACGAAGCAAAGGGCGTGATGACAGTGCAAAGCTGACCGAAAGGTTAACTTTATAGGTTTCTGAGCTCGCAGCAAACAACCAGTTACAAAAATTTGACCAAAGAATCAAAAAATCAATGCGGCATTGCATCGCAGCGACTCAGAGACGCAGGTAGATTGCCCGGCAGCATCGAACGAGCCACGGCTAAAGTTCGTCGCCGGCTTTAAGGGAGGAATTTGGGAAAGGTCAAATTTCAGACACAAAAAACCCCGGTCTTTCGACCAGGGTCTTTGCTATCGATGCCGAATCAACCAGAGGTCGCTTTCGGTGCTTCAAGGCGTTCAGTGGTCCTTGAAACAGATATGGCGCAGCGGACGGGACTCGAACCCGCGACCCCCGGCGTGACAGGCCGGTATTCTAACCGACTGAACTACCGCTGCGTATCGCTTTGAGCTTGCGCTCAAGTAACTCGTTTGACTGAAAGCTTCGGTGCTTTTCAATCGCGAGCCAGACAGTGTCTGACTCGTTAAATATGGCGCAGCGGACGGGACTCGAACCCGCGACCCCCGGCGTGACAGGCCGGTATTCTAACCGACTGAACTACCGCTGCGCGTCGGTGCAGGCACTTTCAGCCTACGCTCTTGCTTACGCAAGTATCTCGGGAGTGGTGGGTGATGACGGGATCGAACCGCCGACATTCTGCTTGTAAGGCAGACGCTCTCCCAGCTGAGCTAATCACCCGTTTGCATCTCCGAGGCCGCGAAATTTACGCAGGTAGCGAACCTAAGTCAATAGCAGGATTGAAGTTTTTCTAAAAAAGACGAAATTGCTTCATTCCGTATAAATCATCTTCTTGGTCATGCCGCCATCGACCACGAATTCCTGCCCCGTCACAAACCCTGCATTCTTCGAAAGCAACCAAGCCACCATCGCCGCCACATCCTCGACCGTCCCTACCCTGCCCGCCGGATGCTGGGCATGATCGGTATCGGTCAGCGGTTCCGCGCGCCGCACGGATGGATCCCGCGCATCGATCCAGCCCGGGCTGACCGCATTGACGCGAATCTCCGGCCCGAGACTGATCGCCAGCGCGTGGGTCAGCGCCAGTAAACCACCCTTGCTCGCCGCATAGGCTTCCGTATCAGGTTCCGACTGCGCCGCACGGGTCGAGGCCAGATTGACGATGGCCCCGTTGTGCGCACGCAGATACGGCGCGCAGTGCTTGGCCAGCAACATCGGCCCACCTAGGTTCACCGCCAGCACCCGATTCCAATAAGCCAGGTCGAGGCTTTCCAGTGTGATGTTGTGCGGATCGGCCACGGCAGCGTTGCACACCAGCGCATCCAGGCGGCCAAACCGCCCCAGCACCTCAGCGACACCGAGCGCCACCTGGCTTTCGTCCGCGACGTCCATGGCGATGAACCAGGCGTTTTCGCCGAGCACCTTCGCCACTTTCGAACCTCGCGCTCGATCCAGATCCGTCAACACCACCTGCCAGCCTTCGCTGATCAGCCATGCCGCGATGCCCAAGCCGATCCCGCGCGCGGCACCCGTGACCAATGCAACGCGGCCATGGGTGCCGATCTTTGGCGTAGACAACTCGATCACAACGCCGCCAGACCGCGCGACAGGTCGGCTTGCAGGTCAGCCACGTCTTCCAGACCGACCGCGATGCGGATCAGGCTGTCACGAATGCCGGCAGCTTCACGCTCCTGCGGCGCCAGACGGCCGTGGGATGTGGTGCTCGGGTGAGTGATGGTGGTTTTGCTGTCACCCAGGTTGGCGGTGATCGAGATCAAACGGGTCGCATCGATAAAGCGCCAGGCAGCCTCTTTGCCGCCCTTGACCTCAAAGCTCACCACCGCGCCGAAGCCCTTCTGCTGACGCTGAGCCAGTTCGTGCTGCGGATGGCTCTTGAGACCGGCGTAATGCACCTTCTCGATACCGTCCTGCTGCTCCAGCCACTCAGCCAGTTGTTGAGCATTGGCGCAGTGCGCCTTCATCCGCAGATTCAGGGTTTCCAGGCCTTTGAGGAAGATCCAGGCATTGAACGGGCTGAGGGTCGGCCCGGCTGTACGCAGGAAGCCTACGATTTCCTTCATCTGCTCACTGCGACCGGCAACCACGCCGCCCATGCAACGGCCCTGGCCATCGATGAACTTGGTGGCCGAATGCACAACGATGTCTGCGCCCAACTTCAGCGGCTGCTGCAAGGCAGGCGTGCAGAAGCAGTTGTCGACTACCAGCATCGCACCCTTGGCGTGCGCGATTTCCGCCAGCGCGGTGATATCCACCAGTTCAGCCAACGGATTGGACGGCGACTCGACGAACAGCAATTTGGTGTTGGACTTGATCGCTGCGTCCCACGCCGACAGATCGGCCAGCGGCACGTAATCGACTTCCACGCCAAAACGCTTGAAATACTTCTCGAACAGGCTGATGGTCGAACCGAACACGCTGCGCGACACCAGCACATGATCGCCGGCGCTGCACAGGCTCATCACCACCGCCATGATCGCGGCCATGCCGGTGGCCGTGGCCACCGCCTGCTCGGCGCTTTCCAGCGCGGCAATGCGCTCTTCGAACGCGCGCACGGTCGGGTTGGTGTAGCGCGAGTAGACGTTGCCCGGCACTTCCCCGGCAAACCGTGCGGCGGCGTCAGCAGCGGTACGGAACACGTAGCTGGAAGTGAAGAACATCGGATCACCGTGCTCGCCTTCCGGCGTACGGTGCTGACCGGCACGTACGGCCAGGGTGTCGAACGCTACGCCTTCGAGGTCGCTGTCCAGCCGACCGGCATCCCATTCCTGACTCATGCTGTCACTCCTTGCCCTGTTCTCGATAAATAAAAGTCTTTTGCCAGATACAAAACCGGCCCCTAAGGGCCGGTTGAAACTCAGTTGTTGTACAGATCGATGATCGCACTGACCGCCTGGGTCTTGACCTTCGAGGCATCGTTGCGTGCCTGTTCGATCTTGTTCAGGTAAGCCTCGTCGACATCGCCGGTGACGTACTTGCCGTCAAATACTGCGCAATCGAAGTTTTCGATCTTGATCTTGCCGCCACCGACCGCTTCGATCAAGTCAGGCAGGTCCTGATAGATCAGCCAGTCAGCGCCGATCAGATCAGCGACATCCTGAGTCGAACGATTGTGCGCGATCAGCTCGTGAGCGCTCGGCATGTCGATACCGTACACGTTCGGGAAGCGAACAGCCGGAGCCGCCGAGCAGAAGTAGACGTTTTTCGCGCCAGCTTCGCGGGCCATCTGGATGATCTGCTTGCAGGTGGTGCCGCGAACGATCGAGTCGTCGACAAGCATCACGTTCTTGCCGCGGAATTCCAGCTCGATGGCGTTGAGCTTCTGGCGTACCGATTTCTTGCGTGCGGCCTGGCCGGGCATGATGAAGGTACGACCGATGTAGCGGTTCTTGACGAAGCCTTCGCGGAATTTCACGCCCAGATGGTTGGCCAGCTCCAGCGCGGCAGTGCGGCTGGTGTCCGGAATCGGGATGACCACGTCGATATCGTGCTCTGGACGCTCGCGCAGAATCTTCTCGGCCAGCTTCTCACCCATGCGCAGACGGGCCTTGTAGACCGACACGCCGTCGATGATCGAGTCCGGACGCGCCAGATAGACGTGTTCGAAGATGCACGGAGTCAGGGACGGGTTGGTTGCGCACTGACGGGTGTGCAGTTTGCCATCTTCAGTGATATAGACCGCTTCGCCCGGTGCCAGGTCGCGGATCAGGGTGAAGCCGAGTACGTCCAGCGAAACGCTTTCGGAGGCGATCATGTACTCGACGCCTTCGTCAGTGTGACGCTGGCCGAACACGATCGGGCGGATGCCGTGGGGGTCACGGAAACCGACGATGCCGTAACCGGTCACCATTGCCACGACCGCGTAACCACCGACGCAACGGTTGTGCACGTCGGTCACGGCGGCAAACACGTCTTCTTCGGTCGGTTGCAGCTTGCCGCGCTGGGCCAGCTCGTGGGCGAACACGTTGAGCAACACTTCCGAGTCGGAGCTGGTGTTGACGTGACGCAGATCGGATTCGTAGATCTCTTTGGCCAACTGTTCAACGTTGGTCAGGTTACCGTTATGCGCCAGGGTGATGCCGTACGGCGAGTTGACGTAGAACGGCTGGGCCTCGGCCGAGGTCGAGCTGCCGGCAGTCGGGTAACGGACGTGGCCGATACCCATGTGGCCGACCAGGCGCTGCATGTGACGCTGCTGAAACACGTCACGCACCAGGCCATTGTCCTTGCGCAAGAACAACCGGCCATCATGGCTGGTCACGATACCGGCAGCGTCCTGGCCGCGGTGCTGGAGCACGGTTAGCGCGTCATACAGCGCCTGATTGACGTTCGACTTACCGACGATACCGACGATGCCACACATGCGACGCAACCCCTACTTAATGGATCTGAACTGAACAACACTCACTGAGGCGTTTTGGCCGACGGCAAGAGTTGCTCCTTGAACGGAATATCAGCGGGTACGCTGATTCCGCTGGCAAGCCACTGACTGCTCCACCCGAGAATCAGGTTCTTGGACCAGTCTGCGACCAATAGAAACTTTGGCACGAGCTGTGATTCTTTCCACCACCCGTCCTGCTGTACCGGCCCCAGGCTCAACAGCCCGACTGCCACGACCACCAGCAACACGCCACGCGCAGCGCCGAAGGCCATGCCGAGGAATCGATCGGTCCCGGACAACCCGGTGACGCGAACCAACTCGCCGATAAGATAATTGATCATTGCGCCCACGATCAGTGTGGCGACAAACATGATGGCACAGCCCGTGATCACACGAGCCGACGGTGTTTGAATGTATCCGGCGAGGTACTCGGACAGTGAACCACCGAACATCCAGGCAACGGCTCCTGCGATGATCCAGGTCACCAGCGACAATGCTTCTTTGACGAAGCCGCGGCTCAAACTGATCAAAGCGGATATGGCGATGATTGCAACGATCGCCCAGTCAACCCAGGTAAATGGCACAGTGCAGCCTACAGACGGATAAGGCGGCGCATTTTAGCAGAGCGCATGGCTGTCGGTAAGCTGCGATTTTCAGTGCATTTCTATCGAAGTGATAGATATCAGCCGCGCTCGGGCTGGAAGCGCACCACAAACCCCTTGAGGTTCTGCTGGCGGCTCAACAGATCGCGCAGACGATCGGCTTCGGCGCGCTCGATCAGCGGGCCGACAAATACCCGGTTCTTGCCATCGGCCGAACGGATATAAGCGTTGTAACCCTGGCTGCGCAGGGTTTTCTGCAGACTTTCGGCGCTGGCGCGGCTCGACAGACTGGCCAATTGCACCGACCAGCTCACCGACAGGCCATTGGCATCGATGCGGCTCTGGGTGGTATCCGGCTTGGTAGACAATGCAGCGATCGGCTGGGCCGGGGCCGTGGTTGGCTTGGCCGCTGGAGCCGGAGCAGGCGCCGGCGCAACCGGTTTGGCCACCGGCGCCGGAGCCGGGGCTGGCGCGGCGGAAGCAATCGGCGCCGTTGGCACAGCCTGCTCGGCGACTTCGTCATCGCTCGGCACTGGCTCTTGCGGCAGAACCTGAGGCTCCGGCACCGCAACGGTTTCCATCTGGATCTGCGCCACGGCGGGCGCCTGCGGCGCAGCCGGCGCCTCGACGGTCACCTGACGCTGTTCATCCTGACGGGAAAACAGCATCGGCAGGAAAATCACCGCCAGCGCCACCAGCACCAGGGCACCGACCATGCGCTGCTTGTACGCTTTATCCAGCAAAGCCATTTGCCGCTTCCTCCGTGGAGCGCCGAGACAGCCATTCAAGGGCCTCGGCGACACAATAAAATGATCCGAACAGCAAGATCTCGTCGTCGCTGGTGGCCACTGCACACTGCCCTTCCAGGGCGGCCGCCACGCTGTCATAAGACGTGACCGAGGCGCCAAGGTTCTGCAATGCCTGTTTCAATTCATCCACCGGACGCGAACGCGGCGAATCCAGCGGCGCCACCGCCCAGTGCTGGACGCTGGCATTCAACTCACCGATGACACCGTCCAGATCCTTGTCCGCCAACAGGCCGAACACCGCCAGACGCTTGCCGACCGGTGGACGAGCCGCCAGACGCCGCGCCAGGTACTCCGCCGCATGCGGGTTATGGCCAACATCCAGCAGCAGGTTCAGACGTTTGCCGTTCCATTCGAACGAACGACGATCAAGACGACCGACCACGCGAGTCGCCTGCAACGCCGCAGCAATCTGCCCGGCATCCCACGGCAAACCGAGCAGCAGATAAGCCTGCAACGCCAGCGCAGCGTTTTCCATCGGCAGATCAAGCAGCGGCAAATCGCGCAGCTCGACAATCTGACCGTCAGTATCGGTACCGCGCCACTGCCAGAATTGATCAGTGATGCCGAGATCGAAATCGCGCCCGCGCAGGAAGAACGGACAAGCCAGCTCGCGCGCCTTGTCCAGCAGGGGTTGTGGAGGATTCAGATCGCCGCACAGCGCAGGTTTGCCCTGACGGAAAATCCCGGCCTTTTCAAAGGCCACGGATTCGCGGGTATTGCCCAGGTAATCGGCATGATCGACACCAATGCTGGTGACCAGCGCGATATCGGCATCGACCACGTTGACCGTGTCCAGACGCCCGCCCAGCCCGACTTCCAGCACCACCGCGTCGAGCCCGGCCTGTTGAAACAGCCAGAACGCCGCGAGGGTGCCCATTTCGAAGTAAGTCAGGGAAGTGTCGCCGCGCCCCGCTTCGACCGCCGCGAAGGCTTCGCACAGCTGCGCGTCAGTGGCTTCGACGCCATTGAGCTGCACCCGCTCGTTGTAACGCAGCAGGTGCGGAGAATTGTAGACACCAACGCTCAGGCCCTGCGCCCGCAGCAATGAAGCCACGAAAGCGCAGGTCGACCCCTTGCCGTTGGTGCCGGTGACCGTAATCACCCGTGGCGCCGGCTGGCCCAGTCCCATGCGGGACGCTACCTGTTGCGAACGCTCCAGCCCCATGTCGATGGCCGATGGATGCAACTGTTCAAGGTAGGCGAGCCACTCGCCAAGGGTGCGCTCGGTCATACGTTGGCAGGCACCGGCGGAACGACGATCGGCTCGATCGGCGCAGCAACGAATTTAGGCGTCGGTTTGCCGGTCAGTTGCGCCAGCAGGTTACCCAGACGCGGACGCAGTTCGCGACGGTCGATGATCAGGTCGATTGCACCGTGCTCCAGCAGGAACTCGCTGCGCTGGAAGCCTTCCGGCAGTTTTTCACGCACGGTCTGCTCGATCACGCGCGGACCGGCGAAGCCGATCAGGGCTTTAGGCTCGCCGACGATCACGTCGCCCAGCATCGCCAGACTGGCGGAAACGCCGCCGTAGACCGGGTCGGTCAGCACGGAGATGAACGGAATGCCTTCTTCACGCAAACGCGCCAGCACGGCCGAGGTCTTGGCCATCTGCATCAGCGAGATCAGCGCTTCCTGCATCCGCGCGCCACCGGAAGCGGAGAAGCAGACCATCGGGCAACGGTTTTCCAGCGCGTAGTTGGCGGCGCGCACGAAGCGCTCACCAACGATGGCGCCCATGGAACCGCCCATGAAGCTGAATTCGAACGCCGAAACCACGACCGGCATGCCCAGCAGGGTGCCGCTCATGGACACCAGTGCGTCTTTCTCGCCGGTCTGTTTCTGGGCAGCGACCAGACGGTCCTTGTACTTCTTGCCGTCACGGAATTTCAGACGGTCAACCGGCTCCAGATCGGCGCCCAGTTCGGCACGGCCTTCGGCGTCCAGGAAGATGTCGATGCGCGCACGTGCGCCGATGCGCATGTGGTGGTTGCACTTAGGGCAAACGTCCAGGGTCTTTTCCAGCTCCGGACGATACAGCACAGCCTCGCAGGACGGGCATTTGTGCCACAGACCTTCAGGGACCGAGCTCTTTTTGACCTCGGAACGCATGATCGAAGGGATCAGCTTGTCTACCAACCAGTTGCTCATGCTTTCTTTCTCCAGTACCGGCGGCCCGAACGCTCTGGTTCGCGGCCCCGCGTATGCCCTTCAGCTAAATTCATGTGTGGCGATGATCGGCCGGGCTGCCGGGTCAGCGGAACTGACCTGCGTACACCCCGAAAAGACCCTCAGCCTCTTTTCTACAGAGCTGTGGACGGCGGCAGTCTGCCAGCCGTCACATCAGCGTACGGCGTTGATGAATGCACGAATCTTTGCGTGATCCTTGATGCCCTTGCTCGCCTCTACCCCGCCGCTGACATCCACGGCATACGGCCGCACTTGGGCGATCGCATCGGCGACGTTCTCCGGCGTCAGGCCGCCGGCCAGAATCAACGGTTTGCTCAAGCCTTGCGGAATCAATGACCAGTCGAACGCCTCGCCGGTTCCGCCGGGCACGCCTTCGACATAAGTGTCGAGCAGCACGCCGCTGGCACTTGGGTAGGCATCGCAGGCAGCGGCAATGTCATCGCCCGCCTTGACCCGCAAAGCCTTGATGTACGGCCGGTGCCAGCCTTCACACTCGGCGGCGGTTTCGTCGCCGTGGAACTGCAACAGATCCAGCGGCACGGCATCGAGGATTTCCCCGAGCTCGCAGCGGCTGGCATTGACGAACAGCCCGACCGTGGTCACGAACGGCGGCAATGCGGCGATGATCGCCCGCGCCTGCTGCACGGTCACGGCCCGGGGACTTTTAGCGTAGAACACAAAACCGATGGCATCGGCCCCGGCCTCGACGGCTGCCAACGCATCTTCCATGCGGGTAATCCCGCAAATCTTGCTGCGAACGGCTGACATGTCGATAAAAACCCCAAGGCAAATCCGAGAAAGTCCCGGATGGTAACAAATGCGTTCGAGGGCGTCAGCCGTCAAGATCCGCGAAACCCGTAAGGAAATGTGGCCCGATGAAACGCTCGGGCAACGGGAACTCGTCGTGATACTCGACCTGCACCAGATACAGGCCGAACGGATGCGCCGTGACCCCGCCGGAACGCCGCTCACGGCTCTCCAGCACTTCTTTCATCCACTCCACCGGCCGCTCGCCGGCACCGATGGTCATCAGCACGCCGGCGATGTTGCGCACCATGTGGTGCAGGAACGCGTTGGCGCGGATGTCCAGAACGATCATTTTGCCGTGACGGGTCACGCGCAGGTGATGCATCTGCTTGATCGGCGACTTGGCCTGGCACTGGCCGGCACGGAAGGCACTGAAATCATGGGTACCGATCAGGTACTGCGCGGCCTCGGCCATGCGCTCGACGTCCAGCGGACGGTGATTCCAGGTGATTTCTTCGTTGAGATGCGCCGGGCGGATCTGATCGTTGTAGATCACATAGCGATAGCGCCGGGCAATCGCCTTGAATCGCGCATGGAAATGCGCCGGCATGACCTTCGCCCAACTGACGCTGATGTCGTGGGGCAGATTGATGTTGGCGCCCATGACCCAGGCTTTCAGCGAGCGGTCGACCTGGGTATCGAAATGCACCACTTGCCCGCACGCATGCACACCGGCGTCGGTGCGCCCCGCGCATTGCAGCGAGATCGGCGAGTCGGCGACCTTCGACAGGGCTTTTTCCAGGGTTTCCTGCACGGTGAGCACACCGGTGGACTGACGCTGCCAGCCGCTGTAGCGCGAGCCCTTGTATTCAACGCCCAGCGCGACGCGGAAAAAGCCTTCGGGTGCCATTTCGGCGGCCGGGTTATCTATGTTTGCCAAGTCGGTACAGCCTGCTGATCTACAAAGGCGGGCATTATAAGGCGGCGGGACGGGGAAACCAGACCCAAACAAAAACGGCAGCCTCATGGGCTGCCGTTTTGCTTAGCGCTGAATGCCGACTCAGGCCAGATGCGAAAGCATTTCGCTCGCTTCGCTCTTCTGCTTGTCGTTGCCCTCGCTGATGACTTCATTGAGGATGTCGCGCGCACCGTCGTTGTCGCCCATGTCGATGTAGGCCTGCGCCAGATCGAGCTTGGTCGCGGCTTCGTCGGTGCCGGACAGGAAGTCGAAGTCATCCTCACCCAGATCATCACCCAACGCAGCATCAGCTTCGGTGAAGCTTGGCTCGTTGATGCTGCTCGACAGACGATCCAGCTCAGCGTTGACGTCGTCCAGCTCGGCGGCGAACGCGTCCGGCTCGGCTGGTGCAGCGTCCATTTCGTCAGCCAGGGACAGGTCGAAATCGGCTGGCAGTTCCAGATCGTCCTGCGGCACGTCGGTCACGGCCGGGGTTTCGACCAGCGGCAGATCCTTCACGCCTTCGTCCAGATCCAGCAGGAAGTCATCGTCTGCCAACTCGACCGGCGCAGGCGCAGGATCGGCACCGAGGTCCAGATCCAGGTCGAAGTCCGACAGGTCGTCGAGGTTTTCCTTGATGTCGGTCTGCTGTTGCAGCACCGACTCGAAGCTCAGGTCGTCGTCAGTCGGGAATGCGTCCAGCTCGACCGGCGTTTCCGGCTCGACAGCCGCCACAGGTTCAACTGGCGTGATGTTGTCGAGATCGTCGAGGCTCAGGTCGAAAGCGCTGTCCAGATCGTCATCTGCCGCAGCAGAAGCAGCCGGCGCTTCAGGCTCGTCGAGCAGCAGCTCCTTGACGTATTCCGCGTCCAGTTCGGCGGCAATCGCCGCTGCCGCCAGACCGCTGGCCGCGACGACCGCCATGGCCGGGAAGCGGCTTTTCAGCTCTTCGACCTTGGCGAAGTTGTCGCCATTGGCAACCAGTTGACGCTCCTGACCGACGAAGGCATCGCGATCACCCTGGCGACCGTAAACCTCCATCAGCTTCAGACGCAGATCGCTGCGCTGCGGCTCCAGGCTCACGCCCTCCTCCAGCAACGCGGCGGCTTGATTCAAACGACCGCCGTCGATGTGCGACTGCGCCTTGTCCAGCACGTCGTCGGAACGCTCGGCGGCCGGCGCCACCAACGGCGCGGCGATCGGCTCGGCCATCACGACGGGCGCAACTACAGCAGCGGCGGCAGGCGCCGCTGCTGGAGCTGGAGCCGGGGTCAGCTTGACGCTGGCGGCTGGCACCTCCAGACCTTCGAAGCTGCTTTCCGGCAGATCGAGATCCTGGGAGAAGGACTGCTCCTCCAGCGCACGTGCCATACGCAGGTGTTTTTCGGCTTCCTGTTGCGCCTTGCGGCGACGGGCCAGCAGCAACAACAGGAGCAGCAGGACCACTGCACCGCCACCGACCAGACCCAACAGGATTGGATTGGTCAGCAGTTCGTTGAAGGTTTTCTCGTCATTGACGGCGGGCGTGGTTTCAACCACAGGCTCGACAACCGGCTCGACCGGGGCCGGAGCAGCAGCCTCAGGCGCAGGTGCGACTGGCGCAACCTCTGCTGGAGTCGCCGGTGGCGTGGTTGCCAGCTCCGCAGTGATCGCAGGAACAACAGGGGCCGTTGTGGCCGGAGCCGAGCCCGAACCTTCGGCCTGCATCTTCGCCAGTTGATTGTTCTTCAGCTCGATCAGGCGTTGCAGCTTGTCCAGCTGGCTTTGCAGATCGGCCATGCGGCTTTTCAGCTCTTCGTTGTCACGACGGGTGGTGTCGAGACTTTCCTGAGTGACCGCCAGTTTGTTGCTCAGGGCCTTGGCATCGCCGGCCGGACCCTTGCCACGCGCCTTGGCGCTTTCGGCTGACACCAGGCTCAGGTTGTCCTTGGCGTTTTGCGCAGCACCGGTATTGGCGCGACCACGATTGGTCGCATCGAGCTGCTGCTGACCGGTGCCCGGCTTGGCCACATAACGACGACCCTGCCGCCAGGCTTCGTTCTGCGCCGCCACTTCGGCAATCGCTTTGGACTGCGGCAGTGCGGTGCTTTGCACCTGATCCGGCAGACGCAGCACCTGACCGGTTTTCAGGCGGTTGATGTTGCCGCCGATGAACGCGTCCGGGTTCAAGGCCTGGATCGCCAGCATGGTCTGCTGCACCGAACCGCCGGTGCGCGCCTTGGCGGCGATTTCCCACAGGGTGTCGCGCGGCGTGGTGGTGTGGGTTGAATGCGTGGCGCCGGTGGTCGGAGCGGTGATGGTTTGCGCCGGCGCAGGCTGGGCGGCGGCATCAGCGGTCTGCGGCGAGAACTTCGATGGATCCAGCAGCACGCTGTAATCACGCAGCAGACGGCCGTTGGGCCACATCACCTGCACGAGGAATTTCACCATCGGTTCCGACAGCGGCTTGCTCGACGTTACACGCAGCACGCTTTTGCCGCTGGCGTTGAGCACCGGGGTGAAGGTCAGATCATTGAGGAAGGCCTGGCGATCGACGCCAGCCTTGGCGAAATCTTCCGGCGAGGCCAGGCTCGGCACCACTTCGGCAGCGGTCAGATCCTTGACATCGAGCAGCTCGATTTCCGCCACCAGCGGCTGGTTCAGGGTCGACTTCAGGGTCAGCTCCCCGAGCCCGAGGGCATGCGCCATACCGGAGGACAGCGCCGAGGCGGCCGCTATTGCTAACACCAGTTTGCGAACTTGAACCATAGCCTCTTCCTTTGTTTGAACGTTCCTCGGCCAGCGAGAAGATGTTGATAGTCGCTGCCGTAAGGCATTGCGCGCGACGACGACAGCATGCCGCGCGCGATCATTTCTTTGATGCCCCGGAAAGTCCCGGAGGGTGTCGCGTCATCAAGCGATCTGGCCAAGCATAGCGCCCGGCTAGAATCAGTCGACAAATTGTTGCCAAGTATCTTTTACAGCAGGTCTTTTATCAACAACTCGGCGACCTGCACGGCGTTGAGGGCCGCACCTTTGCGTACGTTATCTGACGTCAGCCACAGATTAAGTTCCGACGGCTCGTCGACACCGGCGCGCACCCGCCCGACGTAGACCACGTCCTGCCCGACCGCGTCACCGACGGCGGTCGGATAATCGCCGGCCTCGACCAGCTCGATACCCTCGGCCTCTTCAAGCGCGGCGTTGACCTTTTCCAGGTCGACCGCGCTCGCTGACTGCAAGGTCACGCTAAAGCTATCGCCAAAAAACACCGGGGCTTGAACGCAAGTTGCGGAAATCTTTAATAAAGGCTTGGCCAGCACCTGACGCAGCTCGCGCACCAGACGTTTTTCCAGCAGCGTGTGACCTTGCGCGTCGGGCGTTCCGACCTGGGCCAGCAGGTTGAAAGCCATCTGCCGGTCGAAGAATGTCGGCTCCAGCGGACGCATGTTCAGCAGCTCGGCGGTCTGGCGCGCCAGTTCGGTCACGGCTTCGCGGCCCTGGGCGGAAACCGCCAGATTGGCGGTGACGTGCACATATTGCAGCTCGATCAGATCGAGCAGCGGCGCCAGCACCACGGCCAATGTGGTGGCCGACGGGCTCGGGCTGCTGACCTGGAACGGTGCTTTCAAACCGGCCAGCACCTCGGCATTGGCTTCCGGCACCACTTGCGGCGCCTGATCCGCCGGCAAGGCGCCGGACAGATCAACCAGCGAGCAACCCGCCGCGTGAGCGCGGGCGGCGTAACTCAGGGTGATGGCAGGGCCGGCGGCGAAGAACGCCAGCTTGACCTTGCTGAAATCGAACTCGTCGACTTCACGCACGCGCACGTTCTTGTTGCGAAACAGCACCGAGCTGCCGGCCGATTCGCTGCTGGCCAACAGGTGCAAGGTGCCGACCGGGAAGTCGCGCTCCTCGAGAATCTGCACGAGGGTTTCGCCGACAGTACCGGTGGCGCCGATCACGGCAATATCAAGGGTCTGGGTCATGTTGCTACCTCTGGCGAAACGGGGGAGCGGCACTTTACCGGCAGACTGGCGCACAGGCAATTTCTGCCGGGGATTAGCGCCACCTGTACCGACCTCATCGCTGGCAAGCCAGCTCCCACAGGTTTCTATGGTGCAATAAAAACCGGGGCCGACACCAAACACTGTGGGAGCTGGCTTGTCAGCGATGGGGCCAGACCAGGCACCCGAGCACAGTCAGGCATAAAAAAACCGTACCTCTCACAAGGCACGGTTTTTTTCACAGCTTCAAGCGATCAACGCTCAAGCAGGATCCGCAGCATGCGACGCAGCGGTTCGGCCGCGCCCCACAGCAGTTGGTCGCCGACGGTGAAGGCACCGACGAACTGCGACCCCATGTTCAGCTTGCGCAGACGACCGACCGGTACGTTCAGGGTGCCGGTAACTTTCGTCGGACTCAGCTCCTGCATACTGATATCGCGATTGTTCGGCACCAGCTTGACCCAAGGGTTGTGCTGACTGATCAGCCCTTCGATGTCGGCGATCGGCACGTCTTTGTTCAGCTTGATGGTCAGCGCCTGGCTGTGGCAACGCATGGCGCCGATGCGCACGCAGATACCGTCGACCGGGATCGGGCTCTTGAAGCGACCGAGGATCTTGTTGGTCTCGGCCTGGGCCTTCCACTCTTCGCGGCTCTGGCCATTCGGCAGTTCCTTGTCGATCCACGGGATCAGGCTGCCGGCCAGCGGTACGCCGAAGTTTTCGGTCGGGTACGCGTCGCTGCGCATGGCTTCGGCCACACGACGATCGATGTCGAGGATCGCGCTGGCAGGATCGGCCAGTTGATCGGCGACAGCGGCGTGGGTCGCGCCCATCTGCTTGATCAGTTCACGCATGTTCTGCGCGCCGGCACCGGACGCCGCCTGATAGGTCATGGCGCTCATCCACTCGACCAGACCGGCTTCGAACAGACCGCCCAGGCCCATCAGCATCAGGCTGACGGTGCAGTTGCCGCCGATGTAGTTCTTGGTGCCCGCGTCAAGCTGCTGGTCGATGACCTTGCGGTTGACCGGATCGAGGATGATGACGGCGTCGTCGTTCATCCGCAGGCTCGAGGCCGCGTCGATCCAGTAACCCTGCCAGCCGGCTTCGCGCAGCTTCGGGAACACTTCGCTGGTGTAGTCGCCGCCCTGGCAGGTCAGGATCACGTCGAGGGTCTTCAGCTCTTCAATGCTGTAAGCGTCCTTGAGCGGAGCAATGTCCTTGCCCACGGACGGGCCTTGGCCACCGACATTGGAAGTGGTGAAAAACACCGGCTCGATAAGATCGAAATCCTGCTCTTCCAGCATCCGCTGCATGAGCACGGAACCGACCATGCCGCGCCAACCGATCAGACCTACACGTTTCATCGCAACTACACCTTCTTGAAAAGTGGGCCGCTGCTTTGTATTGAATTTCGCAGCGGGCCCGAGAGATTACAGATTCCGCAGCGCGGCGACTACTGCGTCACCCATTTCCTGCGTACCGACTTTAGTGCAACCGGTCGAAAAGATGTCGCCGGTGCGCAGGCCTTGATCCAGCACTACGCTGACCGCTTTTTCGATGGCATCCGCCGCTTCGTGCAGATTGAAGCTGTAACGCAGCATCATCGACACCGACAGAATGGTCGCCAGCGGGTTGGCGATGCCTTTGCCCGCGATGTCTGGCGCGGAACCGTGGCAAGGCTCGTACATGCCCTTGTTGTTGGCGTCCAGCGAGGCCGACGGCAGCATGCCGATAGAGCCGGTGAGCATCGACGCTTCGTCGGACAGGATGTCGCCGAACATGTTGTCGGTGACGATCACGTCGAACTGCTTCGGTGCACGCACCAGTTGCATGGCGGCGTTGTCGACGTACATGTGGCTCAGTTCGACGTCCGGGTAATCCTTGGCGACCTGCTCGACCACTTCACGCCACAGTTGGCTGGACGCCAGCACGTTGGCCTTGTCCACCGAGCACAGCTTCTTGCCACGCACGCGGGCCATGTCGAAACCGACACGGGCGATGCGGCGGATTTCACTCTCACTGTACGGCAGGGTGTCGTAGGACTGGCGCTCGCCGTTTTCCAGGGTACGGGTGCCGCGCGGCGCGCCGAAGTAGATGCCGCCGGTCAGCTCACGGACGATCAGGATATCCAGGCCGGCAACGATTTCCGGCTTCAGGCTCGAAGCGTCAGCCAGTTGCGGGTACAGGATCGCCGGACGCAGGTTGCCGAACAGGCCCAGTTGCGCACGGATTTTCAGCAGGCCGCGCTCAGGGCGGATATCACGCTCGATGGTGTCCCATTTCGGGCCGCCGACGGCGCCCAGCAGCACGGCGTCGGCGGCACGGGCGCGATCGAGGGTTTCGTCGGCCAGCGGCACGCCGTGCTTGTCGATGGCGGCGCCACCGATCACGTCATGGCTCAGCTCGAAGCCCAGGCTGTACTTGTCGTTGGCCAGCTCCAGCACCTTGACCGCTTCGGCCATGATTTCCGGACCAATACCGTCGCCTGGGAGAATCAGAATCTGCTTGCTCATGCTTTCCTCGTGTCTTTAGTCGGTGCGCCATCGACTGGCGCGCCCGGAAAAATACTTATCGTTTCAGGATTACTTTTCAGCCCAGAGCACCAGTACATCTGTACTGAACGAACCATCGGCCTCAATTTCAAAATAATCGCGTACTTCGTTGCCCATTGATTGCTGCAACTGGCGGATCGCGGCGCGCATCACTTCAGGCGTGCGCATGCGCTCGACCCAGCTGGTGTACTCCAGACGCAGGCGCTGACGCGTGGTGCTGCGGGTGTGCAGCCCGGCTTCGCTGACCTGGCGCAACCACTCACCGGCCGAATAATCGCGCACATGACTGGTGTCGCGCAGCACTTCGACGCTCTGCAAATAGGTGTCGAACAGCGGACTGCCCGGCGACAGCACATCGATGAACGCCGCCACGCCACCTGGCTTCAGCACCCGGCGCACTTCGCGCAAGGCCACGCCGAGGTCACTCCAATGGTGCGCCGAATAGCGGCTGAACACGAAGTCGAATTCGCCATCGGCAAACGGCAGACGCTCGGCGGCGCCGTTGACCGTGGACACGTTGCTCAAGCCGCGATCAACGGCAGCGGCGGCCACCACGTCGAGCATCTGCTGCGACAGGTCATAGGCCACCACTTCTTTCACCAACGGGGCGACGTGAAAACTCACGTGCCCGGCGCCACAACCCAGATCCAGTACCCGTGCCTCGCCCTGCCCCGCCAGCTCAGCCTGCAGCAGCGCAAATTCAGTGCCTTGAGCGTGAACGGCGCTGCTCAGGTAGGCGGCGGCCTGTTCACCAAATTGCTTTTGTACAACCTGACTGTGGGCGGTGCTGGTCATGGGGACTTCCCTTTGATCTTGGGTTGCTTGATCCGGCCTCATCGCTGGCAAGCCAGCTCCCACAGGTTTGATGAACACCGCAAACATTGTGGGAGCTGGCTTGCCAGCGATGGGGCCGGACCTGACTACATCAATCTCGAATCAATCACGCGTCGCGGAACAACCATGGCTGGCTCGCGCGATGTTTGGCTTCGAATGCGGCAATCGCATCGCCGTCCTGCAGGGTCAGGCCGATGTCGTCCAGGCCGTTGAGCAGGCAGTGTTTGCGGAAGGCGTCGATCTCGAAGCGATAGACCTTGCCGTTCGGGCTGGTCACGGTCTGCTCGTGCAGATCGATCTGCAACTGATAGCCCGGCGCGGCTTCGACCTGTTTGAACAGCTCGTCGACTTCGGCGTCGCTCAGGATGATCGGCAGCAAGCCGTTCTTGAAGCTGTTGTTGAAGAAGATGTCGGCATAGCTCGGCGCGATGATGCTGCGGAAACCGTACTCTTCCAGCGCCCACGGCGCGTGTTCACGGCTGGAGCCACAACCGAAGTTCTCGCGGGCCAACAACACGCTGGCGCCTTGATAACGCTCGGCGTTGAGCACGAATTCCTTGTTCAGCGGACGTTTGGAGTTGTCCTGATACGGCTGACCCACATCGAGGTAACGCCACTCGTCGAACAGATTCGGGCCGAAACCGGTGCGTTTGATCGATTTCAGAAACTGCTTCGGAATGATCTGGTCGGTGTCGACGTTGGCACGATCCAGAGGCGCAACGAGACCAGTGTGCTGGGTAAAAGCTTTCATGCTGCGCTCCTTTAGATCAATTCACGAACGTCGATGAAACGACCGTTCACCGCCGCCGCAGCGGCCATGGCCGGGCTGACGAGGTGGGTACGGCCACCGGCGCCCTGACGGCCTTCGAAGTTACGGTTGGACGTCGAGGCGCAATGCTCGCCGGACTCCAGACGGTCCGGGTTCATCGCCAGGCACATCGAGCAACCCGGCTCGCGCCACTCGAAACCGGCTTCGAGGAAGATCTTGTCCAGACCCTCGGCCTCGGCCTGAGCCTTCACCAGACCCGAACCCGGCACCACGATGGCCTGCTTGATGGTCGACGCAACCTTGCGGCCCTTGGCGATCACCGCCGCTGCGCGCAAGTCTTCGATCCGCGAGTTGGTGCAGGAGCCGATGAATACGCGGTCGAGCTGAATGTCGGTGATCGCCTGATTGGCGGTCAAACCCATGTATTTCAAGGCGCGGACGATCGAGTCGCGTTTGACCAGATCCATCTCTTTAGCCGGATCCGGCACGTTCTGATCAACGGCCAAGACCATTTCCGGCGAAGTGCCCCAGCTGACTTGCGGCTTGATCTGCGTGGCGTCGAGCTCGACCACGGTGTCGAAATGCGCATCGGCGTCGGACACCAGATCTTTCCAGGACTCGACAGCCAGATCCCACTCGGCACCTTTCGGTGCGAACGGACGACCCTTGACGTAATCCACAGTCTTCTGGTCCGCCGCCACCAGGCCCACGCGGGCGCCGGCTTCGATGGACATGTTGCAGATGGTCATGCGGCCTTCGATCGACAGATCGCGGATCGCGCTGCCGGCGAACTCGATCGCATGGCCGTTACCGCCAGCGGTGCCGATCTTGCCGATCACCGCGAGAACGATGTCCTTGGCGGTCACGCCGAACGGCAATTGGCCTTCGACGCGCACCAGCATGTTCTTCATTTTCTTGGCGACCAGGCACTGAGTGGCGAGCACGTGCTCGACCTCGGAAGTGCCGATACCGTGGGCCAAGGCGCCGAACGCGCCGTGGGTCGAGGTGTGCGAGTCGCCGCAGACCACGGTCATGCCCGGCAAGGTCGCGCCCTGCTCCGGGCTGATCACGTGAACGATGCCCTGGCGCACGTCGTTCATCTTGAATTCGACGATGCCGTATTCATCGCAGTTGTCGTCGAGGGTCTGGACCTGCAAACGCGAAACCTGGTCGGCAATGGCTTCGATGCCGCCCTTGCGCTCCGGGGTGGTCGGTACGTTGTGGTCCGGGGTGGCGATGTTGGCATCGATGCGCCACGGCTTGCGTCCGGCCAGACGCAGGCCTTCAAAGGCTTGCGGCGAGGTCACTTCGTGAATGATGTGACGATCGATATAGATCAGCGCCGAGCCATCGTCGCGCTGCTTGACCAAATGCGAATCCCAGAGCTTGTCGTAGAGCGTTTTGCCGGCCATCAGACGGTTCCTCATCAGCTTGTTTCTATGCCCTGGGCTTATCAATAACCCTTTGGCTTGTGAGGCCGATCCTATGGGGTTAGATTAAATAACTCAAATTCATATTTTTTATGCTTTGGATAACCAACTGGAATACGAACATGGACCTGGCCAACCTCAATGCTTTTATCGCGATTGCCGAGACCGGAAGCTTCTCCGGCGCCGGCGAACGGCTGCACCTGACACAACCGGCGATCAGCAAACGCATCGCCGGGCTGGAGCAGCAATTGAATGTGCGGCTGTTCGACCGGCTGGGTCGTGAAGTGGGTCTGACTGAGGCCGGTCGGGCCCTGCTGCCACGGGCTTATCAGATTCTCAACGTGCTGGACGACACGCGCCGCGCGTTGACCAACCTGACCGGCGAAGTCACCGGTCGCCTGACCCTGGCCACCAGTCACCACATCGGTCTGCACCGCTTGCCGCCCTTATTGAGGGAATACACCCGCCGCTACCCACAGGTGGCGCTGGATATTCAGTTCCTCGATTCGGAAGTGGCCTACGAAGAAATCCTCCACGGTCGCGCAGAGCTGGCGGTCATCACCCTGGCGCCGGAGCCACATACGCTGGTCAAGGCCACCCCGGTGTGGGATGACCCGCTGGATTTCGTGGTCGCCCCGGAACATTCATTGATCAGCAATGGCGCCGTCACATTGGCGGACATTGCCGGCCATCCAGCGGTTTTCCCCGGCGGCAACACCTTTACTCACCATATTGTCCAACGGCTGTTCGAGGCTCAGGGCCTGACGCCGAACATCGCCATGAGCACCAACTACCTGGAAACCATCAAGATGATGGTGTCGATCGGCCTGGCCTGGAGCGTTTTGCCGCGCACGATGCTCGATGAGCAGGTGGCGCGCATACCTTTACCGGGCATACAGCTCAGTCGCCAGCTAGGCTATATCCTGCACACTGAAAGGACGCTGTCGAATGCTGCACGGGCGTTTATGGCCCTGCTGGACGCTCAAATCGATCTGCCAGGGACTCTCGGCTAACTTGTGCTACTCCTATAGAGCTGCCGCCCCTGTGCCAAACGCCCAAATCAGCTCAAGGCCCCTTAACAATGCCGAAATCTGTTGACCGTATTCCGCCGATGCCGCGTATTCAGGCCATTGATCCACGGCGATCCGAGCAGAGCTGGGAGAGTGCGCCGCAATTGCTCGCGGCGCTCAACGGTGCCCGGCTCGGCGCCTGGTACTGGGACATCGAGCGCGGGCAGATCAGCTGGTCGCGCGGCACTCAGGCCTTGTTCGGCTTCGACCCGCGGCAACCGCTGCCCGAAGACCTGGAATACCTCGACCTGCTGCCACCGGAAGACCGGGCGAAAACCATCCGCGCCTTCCACGCCGTGATTGCCGGCGCGCCGCTGGAACAGGCAATGCACCACCGCATCCGCTGGCCCGACGGCAGCCTGCACTGGCTGGAGATCAACGGCAGCCTGCTCCCCGACAAACACGGTCGCCCCCGAATGATCGGGGTGATCCGCGAAATCACCCACCAGCGGCAACGGGAACAGGCGCTCAGCAGTTCGGAGAAACGTTTTGCGACACTGTTTCATCTGTGCCCGAACATGGTGCTGCTGACCCGCCAGGAAGACGGCCTGATCAGCGAGGCCAACCAGTATTTCGAAAGCCTGTTCGGCTGGCCGGTGCAGAGCGCCATCGGGCGCACCACCCTGGAACTGGGCCTGTGGGTGCATCCCGAGCAACGGGCGGAGCTGGTCAAGAAGACCAAGGCCAAGGGCGAACTGGTCAGCATGGAGGTGCAGTTCCGCGCCAGCAATGGCCAGATCCACGACGGCATCCTCAGCGCGCAAAAGGTCGAACTCGAAGGCCAGCCTTACCTGCTCAGCACTTTTCTCGACACTACCGAACGAAAAGCCGCCGAACATGCCCTGAAAGACAGCCAGGAACGCCTCGATCTGGCACTGGATTCGGCGCAACTCGGCACCTGGGACTGGCACATTCCCAGCGGCATGCTCTACGGTTCGGCCCGCGCTGCGCAATTACACGGCCTGGAGCCGAAACCGTTCCATGAATCGTTCGAAGAGTTCTTCGAGGGCGTACCCGGCGAAGAACGCGACAGCATGCGCGACGCCTATCGCAGCCTGCGCGAAGGCCCGGCGGGCAATTATCAGCTGACTTACCGCGTGCAATTGCCGGACGGCAGCTCGCGCTATCTGGAAAGCCGAGCCCGCCTCTATCGCGACGACAACGGCGTACCGCTGCGGATGGCCGGCACCCTGCTGGACATCACCGATCAGGTTGAACGCGAGCAACGGCTGGTGGCTTCGGAAGAGAAATTCGCCACGCTGTTCCAGGTCAGCCCCGATCCAATCTGCGTGACCCGCCAGGAAACCGGGGAATTCATCGAGATCAACTCCAGTTTCTCCCAGACTTTCGGCTGGAGCGCCGCTGATGTGATCGGCCATACCGCCGAAGAAATCGGCCTGTGGGACGCCTCGGCGAAAAGCCTGCAACGCATCGAACGGGTGATCCGCGAACAGGGCCTGAGCAATGTCGCGATCATCGTCCAGCACAAGGACGGCCAGTCGCTGACCTGCGTGATTTCCAGCCGTCAGATCAGCGTCGGCAACCAGCCGTGCATCGTTACCACGCTGCGCGACATCACCCAGCAACAGCGCTCGGAAGCGGCGCTCAAGGCCAGCGAAGAGAAATTCGCCAAGGCGTTCCACTCCAGTCCCGACGCCATCACCATCACCGAGCGCGACACCGGACGTTATCTTGAGGTCAACGACGGTTTCTGCCGCCTCACCGGCTACCGCGCCGACGAAGTGGTGGGCAAAACCGTGTACCAGGTCGGCATCTGGGCCGAGGAAAAACAGCGCTCGGCACTGCTGGCCGAACTGCAGATCAAGGGCCGCGTACACCATCAGGAAATGCTCGGGCGCAACAAGCGCGGCGAGATCCTGACGGTGGAGGTCTCGGTCGAGCCGATCACCCTCAACGAAACCGCCTGCCTGCTGCTCACCGCCCGGGACGTCAGCCTGCTGAAGAACGCCGAGGCGCAGATCCGCCACTTGGCCTATCACGATCCGCTGACCAACCTGCCCAACCGCGCACTGCTGATGGATCGCCTGAGCCAGCAGATCGCCCTGCTCAAGCGCCACAACCTGCGCGGCGCGCTGCTGTTTCTCGATCTGGATCACTTCAAGCACATCAATGACTCGCTGGGTCATCCGGTCGGTGACACGGTGCTGAAAATCATCACCGCACGACTTGAGGCCAGCGTGCGCATGGAAGACACCGTGGCGCGGCTCGGTGGCGATGAATTCGTGGTGTTGCTCAGCGGTCTGGAGGGCACGCGCAATGAAGTCAGTGCCCAGGTGCGCGAGCTGGCCGACACCATTCGCGAGTTGCTGTCGGAGCCGATGTTCCTCGACGGCCAGCGCCTGCAAGTGACGCCGAGCATCGGCGTGGCGCTGATTCCCGATCACGGCTCGACCCCGACCGACCTGCTCAAACGCGCCGACATTGCGCTGTACCGGGCCAAGGATTCCGGGCGCAACACCACGCAGATGTATCACAACACCATGCAGAAAGCGGCCAGCGAACGGCTGCGCATGGAGACCGACCTGCGCCTGGCGCTGTCCCGTGGCGAATTCGACGTGCATTACCAACCGCAGATCGACGCCCGGGACAATCGCATAATCGGCGCCGAAGCCCTGGTGCGCTGGAATCACCCGGAACTCGGCGCGCAATCACCCACCGAATTCATCAAGGTGCTGGAAGACAGCGGGCTGATTCTGGAGGTCGGCACCTGGATCCTCGACGAGGCGTGCGAAGCCTTCAAGCAGTTGATCGCCGAAAAGCTGATCGATCCTCTGGCTTTCAGCCTGTGCGTGAACATCAGCCCCCGGCAGTTCCGCCAGAACGACTTCGTCGAGCGCATCGAACACAGCATGAGCAGCCACGGCCTGCCCTGCTCGTTGCTGAAACTGGAGATTACCGAAGGCATCGTCATTCAGAACCTGGAAGACACCATCAGCAAGATGCGTCGTCTGAAAAAACTCGGCGTGAGTTTTGCCATGGACGATTTCGGCACCGGCTATTCATCGTTGACCTATCTGAAGCGATTGCCGGTGGACACGCTGAAGATCGATCAGTCGTTTATCCGCGACGCCACCAGCGATCCCAACGACGCCGAAATCATCCGCGCCATCGTCGCCATGGCCCGCAGCCTGGAATTGGAGGTGATCGCCGAAGGCGTGGAAACCCCGGAACAGCTGGCCTTCCTGCAGGGGTTGGGCTGCCATTTGTATCAGGGTTATCTGCACAGCCGGCCGTTGCCGCTGGAGGGGTTGAAGGGGTTGCTGGAATGACCCGACACCTGCGATTGCTTGTCGCAAGTATTGACCCAGGCCGGTAATTGCCAGGGCTGGCGGCAACCTGTAGGGTCGCGTTTTTTCGCGCTGTTTCGAGATCGATCATGCAGGATGCAACCCTCCCCCGCCCGGCCCTGCTGGGCATTGACCTTGGCACCACCAACAGTTTGATCGCCGTCTGGCAGGACGGTCAGGCCCGATTGATTCCCAACGCCCTAGGCGAGGTACTGACCCCGTCGGTGGTCAGCCTCGATGAAGACGAGACCATTCTGGTCGGCAAAGCCGCACGCGCACGCCTCACGACCCACCCGGAACGCACGGCCGCCGCGTTCAAGCGATTCATGGGCAGCGACCGGCAGATTGAACTCGGCACCAAAACCTTCAGCCCGGAAGAATTGTCGGCACTGGTGCTGGGCTCACTCAAGCAGGACGCCGAAGCCTTTCTCGGTCATCCGGTTTCTGAAGCGGTGATTTCCGTGCCGGCGTATTTCAGTGACGAGCAACGCAAACGCACGCTGTTCGCCGCCGAACTGGCGGGCCTGAAGGTTTCCCGACTGATCAACGAGCCGACCGCCGCTGCAATGGCGTACGGGCTGCACGAGCAAAAATTCGAACGCACGCTGATCTTCGATCTGGGCGGCGGGACGTTCGATGTCACGGTGCTGGAATATGCGTTGCCGCTGATTGAAGTGCATGCGTCCACCGGTGACAACTTTTTGGGTGGGGAGGACTTTACCGCTGCACTGCTGAACGCCTGTCTGAAAAGCTGGCAACTGACCCCGTCGATGATTGATCCGCAAGGCATGGCCAGCCTGGGCGATGCCTTGGAACAACTCAAATGCAAACTCGGCGAAGGACCTCAATCGCTGAGCTGGCGCCATGCCGACGAACTGTACGAATGGTCGCTGGATGAAGCCGCTGCCGTGAAGATCTGGGAACCGTTGCTGGCACGATTGCGCGCGCCGATCGAACAGGCCCTGCGCGATGCGCGCCTGAAACCACGGGATCTCGACAGTCTGGTGCTGGTCGGTGGGGCAACGCGGATGCCTGCGGTACAACAGTTGGTCGCCACACTGTTCGGACGCCTGCCCTACCGGCATCTTGATCCCGACACCCTCGTTGCACTGGGTGCGGCCACGCAAGCGGCCTGCAAGGCGCGCGATGGTGCGATCGAAGAACTGATTCTGACCGATGTCTGCCCGTATACGCTGGGCATCGCAACCATGCGTGACAAAGGCATCGACGGCGCCTTTTCGCCGATCATCGAACGCAACACCATCATCCCGACGTCACGGGTAGAGCGCTACCACACAACCCATCCCCGACAGGAGCTGCTGCGCATTGCCGTTTATCAGGGTGAGCGGCCGTGGGTACGTGACAACATCCTCATTGACGCTTTCGATGTCACCTTGACGCCCACCGATAACATTCAGGAGCTGGACGTACGCTTCAGTTACGACATCAACGGTCTGCTCGAAGTCGATGTCACGCTGCTAGAGACCGGCGAACGCCACAGCCACAGCATCGATCGCAGCCCCACCGGGCTGGATGAACAAGCACGCATAGACAGCCATAACCGTCTGTCGACTCTGAAGGTCCATCCACGCGACGCATTGCCCAACCGCACACTGCTGGCCCGTCTGGAGCGGGCATGGATGCAAAGTCTGGGCACGCAGCGCGAACACATTGCCGAGTGGCTGCACAACTTCACCACGGTACTCGGCGGACAGCAGCCGGCCGAGATCGCCAGCCACCGCTCAGAGCTCAACAAGGCGCTGGATCAACTGCGCCTCTAACCGTTGAGTCGCCGCAGAGCAGCCTGCAGACCACCGGACAGCATCTCGCCACCGCCGCTGTCCGGTGGCACCCCGTACCGGTTGGGCAACTTGTCACCGGGAAAGCCGAACAGCAGCAGCGGTAGAAACGGCAAGACCGGCGACACGGCCATGAATATCAGCAATGTGGGCAGGCCTCGTCCCATATCATGCAAACGGCGCAGAGTGGCACCGAATAACAGCAGAACACCCAGTAACAGGATCAGAATGCCAAAGAATGTGGTACCGCTGATCAATCCTGCCACCGGCGTAATCACCACACACCCCAGGACCTGGGCGATAAAAGCCTTGCGCCCCAGCCGCGACCCCAGGCGCCAGATCGCCCCTGCTGGCACCGGCTGAATATCACTTTTGGCCAACATCAAACGCTCCGACCAGGACAGCAAGGCACACAGCGCCAGGCGCAAGCCGGTACTGTTCTTCACGTCATCCTTGCCCTGCTGCAATTGGCGCAGCACTCGCGTTTTCGGCACTCCGGCAGCGCCATAGCGAACCATGGCCTTGAGCGAATCGAGGGCCTCGTATGCCAACAGTTTGTCGACCCCAAAATCCGTCAACACCTTGCGCGGCGGCCACACCGGCTCGCCCTTGATCAAGCCGTCACGAAACCCTTCGAACCAGTCATCCTCGCAACTGACTGCCGCGATGGACTGCAGCAAGGCACGATGCTGCTCGGCGCTCAGGCTCGGGTCGTGATAGAGCACGCCCCAGAACATCAACAGCCCCAACAGATCGTCGCCACACGCAGCGCGGTCGCTCTCGATGCAGGTGTAAAGCAGAGTATTGGCAGGCAATCGGGCGCTGTCGAGTGCCTGCTGCACGCTGAACAAGTGCTGCACCAACAAGCCGTGCACCGGATCATTGCCTTGCAGCCAGCCCAGTAAACCGTCGCAATTGCCTTGCTCGCGTTGCAACCGCCGCAACAGTGGCTGCAGTCGACTCAAAGGATGAGCCGGACTGAACGGCAGACGCTCCAGGCACTGCCCATCGATCATTGGCAGCCAGCGCTCCGGCTGATCCAGCAACGCCAGCAAAAACACGGTTTGAGCGTGCCACTCCCAGGCAGCCTCGCCCAGCCCGACCGGCGGCAACCCTATCCCGCGACGGCTCAACTGAAGGAGCAGATCGAGCTCGGACAAGTCACAGTCGTCTTTGACGGCGCCCAATGTGAATGCTTCGGCGATGCGTTCCAGGGCGGTGTCACTGTAGGGCCGCAAGCGACGCAGCCACAGGCGACAGACCTTGTGCAGCTCGCCTGTTGTCAGTGCCTGCGGCAATTGCTGCGATATTGAATCCGCTTCGCTGAATACGCTCATAGCCTGCGCAATCGGCGCATTCTCCAACCAGCGCAGATGTTGTCCGGCCTGAACTTTGAACCCGCTCAACACCAGGCATTCAAGCGCATCGACCGGGAGCGGCTGATCCAGAATCCGCTGCAGCAAGACCGCATCACCGCGATGCAGCGCCCAGGCATGCCGGTACAGTTGCAGCAGCCTGCTGTCGGCATTCTCACCCAGCAGTTGGGCAAGCAACGGGAGCTCATCGCCTGTCATGCGCCAATCGACAAAACTTTGCGCCAGGCTATCGAGCTTCAACCGTCCAATACCCAACCAACGGTTCAGCGTCTCGGGGCGTTGTGACGGACTGCCGTATACCTGCGCGTCATCCCCGAGATCCGCAGGCCACTCGGAGAAATCGCCCAGACAATCGAACGCCTGAATCAGCAAAGGCAGAAAAGTCGGTTGCCGCTTGGCGCATAATTCCAGCAGACGACTTTCGGCCATCGGATGGCGGAACTCGTTCCACAGTCGGATCCAGCACGGCAATGCCTGATCGTCCCGCCCCAGCAGACTGCTCTGACACGCCAACAGGTAAAGCCAGTCCACGTCATCCGGTGCTTCCAGCTGTTTTTCGACACAGCACTGCAAAAATATCGGTGCACCGATGCCCGCTTGGGTGAACTGCACCAGTAAACGTTTCATGAACACAGCATCATCCGGCAACGGCAGACACGTGTGCTGGCTGGCGAAGTCGGCGAATTCATGGAGGGGACGCTGGGTGAAAATAAAGTCGAGGCTGCGGGCGTACCAGAGTGTTTCGGTTTGCGCAGCCACTGACCAGGCGCTCATCAGATCGGTATCGAACGGGTCAGGCGTTTCGATTCGCTGCAAAAAGGCTTCCACCCGATGCGCGTCGTTGAATTCCAGATCCAGTAACTGCTGATGCCAGGCCAAACGCTTGGCCAACAGATTCGCGCAGTGGTAAGACAGCGGGCCGGCGTCGGCCATCCGGTGGTAGAGCCCCCAACTGATTTCATCGAGCTGCTCCAGCGACAGCTCGTCCAGCACCCGGACAAATGCCTGCCACGCCTCGAAGTTGAAACGTCGCGCGGGATCGTCAAGTAATTCGCAGAAATCCACGAACGCCTGCGGGACCTCGACAACCTCCTGCCCTGACTCTTCAGTTTCTTCCTCGGGCGCTTCTTCCTCGCCTTCCCGCGCCAGACGCAACGCGTTTTCGTAGGCCATGCGCAGCGCCTGAAATCCTTCAGGATCGGTTTCCGGATGATGCGACGGCAATCGTGCGCGGTAGGCATCGCGAATCAGGGTTTCGTCGGAGGTGGGCTCGATGCCCAGGCGAATCCAGCAACTCATGACCAGTCGAACTCCTTGAGCGATGCCGGACGGGGTAACGAATCAATTTCCATGTGCCAGGGCAGGTCGGCGAGAAAGTGCGGGATGTTCTGGGCGAGGCCGCGGGTGATCCGCAGGTTATGAGCACTGTCCCCCTGCCGCTCCAACTCCCAGGCCAGCTCGTCGTCGCTTGTGTTCAGGCAGCACCAAAAGCTGCGACCCACAACAAAGCCATTGAAGTAGGACATCCAGTTACCGTAGTGAAACTGCGCCCTGACGGCCAAACGACTGTGCAGCCAGTTGCTTTCGGCCAGATCAATCCACTGATTGCGCACTGCGCAACGCAATAGAAACCCCATCCGCCCGTAGTCCCAGGACAAGATCCCTCCTGGACCACAACCGCCGAAAGTGCGACTGGCAAACTCATGAAGAACACGCTCACGGGGGCTCAGTTCTTCGAGCAGGCGCTGCCATTCACTCGGCAGACAACGTTGCCATGCCAAATAGGCGCCACTCAGGTGCTTCGCATGTCCGTCGTCCGTCATCCATTGAAGCATGTCGAACAATTGTCGCCGGTCATCGATTCCCCAGCTGCCTTTCAGATCGATATAGCGGTCGTCGCAGAAGGCAGGGTCGTCATACCCGGCGCCGGTATTGAGCGCTGCCATTGGCGCAGAAAGGGCGCACAGCCAGCGCTGTTGAATATCGTCCATGAAAAAAGGCTCCAGGCCGACCGCTAAGGATGGGGTCGGCTAAACTGCGGCGGATTGTAGAGAAACCGCCGCTGGCGGCAAAGTCGAACAGCCATTTTCCTGCGCCCACAAAAAAGGCCCCGACGTGTCGGGGCCTTCATTCAGCGGCTTATCGCCCGTTCAGACGATTTGTTTCTGCAAGTGACTCAGTGTTGCAGAGCCGGCTGCGCCCCATTGATCGGGATGCGCTTGGCTTTCGCCTCTTCCGGAATCACGCGCAGCAGGTCGATGCTCAACAGACCGTTGCTCAGGCCGGCGGCCTTGATCTCGATGTGATCGGCCAGGCGGAAGGACAGCTTGAATGCACGCTGGGCAATGCCCTGGTGCAGGAACGTGACGCCTTCATTGGCATCACGCTTGCCGCCACTGATGGTCAGCACGCCTTTTTCGACTTGCAGTTCCAGGTCTTCTTCCTGGAAACCGGCCGCCGCCACGACGATGCGGTATTGATCGTCACCGTGTTTTTCCACGTTGTAAGGCGGATAGGTGCTGCCTGGCTCGTTGCGCAGGGCGGTTTCGAACAGGTCGTTGAAACGGTCGAAACCTACCGAGGAACGGAACAGTGGAGCGAGGGAAAATGCAGTACTCATGATTCAAATCTCCTGAAAACAATCAGCAAGTTTTTTTGTCTCCGCGACCCGAATTCGGCATCGCGTAACCCTTAGATAGGGACCTGCGTTTTGTTTTCAAGAGATCGTTTGAAGATTTTTTTCAGGCGGCTTCGGCGACCGGCAAACCCAGCAAACGCGAGACCTGATCCGGCTCGGTCTCCCGGCGCAGCACGGTGAAAAGCTCGACGGCTTCGGGATAATTGCGGGTCAGCATGGCCAGCCATTGCTTCAAACGGCCAGGCGATTGGCGCGCGGTCATTTGCGCTTTGGCTTGCAGCCAGAAGTCCTGGATCAGTGGCATCAGCTCGGCCCAGGTCATCTCGACGACTTCTTCGCCGGCACGGGCGGCGGCGATCTGACGGGCCAGGTCCGGGCGCGACACCAGACCGCGACCGAGCATGATGTCTTCGACGCCGCTGATTTCCCGGCAGCGTCGCCAGTCCTCGACGCTCCAGATGTCGCCGTTGGCAAATACCGGCACCTTGACCACATCTTGTACGCGCGGGATCCACTCCCAATGGGCCGGTGGCTTATAGCCGTCGACCTTGGTCCGGGCGTGCACCACGATGTGTTCGGCGCCGCCTTCGGCCAGTGCCGTGGCGCACACCAGCGAGCCGTCCGGGCTGTCGAAACCCAGGCGCATCTTGGCGGTAACCGGAATGTGCGCAGGTACGGCGCGACGCACGTGTTCGACGATCCGATTGAGCAGTTCCGGCTCCTTGAGCAGTACCGCACCGCCACGGGACTTGTTGACGGTCTTGGCCGGGCAACCGAAGTTCAGGTCGATCACTTCGGAGCCCAGCTCACAGGCCAGCGCCGCGTTTTCCGCCAGGCACACCGGATCGGAACCCAGCAACTGCACACGCAGTGGCACGCCGGAAGCGGTGCGCGCACCGTTGAGCAGTTCAGGGCCGAATTTGTGGAAATAGGCCGGGGTCAGCAACTGGTCGTTGACCCGAATGAACTCGGTCACGCACCAGTCAATACCGCCGACACGGGTCAGGACATCGCGCAGGATGTCGTCGACCAACCCTTCCATCGGCGCCAGAGCAATTTGCATGGGAAACACACACTCAAGGAAAAACGTGCGGCAGTTTACTGGGTTTCGCGGGTTAAACCCATGTCCGCCGTCTGTATGGCCGGGCCGTAGCCTTCGATGAACTCGGCGGGCATGCGCTTGGGTTTGCCGGTGGACAGTTCGATGCAGACAAAGGTGGTCTGGGCGCGCAGCAGCGTGGCGTTGTCGCTGGGGCGAACCAGCTGGAAGTGACGGGTCATTTTCAGGCGCTGGTCCCAATCGACGATCCAGGTCGCCAGTTGCAGCTCGTCGCCTTCATAGGCGGCGGCCAGGTAATCGATTTCGTGGCGTACAACGGCCATTGCCCGATCCAGCCGCCGGTACTCGACCAGATCCAGGCCCAGGCGCTGTGAGTGGCGCCAGGCGCAGCGCTCGAGCCAGGTCACATAGACCGCGTTGTTGGCGTGGCCCAGCCCGTCGATGTCCTCGGCGCCCACTTGCAGATCAATGGTAAACGGCGTTGCCCGATCCCAGCCCATGCCCTACTCCCGGTCAAATGATTCAACCGGGGCAGTGTAACGGATGACTAGGCCGATTGCCGCGCCTGAAGGCTGCGCCCGGCCAGCAGTGATAACACGCCATCAATCACCCGAGGGTCGGCCAGTACGCGTTGATGGCCGCCGGCCTCCAGGCGCAGCAAGCGACTGTCGAACCAGGATTCGTGGATCAATTGGGATTCCTTGACCGAAACGAAGGTGTCGTCCTCGGCATGCACGATCAGGCCTGGCATATCCAGTTGATAGTGGGCGACATCGAGGGTGGCGGCGCGCATGCCGACGTCCTGTTCAACCTCGCGAATGAACGCGGAACGAGCTCTGGGCGGCATGCCGACGTAGCGGGCAAATCCGCGCAACACCCCGAGAATTCGCGCTGGAGCGGCGATGCTCACCAGGGTTTCGGTGCGCAAGCCCAATTGCACCGCGAGCATGGCACTGGCACCGCCCATGGAATGGCCGATGACCGCTTGCAACGGCGGCAATTCGGCCGCGGCCTCAAGCATCGCACGGGCGAACAGCACCACATTGGCTTCGCGCCCCGGCGAGCGACCGTGGGCCGGACCATCCAGCGCGACAACCGTGTAGCCCGCGTCGACCAGCGCCGTGATCAACGCGGCAAACTGGGTGGGTCGCCCTTCCCAGCCGTGCATCAGCAAGACAGTCGGGCCTTGCCCCCAACGCAGGGCCGAAAGACCGAAACGCAAGGTGATGCGTTCGGATCTCGCCAGCAGCGGCAACTCCCAATCCCGCGGTGTATTCGCGCGAGGCGTCATGAACGCCAGCCGCATTTTGCTCGCCACCAGTTTCGGTGCGAACCAGCCCAAGGTGCCATTAACGCCGCGAACCCACTTCAACGTGCTCATCGCTCTCTCCTCGGGCTTGTAGCCTTCAGGTCAACGCACCGCCGACTTGGCAGCGCGCAGCAATCGATCGGATAAATCCCCAGGGCCCAACGCCCTGGCGAGCGCCAGGCCACCCACCATCAAGGCCACGTCGGCCAACGCTTTGTCGGTGTCTTCCGGCGTTGCGGCCAACTGCGCAATCATCAATTCCAGGTGTTCGTTCAACGCGATCCGGAACGCCTCTGGCAAACGGCCCAACTCGCCGATGGAGGCTGGAATCGGGCACGCCGAATCGCTGGAATCACGATGCTTGCGCGACAGGTAGAACGCAGCCACCAGGGCGCGGCGCTCTTCACCGGTCAGCTCGCTGTCCATTTCGGCAATCAGGTCGCGACGGCGACCGAGCAATTGCTTGAACGCCTCAAGCATCATTGCGTCCTTGCTTTCGAAGTGGGCGTAGAAGCCACCGACGGTCAGGCCAGCCGCCCCCATCACTTCGCCCACGCTCGGTTCAGCCGGGCCGCGCTGGATCAGTGCAGCACTGGCGGCCTTGAGAATGCGTTCGCGGGTTTGAGCTTTCTTGTCGTTCATCGTCGCCTCCGAATATTACGATAGCAATATTATTCTCATAATAATATTCCGCAAGTCACAAGCGTGACCGCTGGTCTGAAGCACAGTGTTAAGGAAAAAGAGGATTTGGCCAAACGCCAGACAAACAAAAGGGCCATTCAATAATTGAATGACCCTTATAAAATCCCGCAGAGCGGGTAATCGTGGCGTCCCCTAGGGGACTCGAACCCCTGTTACCGCCGTGAAAGGGCGGTGTCCTAGGCCACTAGACGAAGGGGACACAAACCTTCTATACAACTGATCAGCGCTGAGTACTGATCGATTCAAGGCCGGTGTGGCCAGACCTTGAACTGTAAATTGGTGGAGCTAAGCGGGATCGAACCGCTGACCTCCTGCATGCCATGCAGGCGCTCTCCCAGCTGAGCTATAGCCCCGGATTTTTCGCCTCTCGGCGGAGCGACATCTTGCAACATCGCTTCTGTAAAACTGGCGTCCCCTAGGGGACTCGAACCCCTGTTACCGCCGTGAAAGGGCGGTGTCCTAGGCCACTAGACGAAGGGGACGCAAACCCTTCTATACAACTGATCAACACTGAGTGTTGATCGCTTCGAAGCCGGTGTGGCCACGCTTCGAAGTGTAAATTGGTGGAGCTAGACGGGATCGAACCGTCGACCTCTTGCATGCCATGCAAGCGCTCTCCCAGCTGAGCTATAGCCCCTCATCGTTGATGTCATCGCTGAGGACGGGGCGAATCTTAAGGGCGTATCGAAAGGCTGTCAAACTTATTTTTGAAAAATTTCAAAATTTTTTGTCGGCATTACAATCACTTACCGCCCTCCCCCCGTAAATTCGGGGGAAAACACCGAAGGACAGGATCAAAAGATCCTGACCTTCGGCGCGTCCTGCAGAGTCAAACGCAATCAGGCGATGGCGCCCAACAGCTTTTCCCACTCTTTGTTTTCTTTCTTCGACACGCCGCCCAGCAGGTCAATCGCCTGGCGCAGACGGAAACGGGTCAGGTCAGGCCCGAGGATTTCCATTGCATCGAGCACCGACACCGAACTCGCCTGCCCGGTAATCGCGGCAAACATCAGCGGCATCGCGTCACGCAGCTTCAGCTCAAGGGATTCAACCACCGCCTGAATCGTTGCGGTGATGCTGTCCTTCTCCCACTGACGCAGGCTTTCCAGCTTCCACAGGATCAATTGCATCAACTGACGAACCTGATCGCCCGAGAGCTTTTTCGATTCGAACAGCTTGGCATCCGGGTTCACGCCACCGGCAAAGAAGAACCCGGCCAGCGGTGCAACCTGGCTGAAGGTTTCGACACGGCCCTGAACATGCGGCGCGATCTTCATCATGTACTCGGAGTTGAACGCCCACTTCTGTACCCGCGCGGCGAACTCTTCCACCGGCAGATCACGCAACCACTGGCCGTTGAGCCACGACAGCTTCTCGATATCGAAAATCGGCCCGCCCAGCGACACGCGCTTGAGGTCGAAGTTGTCGACCATTTCCTGCAACGAGAACTTCTCGCGCTCGTCCGGCATCGACCAGCCCATGCGGCCCAGGTAGTTAAGCATCGCCTCAGGCATGAAACCCATGCGCTCGTAGAACGTCACCGAAGTCGGGTTCTTGCGCTTGGACAGCTTGCTCTTGTCCGGGTTACGCAGCAGCGGCATGTAGCACAGCTCCGGTTGTTCCCAGCCGAAGTACTCGTAGAGCAGGATCAGTTTCGGCGCAGACGGCAGCCATTCTTCGCCGCGCAGCACGTGGGTGATGCCCATCAGGTGGTCGTCGACCACGTTGGCCAGGAAGTACGTCGGCAGGCCGTCGGTCTTCATCAGCACTTGCATGTCCATGCGATCCCACGGGATCTCGACGTCGCCACGCAGCATGTCCGGCACCACGCAGACGCCTTCGCTCGGCACCTTCATGCGGATCACGTGGGGTTCACCGGCAGCCAGGCGCCGGGCGACTTCTTCCTTGGACAGCAACAGTGCACGGCCGTCGTAACGCGGGGTTTCGCCGCGCGCCATTTGCTCGGCGCGCATCTGGTCCAGCTCTTCAGCGGTGCAGAAGCACGGGAAAGCATGGCCCATGTCGACCAGTTGCTGGCAATACTTCTGATAGATATCGCCGCGCTCACTTTGACGGTAAGGACCGTGCGGACCGCCAACGTCCGGGCCTTCGCTCCAGTCGATACCCAGCCAGCGCAGGGCATCGAAAATCTGCTGTTCGGACTCGCGGGTCGAACGCAACTGATCGGTGTCTTCGATTCGCAGGATGAACTCACCGCCGTGCTGCTTGGCAAAGCAGTAGTTGAACAGTGCGATGTAAGCGGTACCTACGTGGGGATCCCCGGTAGGCGATGGCGCGATGCGAGTGCGGACGGTGGTCATGGCATGTCTCGAAAAGAATGAAAAGCAAAGAACGATCAAGCGGCGAATGGTAACAGGCGACACCCGCCCCGCTCCAGCGGGCAGGGCATTTAAGCCAAGGTTGCGCCTGGAACGCCCGTTGGCCGTGGTGAATGGCCGAATATCAACAGACGGCATTTACCGTTCATCGGCTGTATGCCAGATTCGCCTGCTGATAACTTTCCTTACAATTCCTCGACTACAGTTTGCCCATGCCTGCCCAACTCAAGCGTCGCCTGTTGATTTTCCTGCTGCTGGTCCTGCTGATTGCCGGGGGCTTTTTCGCCCATTGGTTTTTCAAGGGACGCTTTTATGAAAGCACCGACAACGCCTATGTCCAGGGTGAAATCACCCGCGTGTCGAGTCAGTTGAGCGCACGCATCGACGAAGTCCTGGTGCAGGACAACCAGCATGTGGAAAAGGGCCAGTTGCTGATCCGTCTCGAACCGAATGATTTCCGTCTGGCCGTCGATCGCGCCAACGCCGCTCTCGCCACCCGCGAAGCCGAGCGCCTGCAAGCCCAAAGCAAACTGACCCAGCAAGCCAGCCTGATCGCCGCCAGCGATGCGCAAGTGGCAACCACGCAAGCCACCCTCGGGCGCTCGCAGATGGACTTGTCGCGGGCAGAAACCCTGCGCAAACCCGGCTACGTCTCCGAGGAGCGGGTCACCACCCTCTCCGCCGACGCCCATATCGCCCGCTCGCAGGTGGCCAAGGCCCAGGCCGATGCCCAGAGCCAGCGCCAGCAAGTCAACGCACTGACGGCCGAAATCAAACGCCTCGACGCGCAGATCGCCAACGCCCGCGCCGACCTCGCCCAGGCCGAACTGAACCTGACCCGCAGCGAAATCCACGCGCCGATCAGCGGCCTGATCGGCCAGCGTGCCGCGCGTAATGGTCAAGTGGTGCAGGCCGGTGCGTACCTGCTGTCGATCGTTCCGGACGAAGACATCTGGGTGCAGGCCAACTTCAAGGAAACCCAGATCGGCCACATGCAGCCAGGCCAGAAGGCCGAGCTGATTTTCGACGCCTATGGTGATACGCCGATAGAAGCCCGGGTCGACAGTCTGTTCGCCGCCTCTGGCGCGCAGTTCAGCCTGTTGCCGCCGGACAACGCCACCGGCAACTTCACCAAGGTGGTACAGCGGATTCCGGTCAAACTGACCTTCAAGGCCGATAACCCGTTGCGCGGCAAGATCCGTCCGGGCATGTCGGTCACCGCCACCGTGAATATCAAAGACGCCCCGGACAATGGCCGGTGATCAACTGATCCGCCCGGTCGGCGAACCGACCCGGCGGGACTGGATTGCGGTGATGAGCGTGATGCTCGGCGCCTTCATGGCGGTGCTCGACATCCAGATCACCAACTCCTCGCTCAAGGATATTCAGGGCGCCCTGTCGGCGACGCTGGAAGAAGGCTCGTGGATTTCGACGTCTTATCTGGTGGCGGAAATCATCATGATTCCGCTGACCGCCTGGCTGGTGCAGTTGCTGTCGGCACGGCGGCTGGCGGTGTGGGTGTCGCTGGGGTTTCTGATTTCTTCGCTGCTGTGCTCGATGGCCTGGAGTCTGGAGAGCATGATCGTGTTTCGCGCCATGCAGGGCTTCACCGGTGGCGCGCTGATCCCGCTGGCGTTCACCCTGACCCTGATCAAACTCCCCGAACACCACCGCGCCAAAGGCATGGCGATGTTTGCCATGACCGCCACCTTCGCCCCATCCATCGGCCCGACCCTCGGCGGCTGGCTCACGGAAAATTGGGGCTGGGAGTACATCTTCTATATCAACATCCCGCCGGGGCTGATCATGATCGCCGGGCTGATGTACGGTCTGGAGAAGAAAGAAGCGCACTGGGAGCTGCTGAAAAGCACCGATTACACCGGTATTCTCACCCTGGGTGTCGGCCTCGGTTGCCTGCAGGTTTTCCTTGAGGAAGGCCACCGCAAGGACTGGCTGGAATCGAGCCTGATCGTAACGCTGGGCAGCATTGCCCTGCTGAGCCTGATCACCTTTGTGATCGTGCAGATTTCCAAACCCAACCCGCTGATCAACCTCGGCATCCTGCGCAATCGCAACTTCGGGCTGTCGAGTATTTCCAGCCTCGGCATGGGCGTCGGGCTGTACGGTTCGATCTATCTGCTGCCGCTGTACCTGGCGCAAATCCAGAACTACAACGCCCTGCAGATCGGCGAAGTGATCATGTGGATGGGCGTGCCGCAGCTGTTTCTGATTCCGCTGGTGCCGAAACTGATGAAATTCGTCTCGCCGAAATGGCTGTGCACAATCGGTTTCGGGCTGTTCGGGCTGGCGAGTTTTTCATCCGGGGTGCTCAATCCGGATTTCGCCGGGCCGCAGTTCAACCAGATCCAGATTATCCGCGCCCTCGGCCAGCCGCTGATCATGGTGACCATTTCGCTGATCGCCACGGCGTACATCCTGCCGCAGGACGCGGGTTCGGCGTCGAGCCTGTTCAACATTTTGCGCAACCTCGGCGGCGCCATCGGCATTGCCCTGCTCGCTACTTTGCTGGATGCGCGCACCAAGACCTATTTCGATTATTTGCGTGAAGCCGTGGTGCCGACCAATCCGCAGGTGGCCGAACGCCTGGCGTCGCTGACCGATCGGTTCGGCAGTGACACGGCGGCGTTGGGCAAGTTGAGCGAGATCGTGCATCAGCAGGCGCTGATCATGGCCTACAACGATGCGTTTCATTTTGTCGGGATTGCGCTGGGGATCAGCATGTTGGCGATTTTGCTGACCAAGAAATTGCCCGCCGGACTGAAGGCCGGCGAGGCGCATTAACCTTGAGCGGACGTAGAGCGTCCAGGGCTGCATTCCCACGCGGAGCGTGGGAACGATCCGTTAAACGGTCAACAGCCGCTCACGCAGCTTGGCAATTTCGTCGCGCATCTGCGCTGCCGCTTCGAATTCCAGGTCGCGGGCCAGCTGGTACATCTTCTCTTCCAGTTGGCGGATGCGCTTGGTGATCTCGCTCGGCGAGCGCAGTTCGGCTTCGTATTTGGCGTTCTCTTCGGCGGCCTTGGCCATGCCTTTGCGCTTCTTGCTGCGCGAACCGGGCACGGTGGCGCCTTCCATGATGTCGGCGACGTCCTTGAACACGCCCTTCGGCGTGATGCCGTTGGCCAGGTTGAAGGCGATCTGCTTTTCGCGACGGCGCTCGGTTTCGCCGATGGCCCGCTCCATCGAACCGGTGATGCGATCGGCGTAGAGAATCGCCCGGCCATTGAGGTTACGCGCCGCCCGGCCGATGGTCTGGATCAGCGAACGCTCGGAACGCAGGAAGCCTTCCTTGTCCGCGTCGAGAATCGCCACCAGCGACACTTCCGGCATGTCCAGACCTTCACGCAGAAGGTTGATCCCCACCAGCACATCAAAGGTGCCGAGGCGCAGGTCGCGGATGATTTCGACCCGCTCGACGGTGTCGATGTCCGAGTGCAGATAACGCACGCGCACGCCGTGATCGGCCAGATAATCGGTCAGATCTTCAGCCATACGCTTGGTCAGCGTGGTGACCAGCACTCGCTCCTCCAGCGCCACACGCTTGGTGATTTCCGACAATAGATCGTCGACCTGAGTCAGCGCCGGGCGTACTTCAACCTGCGGGTCGACCAGACCGGTCGGGCGCACCACTTGCTCGATCACCCGACCTGCGTGTTCGGCTTCGTAGTTGCCGGGCGTGGCCGAGACGAAAATCGTCTGTGGGCTCACCCCTTCCCACTCGTCGAAGCGCATCGGCCGGTTGTCCAGCGCCGACGGCAGGCGGAAGCCGTACTCCACGAGAGTTTCCTTACGCGAGCGGTCGCCCTTATACATCGCGCCGACTTGCGGCACGCTGACGTGGGATTCGTCGATCACCAGCAACGCATCGGCCGGCAGGTAATCGTAGAGCGTCGGCGGCGCCGCACCGGCCGGACGACCCGACAGGTAGCGCGAGTAGTTTTCGATGCCGTTGCAGTAGCCGAGTTCGAGGATCATCTCCAGGTCGAACCGGGTGCGCTGCTCAAGACGCTGGGCTTCCACCAGTTTGTTGTTGTTGCGCAGGTATTCCAGGCGCTCCTGCAACTCGACCTTGATCCCCTCGATGGCGTCGAGCAGGGTTTCCCGGGGCGTCACGTAGTGGCTCTTCGGGTAGAAGGTGAAGCGCGGCAGCTTGCGGATGACTTCGCCGGTCAGCGGGTCGAACGCAGAAATGCTCTCCACCTCGTCATCGAACAGCTCGATGCGGATCGCTTCCAGGTCGGATTCCGCCGGGTAGATGTCGATCACATCGCCGCGCACACGGAAGGTCGCACGGGCGAAATCCATGTCATTGCGGGTGTATTGCAGGTCGGCCAGGCGCCGCACCAGCGCACGCTGATCGAGCTTGTCGCCGCGATCGACGTGCAAGACCATTTTCAAATAGGTTTCCGGGCTGCCCAGACCGTAGATGCACGACACCGTGGTGACGATGATCGCGTCCTTGCGCTCAAGCAATGCCTTGGTCGCCGACAGCCGCATCTGCTCGATATGGTCGTTGATCGACGCATCCTTCTCGATGAAGGTGTCGGACGACGGCACATAGGCTTCGGGCTGGTAGTAGTCGTAGTAGGAAACGAAATACTCGACTGCGTTGTTCGGGAAGAACGACTTGAACTCGCCGTACAACTGCGCGGCCAGGGTCTTGTTCGGCGCCAGCACCAGCGTCGGACGCTGCACCTGGGCGATCACGTTGGCGATGCTGAAGGTCTTGCCCGACCCGGTAACCCCGAGCAATGTCTGGTGCGACAACCCGGCTTCGATGCCTTCGACCATCTGGCGAATGGCTTCGGGTTGATCGCCGGCGGGGTCGAAACGGGTGACGAGCTGGAATTCAGACATAAACACCTCTGGAATCGCGACGCTGCGGACAAACCGCAGCACCACGAGAATGACCGCAAACGACCGATGTCGCGCAAGGAAAAACGTAGATTGTGCTGAATGTGGAGCCGATTGCCTCGCCTTTCAAGGCAAACGTCCTACATCCGGTAAAGTCTCCGACAGGTTCATTCGACTAACGGTCGAGAAATAATCGGAAAAACTTACCTTAAAAGCCGAATCGCCTGTCGCCATTGATCGATGATGGCCTCTATACTAGCTCCCCGTTTGTGCACCGCTCTAGTGCATTCGGCTGGAGCGCCACACGTCCCTCCACTCTCCAATAGAGCTGCCGTAAAAATGAGCCTGTTCTCCGCTGTCGAAATGGCACCCCGCGATCCAATCCTGGGCCTCAACGAAGCATTCAACGCCGATACCCGGACCAACAAGGTCAACCTCGGGGTGGGTGTGTACTGCAACGAAGAGGGGCGAATTCCACTCCTGCGCGCCGTCATCGAAGCCGAAACCCTTCGCGCCGCTCAGCACGCCTCCCGTGGCTACCTGCCGATCGACGGCATCGCGGCCTACGACCAGGCCGTGCAAAAGCTGCTGTTCGGCAATGATTCGCCACTGCTGGCAGCCGGCCGCGTTGTCACCACCCAGGCCGTCGGCGGTACCGGCGCACTGAAAATCGGTGCCGATTTCCTCAAGCAACTGCTGCCCAATGCCGTCGTGGCGATCAGCGACCCGAGCTGGGAAAACCACCGCGCGCTGTTCGAAACCGCCGGTTTCCCGGTGCAGAACTACCGCTACTACGACGCCGCCACCCACGACGTGAACCGTGCCGGCCTGCTGGAAGACCTCAATGCCCTGCCGAACGGCTCGATCGTTGTGCTGCACGCTTGCTGCCACAACCCGACCGGCGTCGACCTGAGCCCGGCGGACTGGAACAACGTGCTGGAAGCGGTCAAGGCCAAAGGTCACGTGCCGTTCCTCGACATGGCTTACCAGGGTTTCGGTGACGGCATCGCCGAAGACGCCGCTGCCGTGCGTCTGTTCGCTGAATCCGGCCTGACCTTCTTCGTATCGAGCTCGTTCTCCAAGTCGTTCTCGTTGTACGGCGAGCGCGTCGGTGCACTGTCGATCATCAGCGAATCGAAAGAAGAAAGCGCCCGCGTACTGTCGCAAGTCAAACGCGTGATCCGCACCAACTACTCCAACCCGCCGACCCACGGTGCAAGCATCGTTGCCGCTGTGCTGAACAGCCCGGAACTGCGCGCTCAGTGGGAAGCCGAACTGGCTGAAATGCGCCTGCGCATTCGTGGCATGCGCGAGCAGATGGTTGCTCTGCTGGCGAAGAAAGCCCCGCAGCGTGACTTCAGCTTCGTCGGTCGCCAGCGCGGCATGTTCTCCTACTCCGGCCTGACCACCGAACAGGTTCACCGCCTGCGCAACGAGTTCGGCATCTACGCCCTGGACACCGGCCGCATCTGCGTCGCCGCGCTGAACCAGAGCAACATCGAAGCCGTGACGGACGCCATCGTTCAGGTCATCTGATCCGGCGTGGCAATAAAAACGGGAGGCTTTCGGGCTTCCCGTTTTTTATTTGTCTGAAGAAAACCCGCCATACCCTCTAGACTGCACACAGACGATATTTCAGAGAGACAACATGAAAAACGATGACCTGCGCGCCGACCGTGATGATCTGGATGACTTCATCCCCCGCGCCCCGGCCAAGCGCGGCAACAACCTGGTGCTGCAAGTCGCGGCCGGGGTTTTTCTCGGCGGGCTGGCGCTGTGGCTGGTGCAACTGGGCGCAACGATGCTGTACGCCAAACTGATGCTCGGCACCTTCACCTTCGGCGGTTAAACCAGCTCCGCTGCACGCTGAGTCGCCGCGTCGTCATAAACGACGTAGAGCGATTCGGCGATCTGGCTCTTGATGGCCTTGGTGCTTTCCAGGCCGAGGACAAAACCTTCGGCCTTGCCGCCTGCGCGGTTCAGCTCTTCAGCCGTGGCGGCCTGGGTGATCGCGTCGAAGAGTTTTTCGGCGTGCGGGCCGACGCCTTTGGGCAGGCTGATTTGTGCGGTGCTCATGCGAACACCTCGACAGGACAATGGGTGAGGATGGGACTATTCATGGCGCATACCTTTTCGGCGAATGGCCGGCAGCGCGTGTGACCACTTCCGGGCGGCCATGGTAGACCTCTGCTACGGTTCTGGTAACCGCCAATCGCCGATAAACCGCCGCCCGTCCTGACCTTTCCAACAAATTTACATCTCGCGCTTGACTAGTCTTTTTAAATCAGTAACATACGCACCAATTCCGCAATAGCTCAGTTGGTAGAGCAAGTGACTGTTAATCACTGGGTCCCTGGTTCGAGTCCAGGTTGTGGAGCCAAATACAAAGCCCCTGAATCGAAAGATTCAGGGGCTTTTTTGTGGGCATTGAAAAAGCCAGCGCCATAAAAAGGGCCGATCAGTTTCGCAACTGATCGGCCCTTTTCATTCAACTACAACGGTCAGACGTGTTCGCTGCTCTTGGCATGTACCTTCGGCGCGCCATGACCGTGATCCGAATCCGGATCGATCACCGGCACTTCATTGCCGTCGCAGTCATGCAGTTTGCCGTCGCTGAAGTAGTCACCTTCACGCAGCGCGGCCAGATCGCGATAACGTAAGGTCCGCTCTTCTGCTGCCGCAAACACCGACTGCTGATCCGAGTTGCCCGCCGTGAAATGGTTGAACGCCAGGTTCAGCAAGATCGCCATGATCGCTGACGAGCTGATGCCCGAATGGAAAATGGTCGCGAACCAGCTCGGGAAGTGATCGTAGAAGTTCGGCGCGGCGATCGGGATCATGCCGAAACCGATCGAGGTGGCGACGATGATCAGGTTGACGTTGTTGCGGTAATCGACCTTGGACAGCGTGCGGATACCACTTGCCGCCACGGTGCCGAACAGCACAATACCGGCGCCGCCGAGTACCGAGGTCGGCACGGCTGCAATGACCCGGCCCATGAACGGCAGCAGGCCGAGGATCACCAGGAAGATACCGCCGGTCGCCACCACGTAGCGGCTCTTGATCCCGGTCACCACCACCAGCCCGACGTTCTGGGCGAAGGCGCTTTGGGTGAACGAGCCGAAGATCGGTGCAAACATGCTCGACAGCATGTCCGCCCGCAGGCCGTTGCCCAGACGCTTGGAGTCGACCTTGGTGCCGATGATTTCACCGACCGCCAGGATGTCCGCCGAGGTTTCCACCAGGGTCACCATGACCACGATGCACATCGACAGGATCGCGGCGAAGTGGAAGGTCGGCATGCCGAAATGGAACGGCGTCGGGAAGCCGAACATCGGGCCTTGGGTGACATTGGAGAAGTCCGCCATGCCGAGGAACACCGCCAGCACCGTGCCGATCACCATGGCCAACAGGATCGACAGACGCGAGATGGTGGAACTGCCGACCTTGCTCAGCAGCAACACCAGCACCAGCGTGACCGCCGCCAGACCGATGTTCTGCATGCTGCCGAAGTCCGGGGCGTGACTGTTGCCGCCCATGGCCCAGCGTGCGGCCACCGGCATCAGCGTCAGGCCGATGGTGGTGATCACGATGCCGGTGACCAGCGGCGGGAAGAACTTGGTGATTCGCGAGAACACCGGCGTGATCAGCAAGCCGATCAGCGACGCCGCAATCACCGCGCCGAGCACCGACTGGAAGCCGCCCTCCCCGCCACTGCTGACAATCGCCACCATCGTGGCAACGCCGGAGAACGATACGCCCTGCACCAGCGGCAACTGACAGCCGAAAAACGGTAAACCCAGGGTTTGCAGCAGCGTGGCCAGCCCCCCCGCAAACAATGAAGCAGCAATCAACAGACCGATGTCCGCCGGCGAAAGCCCGGCGGCCTGACCGATGATCAGTGGCACCGCGACGATACCGCCATACATGGTCAGAACGTGTTGCAGGCCGTAAGCCATATTCGCGCCGACCCCGAGATTCTCGTCCTCGGGCCGTTGGTGTGAAACATGGGGCGTTTTCATGGTGGGGGAGTTCCCTGGTTTTTGTTATGCACACACTGTATGCAAGAGTCAGGACAAATGTCCATAGACTTGTATACAACTTATCAGTCACATAATGGTTAGCTAGCCACCCAACGTTCTATCCCGCTGCTTTCATCCCCCACAAATCCGGCAACACATCCCCAATCGAGTGCACGTTTTATCCGCCTGGGCTGAAGTGTTCATGGCGACCGACGGCGCGGTCGCACCCTTTTATACATATAAAGTATGCATAATGAAGTCATTCAAGATTCAGTTCGACAAAAGCAAGAATGCTGCCAACGCATTCGAGCCCAGCGAGCGATGGCAACTTTGCGCAGAGGTGATCAATGAAAGATGGATACAATTTCAGCGACGGTAAACGCGGCGACATTGCTCCCACCAAGGGTAAAACGCGCATCACCATCATGCTCGATGACGCGGTGATCGAAGCCGCGCGCGAGGTCGCTGAAAGCGAGGGGTTTGGCTATCAGACGGTAATCAACAACACCCTGCGCCATGCATTGCTTAACAGCCGTGGGGCAGCTGTTGAACTCGAAGATTCAAGCGGGCAATTCAAGCAAGGCATCACCGCCACCGACCTCAAGAGCCTTGAGAAAAAACTGTCGGCGGCCGTGAACGAGATCCGGCGGGTACTGGAACCGGACGTCAAACCGTAGCGTTCAAACTGGCCGAATCAAGCGCGCCAGAGCCTCTCGCGCACCGAGCTGGTGCGGCAGGCGCAAGCCGAATTCCCGTTCCAGCAATTCGATCAGTTCATCGACATCCGTCACTTCACGCCGCTCGCTCTCGGCGCCGATACGGTGGATCGCGAAACTGCCGTTGTTCAAGGTGCGCCGCCAGCCGTCGCCCGTACGCGCCACCATCAGGCGCTGGGCAAATGGTGAGTCCGGGTGGGTCGAGACGTACCAATTGCCGAGGATGTAATCGATGTCTTCCTGGCGCTGCAGATCGAACAGATACATCGGCCGCCATTCGCCAGCGACTCTGGCCCGCAGCATGTAGCCATCGGCCTGCACTTCGATGCGATACGGTTCGTGCGGCGTGGATTGCTCGGCGTCGGTATCCAGCACCAGCGGCGCGGTCGGGACCATGCCGCCGAAGCCGACGTCGGTGATGTAGCGCACCCCGTCAATGGTCACCAGGCTCAAGCGATGGGTGCGCGCGGTCCAGCTGCCTTCGGGCTGATTCATGACCACGCGCCCGCTGATCCCCCGCGCATCGAACCCCAGCTCGAGCAGCAACGCCAGGAACAGATTGTTCAGCTCGTAGCAGTAACCGCCACGGGCGTTGTACAGGACCTTGCGCTCAATGGAGGGCAGATCGATCAGGACGGGTTCGCCACTGAGCGTCGACAGGTTTTCGAAAGGAAAGGCGCCGGTATGGCGCAGTTGCAACAGGCGCAGGGTTTCAAGGGTCGGCGCCGGGGGCGCATCGAATCCCAGGCGTTGCAGGTACTGTTGCAGATTCGTCAGGCGTGACTCGCTCATGGCTGGGTCCTTTTGCATGGGGGCGCGGATCGTTCCGCCGATGGTCGCCATGTATACGGGATCCGGGCATCGAATCGACAATTGAATTAACCAATCACCGGCTAGCGTCTTTTACGCGAATCGATGCGAATCCACGTCGGCGCGTGGTCGCTGGCATGCGGTTCGTTGCGCACCCAGGCATCCACACCGGCCTTGTGCAGATAAGGGCTCAGTGTCGGATTGAGCAGCAGATGGTCGATCCGCAGCCCGGAGTTCTTCTGCCAGTGCTGACGGAAATAGTCCCAGAACGTGTACAGCCGATCTTCGGGATACAGATGCCGCAAAGAGTCCGTCCAGCCCTGATCCAGCAGGCGCTGGAAGCACTCGCGGCTCTCCGGTTGCAACAACGCATCCTTGAGCCAGGACCGGGTGTTGTAGATATCCAGATCGGTGGGGACTACGTTGTAATCGCCGGCCAGCACCACCGGGTGATCGCTGCTTCGCAGATCCCGGGCGTATTTGATCAGACGCTCGAACCAGGCCAGCTTGTAGTCGAACTTCGGCCCAGGTTGCGGATTGCCATTGGGCAGATACAGGCACCCCACCAACACCCCATGCACCGCCGCTTCGAGGTAGCGGCTGTGTTTATCGTCGGGATCGCCGGGCAAACCGCGCCGGCTCTCCAGCGGTTGCGCATCGCGGGCAAGAATCGCCACCCCGTTCCAAGACGCCTGACCGTGCCAGATAGCGCCGTAACCGGCGGCCTCCAGATCGGCGGCAGGAAACGCGCTGTCCACCAGTTTCAGCTCCTGCAAGCAGACGATGTCCGGCTGCTCGCGCCTGAGCCATTCCAGCAGATTTGGCAGACGGGCACGCAGGCCGTTGACGTTGAACGTGGCAATGCGCATTTTTTTCATCGTCCGGGCTCCTGCCATTGACCGATAGAACCTGTGACACCGATTCCCCCGCGACGGTTGCGTTGGATCCTCCTTTTACACGCGATTGCGCAGCCATTGCAGGAAGCCTTTCTTCGGCGCCGCTACCGGCGTTTCTTCGGTCAGGGATTGCGCCTTGTGCAGGCGGAAATCGAGCAGCGCCTTCATCGCATCGTTGATGTCGTGACGGGCATCGAGGCACGGCTTGAGATAAGACTTCTCGATGCGGTACAGCGCGCAGAAGGTCTTGGCGGAGAAGTCGGCCGGCAATGAGGTATCGGACACAATCCCCGCCTCGCCGATCACTTCGCCCGGCCCCATCCGTCCGGACTCGAACGGCGTGCCGTGGCGCTTGAGCGTCACCGAGACCACGCCGGACTCAATGATGAACAAGTGATCGCTGACCTCCCCACCCGCCAGAATCATCTCGCCGGCACGGAAGGTTTGCAGGGTCATGTTCTGGCTGAAGGTTTCTTTCTCCTCCTGACGCAGGGTGGAGAAAATCGGCGAGCTGTCGAGCAACGCCCGAGGTCGCGAGAGATTGCTCGGAACACCCGGTTCATCACTCGACAGCAGATTGACCCCGGACGCTTGCAGATGCCGGTAGGCCAGGTCGAACAGCTGATTGCGCACCACGCGCTTTTCACTCATCGAGGCGACGAACCCGCTGATTTCATATTCGGTGCCTGCACTGCTGGAGCTCTTCAGCGCAACACTCGGCGCGGGGTTCTCCAGCAGTTGGCGACAGCCCTGCATCGCGCGCTCCAGGGCATCGATCACCGAACTCGGCCGCGCATGGGGGCTGACCTGCACGCTGACGGCAACCCCGAACATGTTGCTCGGCCGGCTGAAGTTGATGATCTTGGCCTTGGCCGCCAGCGAGTTGGGAATCACCGCCATGCTGCCCTGACTGGTTTGCAGGCGCGTGGCGCGCCAGTCAATGTCGGTGACCCGGCCTTCGGTGCCGTCGATGGAAATCCAGTCATCCAGTTGATAAGGCTTGGTGGTGTTGAGCACGATCCCGGAAAACACGTCACTCAAGGTGCTCTGCAGCGCCAGACCGACGATGATCGCCAACGCACCGGAGGTCGCCAGCACGCCTTTGACCGGCAGATCCAGCACATAGGCCAGCGCCGCGATGATCGCAATCAGGAAGATCACCGCACCCAGCAGATCCTGCAACAACCGCCCGGTATGCCCGACCCGCTGCATCATCACCGCGCCGATCAACACCGTCAGAGTGCGCGCGCCGAACAGCCACCAACCAATCTGCAAACCGGTCGCCGCCAGATGCAACGGCACGTTGTCGGCCCACGGCGCAGGCTCCATCGGGTTGAGCCCTTCGTTGAACAGCAGGATGCTGAACAGGGCGAAAATCAGCACCCGCACCAACAGTTTCCACGCGCTGCCGTGGGCGCTGATCAGACGCCACAGACCGAGATCGATCAGGATCAGGATCAAGGCGCAAAACAACGGATGATCGGTGAGCAGAGACAGCATCAAACAACTCCGACAGGGGCCAGTCGCGAGAAGATCGCACAGATTGGGCTCAGTGTAGGAGTAATTGATTTGGCGGGATGAGCGCCACTGCGCGTGCGCAAAAAAAACCGGCAGGCGCACGTGGCGCCTGCCGGTTTTTTCAGCCGTGCATCTGGCCGAAGCGACCGGACTGGAAGTCGGCGAAAGCCTGGTGGATTTCCTGCTCGGTGTTCATCACGAACGGGCCGTGACCGACGATCGGCTCGTCGATCGGCTCGCCGCTGAGCAGCAACACTACCGCGTCCTGGCTGGCTTCGAGGGTGATGCGATCGCCATCACGCTCGAACAGCGCCAGTTGCCCTTCGCGCATCGACTCCACACCGTTGATCTGTACCGAACCCTTCAACACCACCAGCGCGGTGTTACGGCCTTCGTGCAGATCCAGCGTAAGCAGCTTGCCGGCGTTCAGGCGCAGGTCCCACACATCGATTGGCGTAAACGTGCGGGATGGGCCCTTGTGACCGTCGAACTCACCGGCGATCAGGCGCAGGCTGCCGGCACCGTCCTTGAGCGCGATTTGCGGGATATCACTGTCCAGGATGGTCTGGTAACCCGGCGCGGCCATTTTGTCCTTGGCCGGCAGATTCACCCACAGCTGCACCATTTCCAGATTGCCGCCGGTTCGAGCGAAGTTTTCCGAGTGGAATTCTTCATGCAGGATGCCGGAAGCCGCCGTCATCCACTGCACATCGCCCGGACCGATGGTGCCGCCGCTGCCGGTGGAATCACGGTGCTGCACTTCGCCTTCGTAAACGATGGTCACGGTTTCGAAGCCACGGTGCGGATGCTGCCCCACGCCACGGCGCTCAGTGGTCGGGGTGAAATGCGCAGGCCCGGCATGATCCAGCAGCAGGAACGGGCTGATGTGCTTGCCCAGGTTGTCGTAGGAAAACAGGGTGCGCACCGGAAACCCATCGCCGACCCAGTGGCCGCGAGGGCTGGTGTAGATACCGATCAGTTTTTTCATGGTGGGCTCCGAAATCAGGTTGATCATGGGCTGATCATAAATTCGCCACGTATTTAGCACTAGTCAGCCAAAACCGTCCTCATCGTTCTACTGATGGAACGATGATCGAACTCGGTGATTCGTGCTTTTCAGTCAACAGTACTTTGCCCCGACAGCGGTTTTTCCCAAGGAATCAGACGCGGATACTCCTGCCCATTCCCACTGCAACCCTGGAGTTCCTGCATGTCTGTTCCCGCTTTCGGTCTTGGTACGTTTCGCCTGCAAGGTCAGGTGGTCATCGATTCGGTGAGCACTGCCCTTGAACTGGGTTACCGGGTCATCGACACCGCACAGATCTACGAAAACGAGGCCGACGTCGGCGCAGCCATCGCTGGCAGCGGCATTGCCCGTGAAGAGCTGTTCATCACCAGCAAGATCTGGATCGCCAACTTCGCCAGGGACCGCCTGATCGAAAGCCTCAAGGCGAGCCTGCAAAAACTGCAGACCGACTACCTCGACCTGACGCTGATCCACTGGCCGTCGCCGGAAGATCAGGTGCCCGTCGAAGAGTTCATGGGCGCGCTGCTGGAAGCCAAACGCCTGGGCCTGACCCGGCAGATCGGCGTGTCCAACTTCACCATCGACCTGATGAAACAGGCGATTGCTGCGGTCGGCGCGGAAAATATCGCCACCAACCAGATTGAACTGCACCCTTACCTGCAAAACCGCAAGGTCGTGGAATTCGCCCAGAGTCAGGGCATTCAGATCACGTCCTACATGACCCTGGCCTACGGCGAAGTGTTGAAGGATCCGCTGATCGTGCAGATCGCCGAGCGTCTGCAAGCCACCCCGGCGCAGGTAACCCTGGCGTGGGCGATGCAATCGGGCTACGCGGTGATTCCGTCGTCGACCAAACGCGCCAACCTGCAAGGCAACCTCGGCGCCACCGCGCTGACCCTGAGCGACGCCGACATGGCGCTGATCGCCACACTGGATCGCGGCCATCGCCTGACCAGCCCCAAAGGCATCGCGCCGCAGTGGGACTGACCGATCAGGCCTGAAGCTGCTGCGCGAGGTCGCGCATGGCCACGCGCAGCGAATCGATGGCGGCCGTCAATGCCGCTGCGGGCTGATCGTCACGGCAGGCCTGCTCAAGTACCCGACACGCCGAGACCACGCGCTCGGCACCAATCATGTGCGCCCCGCCCGTGACGTGATGCGCCAGATCACGCAAGACATCACGATCAAGACCTGATGCGTCCAGACGCTGCAGGTCGAGGCGCAGACTGTTACGTACCTCCTCACGCAATTGTTCGATCAGCGGGTTGTCCGCGCCTGCCAGTTGCAACAGCGCACTCAGATCGAACTCGGCCACCGCCGACTCGTCCAGGCTCTCGACCTGCGTCTCTGCTCCGGCGGCCATCAGCGCCTGACTCAGTTCGCGCAACAGCACCGGCTTGAACAGGCAATCGTTCATTCCGGCCGCCCGGCAGCGCTGCCTTTCTTCGATTTGCGCATTGGCGGTAAATCCGAGAATCAGGCAGGGCGCCCTGCCCGTCGCGGCTTCTTCCTGACGCACCGCGCGCGTCAGCTCATAACCATTAAGCCCCTGCATGTTGATATCAGTGATCAAAGCATCGAACGATTGCCCGCGCCACAGTGCCAGCGCGCGCTCACCGCCATCGGTATCAACGGGGCGATGGCCGAGTTCACTCAACTGCCGGCACAACAGCAGGCGATTGACCGGATGGTCGTCCACCACCAGCACGTTCAGTGAATTTGTCATTGTTACCGCAGGTGCCGCTGCGTCCTTCTGCACCCGCGGCGCCAGCACTGGCAGCTCCAGTCGCAGCATGACCTGCGTCCCCCTCTGCGGCTCGCTGGTCACCCACAAATCGCCGCCCATCATCCGGCACAGATTGCGACTGATCACCAGCCCCAGGCCGGAACCGCTCTGCGCCACAGAGTGAACGTCGCCGACCTGGACAAACGGGCGGAACAACCGCTGCTGATCGTCGCGACTGATCCCCCGACCGCTGTCTTCAATGATCACGCCCACATCAATCTGCCCGTTCTGCTCGCCGAACACGCGCAAACACAGGCTCACTTCCCCGGCATCGGTGAATTTGATTGCATTGCTCAGCAGGTTCGACAGCACTTGCTTGAAACGCAGGGGATCGATCATCACCTCGACGTTGCTGCGCTCATCGAGCTCTACGTTCCACAATAAAGGCTTCTGTCGGGCCAGGCCTTCGAAGATCCGACACACCGACGCCACCACCTCGCGCAGGTTGGCGCGTTCGGGGGCCAGCGACAAATGTCCGGCCTCGATGCGGGCAATGTCGAGGATATCGCCGATCAATGCCAGCAACTGCTGCCCGGCGCTGGACGCCACTTCGATCGCCTGGCGATCGGTCACGCCTTCATCGGCACGCTTGAGAGCCAGTTCAAGCATGCCGATCAGGGCATTCATCGGTGTGCGGATTTCATGACTCATGGTCGCCAGAAACGTGCTTTTGGCACGATTGGCCTCATCGGCCGCCTCCTTGGCCTCACGTAACTGCAACAACCATTGCTGGCGCTGGCGAATCTGCCGGCGCTGAAAGGCGATCCAGCCCAATGCCAGCAACAGCAGACCGGCGGCTACGGCAAACCCGCGCAATATCTGCTCTCGATGGCGCTGCCAATAGCTGTCCTGCAGCACCACGTTACGACTCCATCTCGCGACCAGACCGTCGATTTCCTGAGGTGCAATGCCCAGCAGCGCCTTGTTCAGAATCGACTGCAGCTGCGGGGCATCGGGCGCCGTGGCCATGGCGATCCGGGCCGGTTGATCCCCCAGCGTAGAGGCTATGCGCAAGCGCTCACGGTACTGGTGATCGATCTGATAACGCGCCACCAGCAACGAGCTCAATGTCGCATCGGCCCGACCATCAAACAGCGCCCGCGTACCGTCCGCCGGGCTCGGCAATTCGATCAGGTTGATCTGCGGCACGTGTTCCAGCAGGTAATCACGCAGCGGATTGCCGCGATAGAGCGCCAGACGTTTACCCGCCATCTCTTCGAGACTGCGCGGTGCCTGTGCCTTCGACTCGGTGATCAAGACAAAGGGACTGTTGGCGTACGAGCGAGTGAACAACATTTGCGTTTCGCGCTCGCGGCTCGGTGTCATCACCGGCAACAGGTCCAGCTCACCGTTTCTGAGTTGCTCGACCTGACGATCCAGAGATTGACCGCGCACCACCTCGAATGTCAGGCCACTGCGCTGACTGATCAGGTTGAGCAATTGTGCGACCAGACCACTGAAGCGGCCATCGGTGTCGAAGAATGTCAGTGGCGCAAAATCATCGACAGCGCCGACCCGCACCACCGGGTGCTGATCCAGCCATTGTTGCTCGCTGTCACTCAGGCTCACCCGCGACTGCGCCGCTATGTCGGCTCGACCGGCGCTCCAGCGCAGTTCCATGGCCAGGCGCTGCTCCATGGGAATGGCCAGCAGGGCCTTGTCGACCAGACGTTTCAAGCGGATGTTGCTGCGAGCCAGGGCAAAGCCGAACGGGTTGGCGTCGAGGCCCGAGGGCCCGGCCAGTTGCAGGTCGTTTTGAAAATGGGTGTTGATCAGGTAGCTGGCGCTGATGAAGTCGCCGAGGTAGAGCGCATCCCGACCGAACGCGACAGCGCCGAGGGCATCGAGAATCGAGCGGTAACGCTGCAGGGAAGCTTGCGGGTAAGCCTGCTCGATGGTCGAGGCTGGCAGGTAGTCGTCCACCATGGCGATTCGCTTGCCGGCCAGATCGCCAGGCAAAGGTTCGTCGAGCCGGGTCACCCACATCGGCTGATCCTCGGCGTAGGCACGGGACAATATCAAGTCCGGGTCGGCGAGTTCGAAGTTGTTCGACGTGCCCAGCAGATCCAGATCCCCGGCCTTGAGCGCCACCATGGCGCTTTCGCGGTCCGGATAGCACCAGACCTCAACAGCGATGTTCAGCACCTGCGCGATCGCATCGGCGTAATCAGCCGTGAGACCTTCCAGTTCATGGCGCTTGCGGGTCTGCTCAAAGGGGGGGTAATCCGGCCAGGAGGCACCGATGCGCAATACCGGATGCGCGCTCAGCCACTGTCTGTCCTGCTCATCAAGGCGAACCTGCACGCCTTCCAGGCGGGTGCGGGAAACGATTTCCAGCCTTTGAGCGCCCGTCGCCGCCTGCGCTGTGCCCGCAAGCAACAGCATCAGCAGCAGGACGCATCGCAACAGGCTCTTCATGCGGATCCTCTCAGAGCAAATGATTGCGCAGGGCAAACTCTCGCAATACCACCGATGACTTGATCCCGAGCTTTAGCATCAAGCGGGTCTTGTAGGTGCTGATGGTTTTGTGACTTCGGTTCATATCCTCGGCAATCTGCTTGTTCGATATCCCTCGAGCCAGCTCCCTCAGGATGTGCAATTCGCGGTCTGACAGTGACGCGATCAGCGTGCGTTCATTACTGTGCACCTCGGGTTGCCCTGTAGTGACATTGGGCAAGTCCAGGAAATAGCTATAGCCCGCGCGGACAGCCTTGATCGCGTTCTGCAACTGCTGCAACTCGGCTGATTTGGTGACAAAGGCCATTGCACCGGCACGTCGACAGCGAACCAGATAATGAACAGGATCGGCAGAGGTAAAAACCACGACCTTGCAGAGCAACCCGGTGGCCTTTATATGCTCCAGCGTTTCCAGGCCTCCCTGGCCCGGTAACTTCAGATCGAGCACGATCAGATCCGGCCCGTGCAAACGAACCAGAGACACCACCTCGCTACTGTCTGAAGCGACGTAAATCGGACTGTAGCGGAATGACTCCAGCACCATGCGAACGGCATTTACCACCACCGGATGATCATCAACGATCAATGCTGAACCCATGACCACTCCCGGTGCGAATACATAGTGATGACGCCACCGATCTTGCATGAACGGGACTATTGATAACTGCGCTACAACTGTTGCACGGTGTGCACGCTGAATCACCTGTCAGATCTGACAGTTGCGCGCCAGACTGATCTGTGATCGGACACGCGATGGGCGCCCGAACGAAGCCTCGACCGAGGTCATCAACTGTTCGATGGCGCGGATTGAGGGCAAAGGCGCAGGGCTGGTGATGATCTTTGTCAGAAAATGCTCGGGAACACGTGAGGAATCCGCCGGCTCACCGTAGATCAGCGCACGACGGACTTGTGGATTATCGAACAGGAACCCCCGCAGATCCGCGATCCCGGTCGCCAGCTCGGCATTAATCACCAGGACATCAAACGGCTGACAGCCGTAATCGACCAGCGTCAGCAGTTCGGCAAGGCTCTGTACCGGTGCAATGCGGTAGTAATCGAGACCATTGAACAGCCGCTCGATCTTCATCCGGTGAAAATGCTGCAGGTCGGCGATCAGGATGCGCAGGGTTTTGTCGGTCAACGTGAAAGTCCGGGTAGTTGCTCCAAGTGGCGGCAAGACTACCCAAGCATCGGGACACACTCTGTAGGACTTTTCCGAAAAACACAGTCATTCATCCGGATCGAATGTTTTATTCGGTCGTACTCGGACTCCAGAACGCCTGCACCACCAGCGCCGAGGTCGAGATTCGCGCCACCAGTGCGTCCAGCTCATCACCGTCCACCGAGGTGGTTGCCAGCGTCGCTTCGATCTCGATTTCATCGGCACCGAAGGCGTGCACATCGACATCGCTGGCCGGGTAATTGCTGCGTTCCAGCTCGGCCTCGAGCAAGGCGAACACGGCTTTCTGCTGCGAGCGCCGGGCAATGACATAAACGATATTGGTGACTTCTGCCGACACCACGTCCAGCGGCTGACGGTTGATGTTGTTGACGATCGGCCGCAGCAAGGTATTGGCGGCGAGCACGAACAAGGTGCCCAGCACCGCTTCGGCCAGCAGGTCGGCACCGGCACAGGCACCGACGGCTGCCGAGGTCCAGAGCGTGGCGGCGGTGTTGAGCCCGCGTACGTTGCCCTCTTCGCGCATGATCACCCCGGCACCGAGAAAACCGATGCCGGAGACCACATACGCGACCACCCGCACCGCGCCTTCGGCACCGGCGAGACGGTTGGCCATGTCGACGAAAATCGCCGCGCCGACCGCCACCAGCACGTTGGTGCGCAAGCCGGCCGTGCGTTGCCGGTACTGGCGTTCGAAACCGATCAGGCCGCCGAGGATGAATGCCGCGCTGAGGCTGACCAGCGTGTCGAGCAATGAGCTGAGGTTGAGATTGTTGATCGCTTGCATGTCGAACTCCTTGAAACCGCCCCCCTTGCTCCCACAAGGGGGGAATCTGTCCTGTTACTGCCAGCCGAACCGGCGGATGTAGAAGCCTTTCACGGCTTGGGTCAGCGCCATGTACGCCAGCAGGATCACCGGCAGGAACACGAAGTACATCGACGGCAGCGCCTGCAGTTTGAAGTAGTGCGCCAGCGGCCCCATCGGCAGGAAGATGCCCACGGCCATGATGATTGCGGTCATCACCAGCAACGGCATGGCCGCGCGGCTTTGCAGGAACGGAATCTTCGGCGTGCGGATCATGTGCACGATCAGCGTCTGGGTCAGCAGCCCCACCACGAACCAGCCGGACTGGAACAACGTCTGGTGATCCGGGGTGTTGGCATCGAACACGTACCACATCAAGGCGAACGTTGTGATGTCGAAGATCGAACTGATCGGCCCGAAGAACAGCATGAAGCGCCCGACGTCGCCTGGCTGCCAGCGTTGCGGCTGTTTCAGCATCTCGTCGTCGACGTTGTCGAACGGGATCGCGATCTGCGAAATGTCATACAGCAGGTTCTGCACCAGCAGGTGCATCGGCAGCATCGGCAGGAACGGAATGAACGCACTGGCCACCAGCACCGAGAACACGTTGCCGAAGTTCGAGCTGGCGGTCATCTTGATGTACTTGAGCATGTTGGCGAAGGTCCGGCGCCCTTCCAGCACGCCCTCCTCCAGCACCATCAGGCTCTTCTCCAGCAGGATGATGTCGGCCGCTTCCTTGGCGATATCCACTGCGCTGTCCACCGAAATCCCGATGTCTGCGGTGCGCAGCGCCGGGGCGTCGTTGATGCCGTCGCCCATGAACCCGACCACGTGGCCGTTGCCCTTGAGGATGCGCACGATGCGCTCCTTGTGCGATGGCGTCAGCTTGGCGAACACGTTGGTGGTTTCCACCGCCACGGCGAGTTCAGCATCGCTCATGCGTTCGATGTCGTTGCCCATCAGCAGGCCTTGCTGGGCCAGGCCCACTTCGCGGCAGATCTTGGCGGTCACCAGCTCGTTGTCGCCGGTCAACACTTTCACCGCCACGCCGTGTTCGGCCAGGGCCTTCAGCGCTGGTGCGGTGCTTTCCTTCGGTGGATCGAGGAACGCCACGTAACCGATCAGCGTCAGTTCCTGCTCGTCGCTCAGGCTGTAAGTGTCACGACCTTGCGGCATCGAGCGTGCCGCCACCGCGACCACGCGCAAGCCTTCAGCGTTGAATGCTGCGGTGACCTGACGGATTTTCGCCAGCAATTCATCGCTCAAGGCTTCGTCGACTTCACCGTGACGCACCCGGCTGCACACCGCCAGCACTTCTTCCACTGCGCCCTTGCAGATCAGTTGATGCGGCTGGCCGCGCCCTTCCACCACCACCGACATGCGCCGGCGATTGAAGTCGAACGGGATCTCATCGACCTTGCGAAACGCCGTACCGACCTTCAGCTCACGGTGGATTTCCACGTGTTCCAGCACCGCCACGTCCAGCAGGTTTTTCAGACCAGTCTGGTAATAGCTGTTGAGGTAAGCCATTTCCAGCACGTCATCGGAGTCTTCGCCCCAGACGTCGACGTTACGCGCCAGGAAGATCCTGTCCTGGGTCAGGGTGCCGGTCTTGTCGGTGCACAGCACGTCCATGGCGCCGAAGTTCTGGATCGCATCCAGGCGTTTGACGATGACTTTCTTGCGCGACAGGAACACCGCGCCCTTGGCCAGCGTCGAGGTGACGATCATCGGCAGCATTTCCGGGGTCAGGCCCACGGCAATCGACAACGCGAACAGCAGCGCTTCGGTCCAGTCGCCCTTGGTGAAACCGTTGATAAACAACACCAGCGGCGCCATGACGAACATGAAACGGATCAACAGCCAGCTGACTTTGTTCACCCCTTGCTGGAACGAAGTCACCGCGCGATCCGTCGCCCCGACCCGCTGCGCCAGCGCACCGAAATAGGTGCTGTTGCCGGTGGTGAGAATCACCGCCACCGCCGTCCCGGACACCACGTTGGTGCCCATGAACAGGATGTTGTCGAGCTCCAGCGGATTGCGCGTGTCACGATCGGCCTGACGCGGGAATTTTTCCACCGGCATCGATTCGCCGGTCATCGCCGCCTGGCTGACGAACAGATCCTTGGCGCTGAGCACCCGGCAATCGGCAGGAATCATGTCGCCAGCCGACAGCACGATCAGATCGCCGGGCACCAATTGCTTGATCGGCAATTCAGCGCGCGGCGCGTCCCGGCGCAGCACGGTGGCGGTGTTGCTGACCATCGCCTTGAGCGCGTCGGCGGCCTGGTTGGATTTGCTTTCCTGCCAGAAGCGCAACAGCGTCGACAGCACCACCATCGAGAAAATCACGATGGCGGCCTTGAGGTCTTCGGTCAGCCACGAGATCACCGCCAGCAAGGTCAGCAGCAGATTGAACGGGTTCTTGTAGCAGTGCCACAGGTGGGTCCACCACGGCAGCGGCTGCTCGTGCTCGACTTCGTTGAGGCCATGTTGCGCACGCAGCACATCGACTTCGAAATCGGTGAGGCCGTCGGTGTGAGTGCCGAGGTTCGACAGCAGCACACCGCTGTCGCAATGGGCAGCGTCCACCAGCGTATTGGCCAGGGTAGGCGGCACTTCACGGCTGACCGTGGTGTCGTTGAGGGTTTCCAGCAAGGCCAGGCGACGGAAATGCCGGGCGATGTGGCGGGTCCGCAGGAAGCCTGCGAAAAATTCCTTGAGCGTAAGTTTCATGGCTGTTGCCCCTATGGTCAGCCGGGAAACCGTCGAGCAGGTACGTCCTCGTCCCGGGCACCGGAAAACCGGCACGGCAAGGCGTGGCGCGCCGGTCAGGAAAGACAGGCGTGTCGATAGGGCTGCAATGACGACGATTAAGTCGACTTCACAGGCTTTTCAGTGTCGATGAGAAGGACGTCGGGACATGACCGGGACCGGTCATGATCGGGATGCCGCTGCTCGCTGTTCGGCGAGACAACGGCACAAAGGAATGCGCGTTATCTTGCCGAGAATCCGCCGGTTACAAGGACCGGCCGACAACTGTCACTCGAACAAGTACCCACTGTGGGTCTCCGCTATTGATGAAAACGCGCGAAGCTTACGCCCCGATGTCTGGAGAGTAAACCCGCAAAAGGAAGTGTGTCGGGGAATGTGTCGGGGAATGTGGCGGGTGTTCAGGAAGGGTTCAGGATTGCCCCCAAGATCGCCGAGATCGTTCCCACGCTCTGCGTGGGAATGCAGCCGGGGACGCTCTGCGTCCCATTGGAACGCGGAGCGTCCCTTGAGGCATTCCCACGCAGAGCGTGGGAACGATCAGTGTGGAGGCTGAAAGGATACTTAGCTGGCAGTCGCCAACAACAGATCCATCACCGAACGGCTGTGCCCGCGGTTCTTGCCATGCTCATACAGCGAGCCGGCAATTTCGTCCGCGCGGATCGGCAGGATCGACAGCAGTGTATCGCTCAGACCGTGGCTGGCCTGGCAGAAGCCCTGCATGTACAGACCGGCCTTGCAGCGCTCGTCGGTGATCAGTTTGTAATTGCGATCGACCTCGAAATCGCCCAGGTACTCCTCCAGCGGCGCCAGCAGTTTGCGGTGCATCTGACGCTCGTAACCGGTGGCCAGCACGACCGCGTCATAGGCTCGTACGGTGACTTCACCGGTGGCATTGTTGCGCACGGTCAGTTCAATGCCATGTTCGGTGGCAGTGGCTTTCTCGACCGTGGTCAGAGTGCGGAACGCATGGCGCGCAATCCCGGAAACTTTCTGCCGATAGAAGATGCCGTAGATGCGCTCGATCAGGTCGATGTCGACCACCGAGTAGTTGGTGTTGTGATACTCGTTGACCAGACGCTCACGCTCGCTGCTGTTCTGCTGGAAGATCAGGTCGGTGAATTCCGGCGAGAACACTTCGTTGACGAACGGGCTGTCATCCGCCGGCTTCAGCGCCGAGCCGCGCAGGATCATGTCGACCTGCACCGACGGGAACGAATCGTTCAGGTCGATGAAGGCTTCCGCCGCGCTCTGCCCGCCACCGATGATTGCGATGCTCATCGGCTGGTTGTTCACGCACGGCTGTTTGGCCATTTCCGCCAGGTACTGCGAGTGATGGAACACTCGGCCATCCCCCTTCAGCGCCTTGAACGCCTCGGGAATGCGCGGCGTACCGCCGGCGCTGACCACCACCGAACGCGCGGTGCGTACGAACTGCTGGCCGTCGGTGCCTCGCGAGATCACCCGCAGCGCTTCAACCTGATGGTTGTGCAGCACCGGCTCGATGGTCAGCACTTCTTCGCCGTAGCAGCTCTGTTCGGTGAACTGTGCAGCCACCCAGCGCAGGTAGTCGTTGTACTCCATGCGGCACGGATAGAAGGTGCCGAGGTTGATGAAGTCCACCAGACGGCCATGGTGCTTGAGGTAGTTGACGAACGAGTACGGGCTGGTCGGATTGCGCAGGGTCACCAGATCCTTGAGGAAGGAAATCTGTAGCTCGCTCTGGGTCGAGAGGGTGTTGCCGTGCCAGCTGTAGTTGGGTTGTTTGTCGAGAAACAGAACATCCAGTTCGCCCTGGGTCGGGCCGCGCTCTTGCAGAGCGATGGCCAGCGCCAGGTTCGAAGGGCCGAAACCGACGCCGATCAGGTCGTGAACGATGGGCGATGCAATTGCCTGTGTCATTTCCAGTGTCCTCTGGATGAACCCCCGAACAGCGCGGAGGAAGAGCTTGGGTGACCGGCCAGCCCGGAGCAGGACAGCAGGTCGTCTGTTGAGTAGGAACGAGGACAGTGAAATAAAATTTAACGACGACTTCTCAATGGGCATCCCATTGTTTGATTCGCAAGCGGCAATGTTTCATGGCGTTGACGATGTGCTTTTCCACCAGAGCCTTGGAAATCCCAAGGTGCTCGGCGATCTCGGGATGCGACAGGCCCTCGATCTTGCGCAACAGAAAACTCTCGCGGCACAGCGGCGCAAGCTCGGCCAGCGCACGCTGCAACATGTCCAGGCGCTGGCCATGATCGAGGGTGCTGTGGGGGGACGGGGTGAAATAACGCTCTTCGCTGTCGAGCACTTCCAGCGATTCGGCCTGACGCAGGGCATTGCGCCGATGGTCATCGATCACCAGGTTCAGCGCGGTGCGGTAAAGAAAGGCCCGGGGTTGCTCGATCGGGGTATCGCTGGAACGCTCCAGGACCCGCACATAAGCGTCATGCACCACATCTTCGGCCACCTGTCGGTTGCCGAGCCTGGCGTTCAGGAAACACACCAGCTCACGATAGTAGTTTTCCAACATGACTCCCGGCCGCTTGAGTGCGGGTTCTGTCCTTGAGCACACTGGCCTGCTCGCCCGCACGAGGCAGTAGCAGGATAGTGGCAACTTGAGGTGCGTAATTTATAGTAATTCTCATATAGATTTAAAGTAGTGTTTGTCATTGCCCGACAAATTGTGTCCGGCTATACCTTCAGATTGCTGTAACAACCTTTTTCACAGCTTAAATTCCGGTCGGCTTTCATCGTTTACAGGACAGCTCCCCGTGTCTGTCGCGCCCTGCGGCAGCGTTCAACGGTGCCCGATCCTGCGCACACCTCTGAACGACGGGCCGATTTCCACTGGCCGGAACCCTGCATGAAACGTCCCCGCCCCGCCCGACGCGCCCTGCTCGTAGTCCTTTGTCTGATCCCCGTTGCCGCCTACGCCGCCTGGCAGATCCTGCCGCCCGGGCGCGACAGGTTCGCCACCGTGCAAGTGACCCGCGGCGATATTGAAAGCAGCGTCACCGCCCTGGGCACTTTGCAACCCCGGCGTTATGTGGACGTCGGCGCCCAGGCCTCAGGGCAGATCCGCAAGATCCACGTAGAGGTCGGCGACGTGGTCAAGGAAGGTCAATTGCTGGTGGAGATCGATCCGTCGACCCAGAAAGCCAAACTCGACGCCGGACGGTTTTCTATTGAAAACCTCAAGGCCCAGTTACAGGAACAGAAAGCCCAGCACGAACTCGCGCAACAGAAATACCAACGCCAACAGAACCTGGCCGCTGGCGGCGCCACCCGCGAAGAAGACGTGCAGACCGCCCGCGCCGAACTGAAAGCCACCCAGGCGCGCATCGACATGTTCCAGGCCCAGATCCGCCAGGCCGAAGCCAGCCTGCGCAGCGATCAGGCCGAACTCGGCTACACCCGCATTTATGCGCCGATGGCCGGCACCGTAGTGGCCCTCGATGCCCGCGAAGGCCAGACCCTCAACGCACAACAACAGACACCGCTGATCCTGCGCATCGCCAAATTGTCGCCGATGACCGTGTGGGCCGAAGTTTCCGAAGCCGACATCGGCCACGTCAAACCCGGTATGACCGCCTATTTCACCACCCTCAGCGGCGGCCAGCGACGCTGGAGCAGCACCGTGCGGCAAATCCTGCCGGTGCCGCCCAAGCCCCTGGACCAGACCAGCCAGGGCGGCGGCAGTCCTGCCAGTTCCAGCAAAAGCGGCAGCGCCCGCGTGGTGCTCTACACCGTATTGCTGGATGTCGACAACGCCGACAACGCACTGATGGCGGAAATGACCACCCAGGTATTCTTCGTCGCCAGCCAGGCAAAAGACGTCCTCACCGCACCGGTTGCCGCCCTGCAAGGTACTGCCACGGCAAACCGGCAGACCGCGCAGGTGATCGCCGCCAATGGCGACGTGCAGTCCCGCGAAGTGCATACCGGCATCAGCGATCGCTTGAAAGTCCAGGTGCTTGAGGGCTTGAACGAAGGCGATCACCTGTTGATCGGCCCGGCCGACGGCAGCGGAGGCTGAATGCAGACGCCCCTGATCGACCTGCAGGCCATCCGCAAATCCTACGGCGGTGGCGACGCCCCTGAAGTGCATGTGCTGCGCGGGATCGACCTGTCGATCCACGCCGGAGAATTCGTGGCGATTGTCGGCGCGTCCGGCTCCGGCAAATCGACCCTGATGAATATCCTCGGCTGCCTCGACCGGCCCACCTCCGGCGAATACCGTTTCGCCGGGGAAAACGTCGCCGGCCTCGACACCGACGAGCTGGCCTGGCTACGGCGCGAAGCCTTCGGTTTCGTGTTTCAGGGGTATCACTTGATTCCGTCCGGCTCGGCCCAGGAAAACGTCGAGATGCCGGCAATCTATGCCGGCACCCCGGCCGCCGAACGCCACGCCCGCGCCGCCGCCCTGCTCGACCGCCTCGGCCTGGCATCGCGCACCGGCAACCGTCCACATCAGTTGTCCGGCGGTCAGCAGCAACGGGTGTCGATTGCCCGGGCGCTGATGAACGGTGGCCACATCATCCTGGCCGACGAACCCACCGGCGCCCTCGACAGCCACAGCGGCAAAGAAGTCATGGCGTTGCTCGACGAGCTGGCGAGTCAGGGCCACGTGGTCATCCTGATCACCCACGACCGCGAAGTCGCAGCGCGGGCCAAGCGTATCATCGAAATCCGCGACGGCCTGATCATCAGCGACAGCGCCCGGGACAACCTCGAGGCCCAGACGTCGGCCAACCCCGGCGCCCTGCAGGCCGTCGATCTGCGCAAGCGCCTGAGCGAAGGCGCACAAGCCTCCGGCGCCTGGAAAGGCGAGCTGGTGGACGCCCTGCACGCCGCCTGGCGGGTGATGTGGATCAACCGCTTCCGCACCGCGCTGACCCTGCTCGGGATCATCATCGGCGTAGCTTCGGTGGTGGTCATGCTCGGCGTCGGCGAAGGCAGCAAGCGCCAGGTCATGGCGCAGATGGGCGCGTTCGGCTCGAACATCATTTACCTCAGCGGATCAGCCCCCAATCCGCGCACGCCACCGGGCATCGTCACCCTTGATGACGTGGCAGCGCTGGCCAGCCTGCCGCAAGTCAAGCGGATCATGCCGGTGAACGGCGCCGAGGCCGGCGTGCGTTTCGGCAACGTCGATCACCTGAGCTACGTCGGCGGCAACGACACCAACTTCCCGGCGATCTTCAACTGGCCGGTGGTCGAAGGCAGCTACTTCACCGACGCTGACGAACGCAACGCCAGCGCCGTGGCGGTGATCGGCAAGAAGGTGCGCGACAAACTGCTCAAGGACGTGCCCAACCCTGTCGGCCAGTACATCCTGATCGAAAACGTGCCGTTCCAGGTGGTCGGGGTGCTTCAGGAAAAAGGCGCGAGCTCCGGCGATCAGGACAGCGATGACCGCATCGCCATCCCCTACTCCGCCGCCAGTGTCCGGCTGTTCGGCACACGCAATCCGGAATACGTGGCCATTGCCGCAGCCGATGCGCGCAAGGTCAAGGAGGCGGAACACGCCATCGAGCAATTGATGCTGCGCCTGCACAACGGCAAGAAGGATTTCGAGCTGACCAACAACGCCGCGATGATCCAGGCCGAGGCGCGCACGCAGAACACCCTGTCGCTGATGCTCGGCTCGATTGCCGCGATTTCGCTGCTGGTGGGCGGGATCGGGGTGATGAATATCATGCTCATGACTGTGCGCGAGCGTACCCGCGAGATCGGTATTCGCATGGCCACCGGCGCCCGGCAACGGGACATCCTGCGCCAGTTCCTCACCGAAGCGGTGATGCTCTCGGTGGTCGGCGGGATCGCCGGGATCGCCCTGGCGCTGATCGTCGGCGGCGTGCTGATGCTCAGCGAAGTCGCCGTGGCATTTTCCTTGATGGCGGTGTTCGGCGCCTTCGCCTGCGCCCTCGTGACCGGTGTTGTCTTCGGCTTCATGCCGGCCCGCAAAGCCGCCCGACTCGACCCGGTGACGGCCCTTACCAGTGAATGATCGATCTATGAAACCGCGCCTCAGCCTGTTGACCGTGTGCCTGTTGCTCAGCGCCTGCGGCAGTCCCGTCCAGCGACCCGATAGCGGCCTGCAACCGCCCGCCACCTGGCAGTCGCCCCACGACACCAGCGTCGCCCGCACCGATCCGCAATGGTGGAAACAGTTCGGCAGCCCCGAGCTCGACCGCCTGATCGAACAGGCACGCCTCGGCAGCTTCGACCTCGCCGCCGCCGTCGCCCGAGTGCGCCAGGCCCAGGCCGGCACGGTGATTGCCGGCGGCTCGCAGTTGCCGGAGGTGAAAGCCGGGGCCAACGCCAATCGCCAGAAACTGCTGCGCGGCAATGGCTACTCCCAGCTCGACGCGGACAGCAGCAACAAGGCTGTGGATTATTTCGATGCCAACCTGAGCGCGTCCTACGAAATCGATTTCTGGGGCGGCAAACGCGCCTCCCGCGACAGCGCGCAGCTTGCCCTGCAAGCCAGCGAGTTCGACCGGGCGACCGTGGAGCTGACCTTGCTCAGCGGGGTGGCCAACACCTACGCACAAGCCTTGTCGCTGCGTGAGCAAAGTCGCATCGCCGAATTGAACCTGGCCAACGCGCAAAACGTGCTGAAACTGGTGCAGACCCGCTACGACTCAGGCTCGGCAACAGCGTTGGAGCTGGCCCAGCAAAAAAGTCTGGTGGCGGCGCAACAACGGCAACTGCCGCTGGTGCAACAACAGGCTCGGGATGCCCTGATCAGCCTCGCCGCCCTGCTCGGCCGGCCGGTGCAGGAGCTGCAAACCGGCGTGGAACCGTTTGATCAACTGCACTGGCCAACCATCGATGCCGGCGTGCCCAGCGATCTGCTCAGCCGTCGCCCGGACATTGCCCGCGCCGAGGCGCAACTGGCGGCGGCCGAGGCCGACGTCAAAGTCGCCCGCGCCGCCATGCTGCCGACCGTGACCCTTACCGCCCAACTGGGCTCCGGGGCCAACCAGTTCGATGACATTATTCGCAGCCCTTTCTACAACCTCACCGCCGGACTGGTCGCACCGATCTTCAACAATGGTCGCCTGAGCGCCGAACGCGACAAGGCCAAGGCTCGCCAGGAAGAGCTGCTGGAAACCTATCGCGGGGCGATCATCAACGGTTTCGCCGACGTCGAAAAAGCCTTGAACGGGATTCGCGGGCTCGACGAACAGCGGCAATGGCAAAGTGAAGAATTGAATCAGGCGCAGACCGCGTTCGATATCGCCCAGCGCCGCTATCAGGCCGGCGCCGAGGATTTGCTGACGGTGCTGGAAACCCAGCGCACGCTGTACGCGGCGCAGGATCTGAATGTACAGCTGCGCCTGTCGCGATTGCAGGCGAGTATCGGGTTGTACAAGGCACTGGGCGGTGGGTGGCAGGCGCTGTAATCGCAGCGAACTCAAGACCGCTTTTGCGAGCAGGCGCACTCTCACAGTGACCGCATTCCATCTGAATGGACGCGATCATTGCGGGAGCAAGCCTGGCAAGTTCAGCGAATCAACGATAACGCGGCCCTCAGACCGCGAGGTTCTTGGCCTTCAGGTTACGCGCGTACCACGGCCGCTTAGGCACACGCCGGAACAGCCCTTCGAGTTTCTTCTCGTCCTCGCCAAAGGTAATGCGCAGCGCGAGTTTCATGGTTTCCGGGTCCATCTCCACCGACTTGCCCACCTGCAAGCCCGGCACCGTACTGCAACCATGAGTCGTGGGACCCAGCCACGGATCCGCTACTTCGACCCAGCGACCCGGAGCAAACCATTGCACGCCATTGACTTCCAGGCGGGTGACCTGCCCCGGGTGAAAACGCTCGTGAGCACGGAACCAGTCCTCCACACGGTCATCGATCCAGCCATGGAACGCCCAGAACACCGGGTTCACATGGGAGGAAAACGGATCGCCGAGAAAGTCGTTCTCAGGGGCGAACCAGCGTGCGGCAAAATCGTCCAGATCACGGGCCAGGGGCACCGGCTGACCATTGGACGGATCGCGCGGCACCGACGCCCAGCGCATGTGCAGCCAGTCGTGCAGACCCAGCTCCACTTCCGAGCCGAACTGACCGAGGGTCAGCTTCGACAGATATTGCGGATCGCGGTATTGCGACTCCCAGACCTCGAAGTTGCTCTGGTAGGTCTCGGCGGTCTTGATATCGCTGACCCATTGCGCGTACTCGTCATCACCTTCGGCCAGCCAGGTCGGCGGCAGCGAGGTGCCGTCGTGGTTATCGAAGTAACGGGCGAACCCGACACGGTCGCGAATCAGTTCCGGCTGCGGCAACGGGAAGAACTGCCAGGACGGCAGATCCTGCATCGAACGCGCCGTGCCGAGCATGTGTCGGTGCATGAAGAAGAAGTCGATGCCCGACCCGTTGCGATCCTTGCGCGGACCACGGGCATCACGTTCCAGGTTGCGTGGGCCGGGCTGCCAGCCGAGGCCGCGCAAGGCATTGCGCTTGTCTTCCGACAAGGTGTGCCACTTGTCCCGCGTCGCATGCCAGACCTGGTGAAACAGCCGGTGCTCGGGCGACACCAGCCACGCCAGCAACGTCGGGTTCAACGGCGTACGCTGCCGCGCTTCCGGGAACAGGCACTTGACCGCAACGAAATGGTGATCCTGATCCGGCAGGGCCAGCGAGCGGTCGAGACGCTGCACCGTGCCGCTGAGGGTGCCGCTGCCGGCATTGCCGAAATCGGCCCAGACCTCATCCAGAATCATGTTCAGTTCGTAGTCCACACTGCCGCCGGCACCCAACAGTCGCCAACTCAGTTTTGATGCCTCGGCCCCGGCCAGATCGCCGAGAATCCGGTAACGGGGGGTGTCGGCAGAGCGCAGACGCTCCGGCGTGTCGAGAAAGCCACACACGCCCCGGCCTTTCTGGCCGATGTCGATGAACACTTCCAGGCCCTGGGTCGGCAAGCCGTCCAGGCCTGCGTCACGCCCCGTGAAACGGATCTTCCAGACCCCGCGCAGCGCATTCGCCAGGCGCTGCCCGGCCACGTCAGCCACATCGAATGACGCCTCACCCGGGGTGATCGTCGGGTCGGGCTTCGTCCACTCGCGGTGCCCGAAATAAGCTGCAGGTACGGCAGCGCCGGTCAGTGCCAGGCCTGCCATGAACCATCGTCGAGAAATCCTCATTGCCCTACCTGTGTTCAGCCCTGAAGCAGGCTTTATCCAAGCTAGAACGTTTGCTGACCGAACAAATTTAAGCGCCGTCAGAACGGACTAATTTTTTCCCGCGCCCGCTCGTTCTTCCCAGATAGCAAAGGCCTCTGCGCCTGTTCCTCGACAGCGAACCTGACTGAGATGGCAATGACAAAACCACGTTCGAAAAAGGCTCTATTCATCGGCCTGCCACTGGCCCTGGCGCTCAGCGTCGGCGCCGGTATCGCGGTCTGGGACATCGGGTTCAAGGACAACCCCGGCTACCCGGTCAAAGTCATGCAGCAGGCCGAAGAACTGCACGAGCACATGCTTTCGTTCGACAGCCACATCACCATCACCCAGAACTTCGGCACCACCGGGAACGAAGTCGACAAGGATGGCAGCGACCAGTTCGACCTGGTCAAGGCCAATCGCGGGCGGCTGTCCGGTGCGGCCCTGACGATCTTCGGCTGGCCGGAAATCTGGAACGGCCCGAACGCTCCGCACAAGCCCACCGCAGGCTTCGTCGAAGAGGCGCGCAACCAGCAGGAAATCCGCTACAAGATCATTTCCGGGATGGTCCGCGACTTCCCCAACCAGGTCGGCATCGCCTACACCGCCAACGACTTCCGGCGCCTGCACGGCGAAGGCAAGTTCGCGATCTTCATCAGCATGCTCAACGCCTACCCGCTGGGCCACGACCTGAGCCAGCTGGAACTGTGGAAGGCGCGCGGGATGCGCATGTTCGGCTTCAGCTACATCGGCAACAACGACTGGGCTGACTCGTCGCGCCCGCTGCCGTTCTTCAATGATTCGCCGGACGCCCTCGACGGCCTCTCGGACCTGGGCAAGCAAGCGGTCAAGCGCCTGAACGACCTGGGCGTGATCATCGACGTGTCGCAGATGTCGACCAAGGCCCTGGAGCAGGTCGCGCAGTTGAGCCGTACGCCGCTGGTGGCGTCGCACTCGGCACCGCGGGCCATGGTCGATATACCGCGCAACCTCAGCGACAAGGAAATGCAGCTGATCAAGAACAGCGGCGGCGTGGTGCAGATAGTCGGCTTCTCGCAATACCTGCGACCGCTGACCCAAGGCACTCAGGACAAGCTGAATGAACTGCGCCAGCGCTTCGACCTGCCGCCGCTGCCGAACCTGGCCGTGGCCCTGATGCCGGGCGATCCGATCATCTCCGCCTGGTCCGAACAGAAGTTCGGCGAGTATGCAGGCCAGCTCTACGCGATCCTCGAAGAAGAGCCGAAAGCCAGCCTCAAGGACCTGGGCGACGCCATCGATTACACGGTCAGGAAGATCGGCATCGACCACGTCGGCATCAGCTCGGACTTCAACGAAGGTGGCGGCGTCAAAGGCTGGGAAAATGTCGGCGAGATCCGCAACGTGACCGCAGAACTGCTGTCGCGCGGCTACTCGGAAGCGGACATCGCCAAGCTCTGGGGCGGCAACTTCCTGCGGGTCTGGGATCAGGTCGAGAAATCCGCCAGACCAGCGCTCGCGTCGAACCGGGAAGTCGCCAAGCCATGAGCAACCGTCGTGACTTTCTGAAGCAGGCCGGACTTCTCGCCGCGGCCTTGCCGCTGGGCGCGAGCCTGCCGAACATCGCCAGCGCTTCGACCGCCGCCGCGCTGCCAGGCAACAAGTGGGCGCAGTTGCAACAGTTGTTCGATCAGGATCCGGCCTGGCTGCACTTCTCCAACTTCCTCGTCACCACCCACCCGCGCCCGGTGCGTGAGGCGATCGAGATGCACCGCGCCGCCCTCGACAAGAATCCGGGGCTGGCGATGGACTGGGACCACGGTGTCACCGAAAAACGTGAAGAAGACGTGCGCGTCTGGGCTGGTAAATATGTGCAGGCCGATGCCCGGCAGATTGCACTCACCGGCAGCACCACCGAAGGCCTGGCGATGATTTACGGCGGCGTCCAGGTACGCGCCGATCAGGAAATCCTCACCACCGAACACGAACACTACGCGACCCACACCATTCTCGAATTGCGCACCCAGCGCGACGGCACCAAGGTGCGCAAGATCCGCCTGTTCAAGGATCCGTACCGGATCAGCAAGGAAGAGCTGCTGGCGAATATCGACCGCAGCATCCGCCCGGAAACCCGCGTGCTGGGCATGTGCTGGGTGCATTCGGGCAGCGGCGTGAAACTGCCGCTCGGCGACATCGGTGCGCTGGTCGACAAACACAACCGCGGGCGCAGCGAGGCCGACCGCATCGTGTATGTCGTCGACGGCGTGCACGGTTTCGGCGTGGAAGACGTGAGCTTCCCGGCCATGAACTGCGACTTCTTCATCGCCGGCACCCACAAGTGGATGTTCGGCCCGCGCGGCACCGGGATCGTGGTCAGCCGCACACCGCAAGTGAAATACGTCACGCCGATCATCCCGACCTTTTCCGAGGCCGAACACTTCTCCACCACCATGACGCCGGGCGGTTACCACTCGTTCGAGCATCGCTGGGCGTTGACCGAGGCCTTCAAGCTGCACCTGCAACTGGGCAAGGCCGACGTGCAGGCGCGCATTCATGAACTGAACAGCTACCTGAAAAAACGTCTGCTGCAACGCCCGCAGATCGAACTGGTCACGCCGTTGAGCCCGGAGTTTTCCGCAGGCTTCACCTTCTTCCGGGTCAGGGGCAAGAACAGCGACAAGATCGCCGCGCACCTGATGGCCAACAAGGTGGTGGCCGACGCCGTGGAGCGCGATGTTGGCCCGGTGATCCGCACCGCACCCGGCCTGCTCAACGGCGAAGCCCAGATCGACCGCCTGCTGGCGGTGCTCGACCGGGCGCTGTGAGCGCCAACGATTTCCTTCCTTTGACGAGACTCGAAATGAACAACGAACTGCCTCGTTCTGCCCTGAAAACCCTGCCGGCGCTGATGTTCGCCGCCCTCGCCGCCAGTCTGCTGCCAAACGCCGCGCAAGCCGCCACGCCGCCGGCACCGGGCAAGGTGTTCAAGGATTGCAAGGACTGCCCGGAAATGGTCGTGCTGCCCACCGGCACCTTCACCATGGGCACGCCTGAAGACGAAGTCGGCCGCGAGCCCGACGAAGGCCCGATGCATCCGGTGACGTTCGCCAAACCGCTGGCGATCAGCCGCTTCCAGGTACTCAAGGGCGAATGGTTCGCCTACCTCAAGGACACCGGCTACCAAATGCCCGACGGCGATGATCGCCCGGGGCGCGCGTGCAAGGCCGGGATCCCGGATTACGCCGGCAGCGACCCGCGCAAGCAGTACACCGACAGGTATCCGGCGGTGTGCATGGACTTCGCCGAGGCCAACGCCTACGTGGCCTGGCTGTCGAAAAAGACCGGCAAGCAGTACCGCCTGGTCAGTGAGTCCCTGCGCGAATACGCCGCCCGTGGCGGCACCACCGGGCCGTTCCCCTTCCCGTTCGATGAAGGCAAGGAATACAGCATCGCCAAACATGCCAACACCTACGGCGCTGCCGACGGCTACAACTTCACCGCGCCGGCCGGCAGCTTCCCGCCCAACGCCTTCGGTGTGTACGACATGCACGGCAACGTCTACGAATGGACCGCCGATTGCTACAACGAAAACTACGAAGGCGCGCCGAGCGACGGCAGTGCGTGGGAGACCGGCAAGTGCCAGTTCAAGCGCATTCGCGGCAACGACTGGGGCGAAGCGCCGGTGTTCTCGCGCTCCGGCAACCGCAATGCGCTGGTGCCGACCGAGCGCGGCGACTGGATCGGTTTCCGGGTCGCGCGGGATCTGTAACGCTCCCGCCGCCACGCTAAATTAACCCTCCCGCCAGTCGTTCTACAGATGGTGCGATCCATTGCGACGCGCCACTGCCCTCTACGTCACCCAGGCGATGTCCGCAGCCGATCCCGGACCTCGCCGCTCTTTCACGCAGGGAACCTCCATGAGCAAACCAACACGCGGGGTGATCAATGAATTGTTCGCCCTGCTCAAACCCTTTCGGCTGATCGTGGCCGGTTCGATCCTGCTCGGCATGGTCGGCGGCCTGAGCGTCACGGCGCTGCTGGCGACGATCAACAACGCGCTGCACTCCGAAGCCGGCCTGACCAGCAACGTGGTCGCGGCGTTCGCCGGCCTGTGTCTGCTGGCCCTGCTCAGTTCGATCTTCTCCGACATCGGCACCAACTTCGTCGGCCAGCACATCATCGCCAGGCTGCGCAAAGAACTGGGCGAAAAAGTGCTGTCGGCGCCCATCGAGCAGATCGAACGCTATCGCAGCCATCGGCTGATCCCGGTGCTGACCCACGACGTCGACACCATCAGCGATTTCGCCTTCGCTTTCGCGCCGCTGGCCATTTCCATGACCGTCACCCTCGGCTGCATGGGCTACCTGGCGATGCTGTCGTGGCCGATGTTCCTGATGATGGTGGTGGCGATTCTGATCGGTACCGTCATTCAGTACATCGCCCGTGGGCGCGGCATGCAGGGCTTCCTCAAGGCCCGGGATTACGAAGACGAGCTGCAAAAGCACTACAACGCCGTCGCCGAAGGTGCCAAGGAGCTGCGCATCCATCGCCCGCGCCGCCATCGCATGTTCACCTCGGGCATCGAAGGCACGGCCGATAAAATCTGTGACACCCAGGTACGTTCGGTGAACATCTTCGTGGTCGCCAAGACCCTCGGCTCGATGCTGTTCTTCGTGGTGATCGGCCTGGCACTGGCCCTGCAATCGCTGTGGCCGAGCGCCGACAAAGCGGTGATGAGCGGTTTCGTGCTGGTGCTGCTGTACATGAAAGGTCCGCTGGAACACATCATCGGCACGCTGCCGATCGTCAGCCGCGCACAGATTGCATTCCGCCGGATTGCCGAATTGTCCGAGCAGTTCTCCTCGCCCGAGCCGCACTTGTTGCTCAGCGACCAAGGCAATAAAAAAACGCCCGTGCACAGCCTGGAGCTGACCGACGTCTCGTACAGTTTCCCGACCGTGGAAGGCGCTGCGCCGTTCCGCCTGGGGCCGGTGAACCTGAAGATCGATCAGGGCGATATCATCTTCATCGTCGGTGAAAACGGTTGCGGCAAGACCACCCTGATCAAACTGCTGCTGGGCCTGTATGCGCCGCAGCAGGGTGAGATCCGCCTCAACGATCAGGTCGTGACCGCCCTCACCCGCGACGACTATCGCCAGTTGTTCACCACGATCTTCGCCGACTATTACCTGTTCGACGACGTGGTGCAGGGCGACACGCATATTCCGCAAGACGCCAACAAATACCTCGAGCGCCTGGAAATCGCGCACAAGGTCAGCGTGCGCGACGGCGCGTTCACCACCACCGATCTGTCGACCGGTCAACGCAAGCGTCTGGCGTTGATCAATGCGTGGCTGGAAGAGCGTCCGGTGCTGGTGTTCGACGAATGGGCCGCCGACCAGGACCCGACGTTCCGACGGATTTTCTACACCGAATTGCTGCCGGACCTGAAGCGTCTGGGCAAGACCATCATCGTCATTTCCCACGACGATCGTTACTTCGACGTCGCCGACCAACTGGTGCGCATGAGCGCCGGCAAAGTGGTCACCGAGCTGCAGCCCGCCTGATTGTGAAAAATTTGTAAAAAAAGTGCGTTGAGCCTTTCCGGTTTTCGGAAGGCTCAACGTCTTACTTACAGTTAATAGAAATAGTTCTCAGTCAACACTTTGAAGAGTAGAAGAACAATGCCCGCACCGCACGGACTCCACCCGCTCGCCAAGGCTCTGCTGATCCGCCGTTCCTTCCGCACCACCCTTCCAGCCGTTTGCGCCCTTGCCCTCACCCTGCCGATCACCGGCCAGGCGCAGGCAGCGGCCGTGGCGATCAATATTCCTGCTCAGTCGCTGGGGAGCGCTCTGCAGGAATTCGGCCGCCAGACCAATCTGCAAGTGCTGTACAGCCCGGACGAAGTGAGCGGCCTGCGGAGCACCGCCGTCAGCGGCAGCCTGGAACCGACCGCAGCGATCGGGCAATTGCTGCAGGGCACCGACATCACCTACAGCGTCCAGGGCAACAACGTTGCGTTGCGCGCCCGCGGCAACAGCGCAAGCCTGGATCTGGCGCCGACCAGCATTACAGCGGCCCAGGAATCGGCGTGGGGCCCGGTTGACGGGATCGTCGCCAAACGCAGCGCCACCGGTTCCAAAACCGATACCGCGCTCAAGGAAATCCCGCAGACCATCAACGTCGTCACCCAGGACGAAATCAAGATGCGCGGTTCGCAATCGGTCACCGAAGCCCTGCGCTACACCGCGGGCATGACCGGCGGCGGTTTCTCCGACCGGGTGAAAATCTTCGACGAACCGACGTCCCGTGGCTTCTCGCCTACCCCGCTCTACCTCGATGGTCTGCACCTGCCTTACGGCGGCGGCAGCACCGGCGGTTCGCTGCAGATCGATCCGTACAGCCTGGAGCGCATCGAAGTGCTCAAGGGCCCGGCATCGGTACTCTACGGCCAGAACCAGCCAGGCGGGATCGTCAACATGGTCGGCAAGCGTCCGACCGCCACACCGTTGCACGAAGTGATCCTGGGTGGCGGCAGCTATGACCGCAAATACGGCGCCTTCGACCTGGGCGGCCCGATCGACGACCAGGGTGAGTTTCTCTATCGCCTGACCGGTGTGGTCAACGACAGCAACTCGCAGATCGACCACGCCGACCAGAACCGCATGATGCTCGCGCCCAGCCTGACGTGGCTGCCGAACGACCGCACCAGCATCACCTTCTACGGCCAATACCAGAAAGACCGCGACACCCCGGAAGCCCAGGGCCTGCCGGCCGACGGCACCGTCCACCGCAGCAGTGCCGGGCGCATCAGCCGCAGCCTGTTCATCGGCGAGCCGGGCGTGAACAAGTACGACCGCGAACAGTTCGTGATCGGCTACGAGATCGCCCACGAACTCAACGACGTCTGGACCCTCAAGCAGAACGCCCGCTACGCCGACCTCAACGACCGTTACGTCGCGCCGCTGCACGGCTACTCGTTCGAAACAAACCCGGTCACCGGTGACGAAATCAGCTACCAGACCCGTTACGGCGTGGACTGGGCTCAGCACAACAAGGTTTTCGGCATCGATAACATTGCCCAGGCACAGTTCAAGACCGGCGAACTGGACCACACCCTGCTGCTGGGCGTGGACTACTACCACTTCAACTCCAAGTTCCTCGGTCGCTATGACCGCACCGGCCCGGCCATCGACCTGTACAACCCGGTCTACGGCAGCGAGTTCAATTTCCGCCAGCCTTACAAGTGGGACAACACCGTCAAGCAGACCGGCCTGTACACCCAGGACCAGATGCGCTGGAACCAGTGGTTCCTGACCATTGGCGGGCGTTATGACTTCGCCGAGACCATCAACAAGGAACCGTTGGGCGGCAACCGTTCGAACCTCAAGGACGAGAAGTTCACCGGTCGTGCAGGCTTTGGCTACGAGTTCGAGAACGGCATGACGCCGTACGTGAGCTATGCCGAATCATTCCTGCCGCAAACCGGTGCCGACATGAACGGTCGCGGGTTCGAACCGACCGAAGGCAAGCAGTACGAAGTCGGCATCAAGTACGAGCCGAAGTCGATCGACGGCTTCATCCAGCTGTCGGCCTATCAGATCGACCAGAACAACATGCTGACCAACGACCTGCAAAACCCGGGTTTCAGCATCCAGAGCGGTTCAGTGCGCTCGCGCGGCGTGGAACTGGAAGGCAAGGTCAACGTCACCCAGAACCTGCGCGTGCTGGCCTCGGTGTCGCGTAACCAGATCAAATGGCGCAGCGTCAACGATGGCCGCGAAGGTCGCACCCTGGCCATGAGCCCGCCGCTGACGGCGTCCGCATGGATCAACTATGACTTCGACATCTCGACGTCGCTGGCCGGTCTGGGCATGGGCCTGGGCACCCGTTACGTGCGCAGCAGCTATGGCTCGGACTACGAGGAAGATTCCTTCCAGATCCCGTCCTACACCGTGTATGACGCCATGGTCTCCTACGACCTGGAAAAATCGCCACTGCACGTCAAAGGCGTGAAGGTGAAGATGAACCTGGAAAACCTCACGGACGAGAAATACGTCGCCAGCTGCAACAGCACCCTGGACTGCTACTACGGCGAAGGCCGGACCATGACCGCCGACGTGACCTACAACTGGTAACACGCTCAGCGTCAAACAGAACGCCGGCATCTGCCGGCGTTTTGCTGTCTGCCCGAAAGCAATTCCCGGGCAAAAGAAAAGGGCCGTAAACAGCGGCCCTTTCAGTCCCTCGAAAACCAGTGTCACTGCGCCGTAAACACCTCCACCAAGCGCTCGGCGATGTGTCGCTGCGCTTCTTCGGCTTCGTCGATGATCGCGCCCATGCGCATGAAGTCATGGGTCATGCCTTCGTACACTTTCAACTCGACCTCGACACCCGCCGCCTGCAAATGCCGGGCGTATGCCACGCCTTCGTCGTGCAGTGGATCGCACTCCGCCAACACCAAAAGCACCGGCGCCACAGCGGCTGAGACGTCACCCAGCAACGGCGAAAAACGCGGATCGAGACGGTCGGCCGCCTCACGCTGATAGTGGTTGTAGAACCAGTTCAGCGATGCCTTCTCCAGCAGATAACCCTCGGCGTAACGCTCGATGGACGGGGTGCTGCGGCTGGCGTCGGTGACCGGGTAGATCAGCACCTGCAAACGCGGCTGCACCGGGGCACCCGCCAATTGCGCGGCCAGCACCGTGGCCAGGCTGCCGCCTACGCTGTCACCGGCAATCGCCAGACGTGCGTTGTCCAGCCCAAGGTCCTGAGCGCTGGCGACCAACCAGTGCCAGGCATCCTGTGCATCGTCAGCGGCGGTCGGGAAGCGACATTGCGGCGCCAGTCGATAGGCCACCGACACCACCACGCAATCGGCCATCGACGCCAGCGCCCGGCACAGCGAATCGTGGGAATCGAGGCTGCCAACCACATAACCGCCGCCATGGAAATACAACAGTGCCGGACGCCCGGCCCCGGCCTTCAAGGGCTGATTGCTGTAGACCCGCGCATCCAGCAGCGAGCCGTCGCGCACCGGCAGTTGCAGCTCATCGACCACCGCCAGGTCTTCACCGCCAGCGTCCATCAGCAACGAAGACTGATCGAACTGCTCGCGCGCCTGTTCCGGGCTCAACTCATGCATGCCCACGCGTTTGCCGCTGGCCCGGCCGTTGCCGACCAGTTGCAGAAATGCGGCGATATCAGGATTCAACGACATTCAAATTCTCCAGACCACTCGGGCGCCTTAAGCGCCCGAGTGGTGTTTGCGGTTACAGGGCAGGATTCAGGACATGGCTACTGATTCAACGATCTCGCCGAGCATTTCTTCAGCCTCGGACAGGAAAGTTTCATCCCGCGGGATCTGGAAGTGCCCGCAATCGAGCCATTCGCCGCCCATGCCCGGCTGTTCGAGTTGCGTCGCCAGTTCAGCCGCCTCCTCTTCGCGACCGAGCGTCCACCAGCAGACCGGCTGCACCGCCAGCGGCGGACAGCGGTCGAGTTGCAGCGACAGCTGTTTAAGCCGGCGCGCCACGCTGAACACATGGGCCAGTTCATCGGCCCCCAGCGCGACGTAGGTCGAAGCCCCACCTCCGACGCCCATCGCTGCGTTGAACACTGCACGCAGGTGCTGTGCCGTTTCCTCGCCGTCGATGGTCACGTTTGTGGCATCCGGCAGCGTGACCCGCAGAAAATCGCGCAGGTCGGCTCGCCAGTCATCCACAGCGCCGGCATTGATCGCCGCCGAGGCCACGAAGCTGTCCACCAGGCCGACGAACTGCACGGGCTGCCCTTCCCGCTCAAGCTGCGCCGCCATCAGCATCGCCAGCGTACCGCCGAGCGACCAACCCAACAGGTGATACGGCCCCTGCGGTTGTTTCTCGCGGATCTGCGCCACGTAATCACTCGCCATGCTTTCCAGCGACGTGTCGCTGAAGGCCGGATCGAGCAACATCCGCGACTGGATCGCCAGCACCTGGCGCTGACCGCTCAGACGACGGGCCAATGGCTCGTAATCGAACACCGTGCCGAAACCGGCATGGATGCAAAACAACGGTTCCCGCCCCTTGACCTCGGCGTTCATCGCCAACAGTCCGGAGGCTTTCTCGGCCGTGCCCTGAACACTGGCCACCAGTTCGGCGATGCTCGGTTTCTGCATCAGATCGCGCAGTTTCAGGCTCAGGCCCTGGGACTTGAGCACACGACTGCGAGCGACCACCTGCAGGCTGAGGATCGAGTCGCCGCCCAGTTCAAAGAAGTTGTCGGTCAGGCCGACGCGTTCGATCTTCAGCACCTCCTGCCAGATCTTCGCCAGAGATTTTTCCAGCTCGGTACGCGGCGCCACGTAATCCTGACGCTGTCCGGCGTCCGGATCCGGCAGGGCCTTGCGATCGAGTTTGCCGTTCGGCGTCAGCGGCATGCGCTCAAGCAACATCAAGTGCGCAGGCACCATGTAGTCCGGCAGGCCGGCCTTGAGCTGTTCGCGCAAGCGTTCGCACAGACCGTCCACCGACGTATCGGCACCGGCCAGCACATAGCCGAGCAGCTGTTTGCCGCTGACGCCATCCCGAGCGACCACGGCTGCATCGCGCACACCCGGTTGCTGCTTGAGGCGTGCTTCGACCTCACCCAGTTCGATACGGAAACCGCGGATCTTCACCTGATGGTCGATTCGGCCGAGGTAGTCGACCGTGCCATCGGCGCGCTGGCGTACCAGGTCGCCAGTGCGATACAGACGGCTGCCATCGGTGCTGAACGGGTTGGCCACGAAGCGCTCGGCGGTGCCGCCGGCGCGCCCCAGATAACCACGGGCCAGCGCGCCACCGAGGTACAACTCGCCGGCAATCCCGACCGGCAGACGGTTGAGATCGCTGTCGAGCACGTAACCACAGCGCTCACCGACCACACTGCCGATCGGCGCGTAGGCAGCGCCGCAGACATCCTCGGCGCCGGCCTTCCAGATCAGCGGCGTGACCACGGTTTCGGTCGGGCCGTAGCCGTTGATGATGTACTGCGGTTTCAGCGCACGCTTGGCCAGCTCGAAACTCGCCACCGGCACCGCATCGCCGCCGAAGCAGTAGATCCGCACCGGCGGTGGGTTGCCGTGTTGCTCGGCGTGTTCGGCCAGTTGCTGCAGGTACACCGGCGGGAACGCCGCCACGGTCACGCCGTGTTGATGCATGGCGTTGCAGGTCTGCTCGGCGGTCCACAGACTGTCGTCACGGATCAGCAGGCGTGCGCCATGGGTCAGGGTGGTCAGCCAGCGTTCATGGGCGCCGTCGAACGCGAACGACATGAAGTGCAATTCGCAATCGGCTTCGCTCATTTCATAACGCTGACCGATCGCCTCGCAGTGCATCGCCAGCGGCCCGTGAGCCACACCGACGCCTTTGGGCAACCCGGTGGAACCGGAGGTGTAGATCACGTACGCGAGGTTGCCCGGTTCGACCGAAACCTGCGGCGCAGTATCCGGCCAGGCGCTGAGGTCCAGTTGATCCAGTTCCAGCACATGCAGGTTGTCCTGGGCTGGCATCACCTGACGCAGGCTCGAATCGCTGAGCAGCAACGCAATCCCGGAATCACGCATCAGATAACTCAAACGCTCGCGAGGATAGGTCGCGTCCAGCGGCACATAGGCACCGCCAGCCTTGAGCACCGCCAGCAGCGCGACGATCATGTTTTCGCTGCGCGGCAGCGCCACGCCGACCCGCACTTCCGGGCCGACACCTTCGGCGATCAGTGCATGGGCCAGACGATTGGCCCGTGCCTCGATCTGGCCGTAGCTGAATGCCTGATCGTTGAAGACCACGGCAGTCTGCTCGCTGCGCTGCACGGCCCACTGACCGATGCGCTGATGCACCGCCAGCGCTGGGGGCTGTCCGGCAACCATCGTCGAATCCGCGACCTGCGCAGTCGGCAGGCCGATGCGGCCCAGCGGTTGCGATGCGTCTTGCGTAAGCGCAACCAGCAGCCCTTCCATATTGCTGCGGATGCCTTCGACGGTCGCCCGGTCGAAGTGCTCGCGCAGGAACATGTACTCGATCACCAGCCCTTCTTCGAGCGTAACCATCAGGTCCATCGGGAAGTTGGTCAGGCCGGCGCTGGCGCTCTCGCCGAACTTGAGCGAGTCGTCGCGCCACTGCCGCAGCGCCTGATCGATCGGGTGGTTTTCGAACACGATGATGCTGTCGAACAGCGACTGTCCGGTACGCCCGGCCCAACGCTGAACATCGGACAGCGGCGTGTATTCGCGCTCGCGCATTTCCAGGTTGAAGTCCTGCAAGTCGCGCAGCCAGTGGCCGACCGCCTGTTCGGCCGGTACATCCTTGATCACCGGCAAAGTATTGATGAACAGACCGAGGATCGACTCCGACGCCGGCAGACTCGCCGGACGCCCCGCCACCGTGGCACCGAACGCCACGCAGCGCTGGCCGCTGTAACGGCTCAGCAGCATCAGCCACGCGCCCTGCACCAGCGTGTTGAGGGTGATCTGCTGGGACTGGGCGAAGGCTTTGAGCTGTTCGGTGCGGGTTTCGCCCAGACGGCTGTACAGCGCTTCGTGACCGCGACCTTCGCCGATGCGGGCAACCGCGTCAGCGAGATAAGTCGGCTCGTCGAGCAGGCTCAGGTGTTCACGCCAGAAACCTTCACTGGCGTTGGCATCCTGCTGTTGCAGCCAGTTGATGTAGCGACGGTACGGCACCGCTTCGGCGAGCGGCTGGCCGGAATACTGGCTCAGCACTTCGCCGATCAACTGCGAACTGCTCCAGCCGTCGATCAGGATGTGGTGATAGGTCCAGATCAGTTGATAGCTGCCCTCGCCCACCTGCACCAGGGTCAGGCGTTGCAGCGGCGGACGGTCGAGGTCGAAACCCTTGGCCCGTTCGCTGGCGGCCAGCGCCTGCAAGGCTTCTTCGGAATGATCCTGATCGCGCCAGTCGAGCACGCTCACCGGCAGTTGCGGATCGGCGAGCACGAATTGCAGCGGCTCGGCCATGTCCTGCCAGAGGAAACCGGTGCGCAGAATGTCGTGACGACGGCTCACCGCTTCCCACGCCGCCTGGAAGCGCGACGGCTCCAGGCCCTGCACCGGAATACTCACCTGGTTGATGTAGAGGTCGGCTTCCGGCGAGTTCAAACCGAGGAACAGCATGCCCTGCTGCATCGGCGACAAGCGGTACAACCCGTCCAGTTGCCCCTCGGGCAATGGCAGCCCGGCAATCTGCGCCTCGCTCAGACCGTGCAACGGCATGTCGACCAAAACGGCCACCGGTGCCTGAGTGCCTTCGCTCGCCTGGGCACGCACGGCCAGTTGCTGGATGGTCGGCTGCTGGAACAGGTCTTTCGGGCTCAGTTCGATGCCTTGTTGACGGGCGCGGCTGACCACCTGAATCGAGACGATCGAATCGCCGCCCAACGCGAAGAAACTGTCGGTGGTGCTGATCCGCTCAAGGCCCAGCACGTCTTTCCAGATCTCCACCAGCGTCTGCTCGACGGCATTGGCCGGTTCGACGTGTTGCTGCGCAGCCGAGAACGCCAGCGCCGGCAGACGCTTGCGGTCGAGCTTGCCGTTGGGGCTCAGCGGCATCTGCGCCAGCCACATCCGGTGCGCCGGCACCATGTAATCCGGCAGGCTCGCGCCCAGCCAGCTCGACAGGCTGTCGTGCAGTGCGTTGCGCGCGGCATCGCTGGCGTCGACAGTCGCCGGATCGCTCGGCACCAGATACGCCACCAGTTGCTGACTGCCCAGTACGTCACGGGCAACCACCACCGCTTCCCGCACGGCAGGGTGTTCCATCAACCGTGCTTCGATTTCGCCCAGCTCGATCCGCAGACCGCGCAGTTTGACCTGATGGTCGATGCGCCCGACGTACTCGATCACGCCGTCGGCGCGATAGCGCGCCAGGTCACCGGTGCGGTACATCCGCTCGCCGGCCGCGAACGGATTGGCGACAAAGCGCTCGGCGCTCAGCCCTGGACGACGGTGATAACCACGGGCCAGACCGATTCCGCCGAGATACAACTCACCGGCTACACCCACCGGCAGCGGATTGAGACCACTGTCGAGAATGAAGGTCGACAGGTTGGCAATCGGCTGACCGATCGGCACGCCATCGCGACCTTCGTCGCGGCAGGTCCAGTGGGTCACGTCGATCGCGGCTTCGGTCGGGCCGTACAGGTTGAACAGACCGGCCTGCGGCAGTTTGGCGAAGACCTGCACCTGCGCATCCACCGGCAGCGCTTCACCACTGCAGACGATGCGCTTCAGACCGGTGCAGCTCGACACGTTGGCATCCTGCAGGAAGGCCTGCAGCATCGACGGCACGAAGTGCAACGTGGTGACGCGCTCGGCATTGATCAGCGCGATCAGTTTCGCCGGATCGCGGTGGTCGCCCGGTGCCGCGACGACCAGTCGGGCGCCGGTCATCAGCGGCCAGAAGAACTCCCACACCGACACGTCGAAGCTGAACGGGGTTTTCTGCAGCACCGTGTCGCTGGCGTCCAGACCATAGGCCTGCTGCATCCACATCAGGCGGTTGGTCAGGGCGCGATGAGCGTTGCCCGCGCCTTTCGGCATGCCGGTGGAACCGGAGGTGTAGATCACGTACGCCAGGTTGCTGGCGTCGTATTCGACCTGCGGATTGTGTGTCGGCCACTCGGCGAAGTCCGCACCGGACGGTTCCAGGCACAGGGTCTGTACGCCGTCGGGAATCGGCAGGCTGGCCAGCAGGTGCGGCTGGGTCAGCAACTGGTCGATGCCGCTGTCGGCGATCATGTAGCTCAGGCGATCACGCGGGTATTCCGGATCCAGCGGCACGTAGGCGCCACCGGCCTTGAGGATCGCCAGCAGGCCGATGACCATTTCCAGGCTGCGTTCGACCGCAATCCCCACCAGCACATCCGGGCTGACCCCACGGGCGATCAAGCCATGGGCCAACTGGTTGGCGCGGGTATTGAGTTGCGCGTAGCTCAGGGTCTGGCCGGCGAACACCAGAGCCGGCGCGTCCGGCGTGCGCAGGGCCTGGGTTTCGATCAGCGTGTGCACGCCCTGCTCCAGCGGATAGTCGATGCCGGTGGCGTTCCACTGCTCGACCATCAAGCGACGGTCGACGCTGTCGAGCAAGTCCAGCGCGCCGAGCATGGCATCGCCCGACTGCACCATTTGCTGCAACAGGTTTTGCAGCTGCGCGCTCAATTGCACGATCACCGAATCGGTGAACTGCCCGCGCTGGTAGCTGTAGTGCAGCGACAGTTCATCGCTGACGTTCACCGCCAGGGTCAGCGGGTAGTTGGTCTGCTCGTGGTTATTGACCTCGCCAAAGCGCAGTTCCTGCGGCGCGCCCTCTTCCAGGGCCTGGGACACGGGATAGTTCTCGAACACCAGAATGTTGTCGAACAGCGCTTCACCGCTCTGCCCGGCCCAGCGCTGGATGTCGAACAGCGGCGTGTGTTCGTGTTCGCGCAGGCCGATGTTCTGCGCCTGCACGCTCTGCAACCACTGGCCGACGCTGTATTCCGAACGCGGGCTGGCGATCACCGGCAAGGTGTTGATGAACAGGCCGATCTGCTGCTCGACGCCTTTGAGCTCGGTCGGACGACCGGCCACGGTGGCACCGAAGGCTACACTTTCCTGACCGGTCAGGCGCTGCAACAGCAGCAACCAAGCGGCCTGAATCAAGGTATTGAGCGTGACTTTCTGCTGACGGGCAAACTCGCCCAGGCGTCGGGTCTGTTCGGCGTCGATGAACACGTAGCGCTCGCCATGACCTTCACGCAACTCGTCGCTGCGCTGGGCCTGAATGGCCTGGGCCAGACGGGTCGGCTCTTGCAGGCTGGCCAGTTGCGCGGTCCAGTAATGCTCACTGACCTTGGCGTCCTGGCGTTGCAGCCATTCGATGTAGTCGCGATAACGCCCGGTCAGCGCTGGCAGGGTTTCTCCGGCATAACGCTGGAGGACTTCGCCGAGCAACTGCGAATTGCTCCAGCCGTCCATCAGGATGTGGTGATTGGTGTAGATCAGGTGGCAACGCTGATCGTCCAGACGCACCACGACCATGCGCAGCAGCGGGCCGTGGCTCAGGTCGAAACCCTGTGCCTGTTCGTTGGCTGCCAATCGATCCAGCGCTGCCGGATCGGCGCTGCGGTCACGCCAGTCGAGCACGCTGAACGGCATCTCCAGCTGCTTGTGCACCACTTGCACCGGACGCGCCACCTGGCCTTGCCAGACGAAACTGGTGCGCAGGATGTCGTGGTTATCCACCGCCGCCTGCCAGGCTTGCTGGAAGCGCTGCGGGTCGAGGCCTTCGACATCCAGGCGAACCTGGTTGATGTAGTCGCCGCTCGCCTGCTCGTACAGACTGTGGAACAGCATGCCCTGCTGCATCGCCGACAGCGGATAGATGTCGGCAAGCTGCGGCGCCGGCAGCGGCAAGCTGTCGAGTTGTGCCTGGGTCAGACCCGCCAACGGGAAGTCCGACGGGGTCAGGCCCTCCACGCCCGGGGTCAGGCAGTGAGCGATCAGCGCGGCCAGTTCATCGGCGTAGTCGCGGGCCAGCGCCTCAATGGTGGCGCTGTCGAAACGCTCTTCGCTGAAGGTCCAGCCGACGCTCAACTCACCGCCATACACCTGACCGTTGAGGGTCAGCCAGTTGCCCAGCGGCGCGTCCGGGCTTTGTTCCAGACCAGCGTTGTCCGGGGCCGGCGCGAACAGTGCGCCATCATCGGCCTCGAAGCTGCCGTCGAACTGGCCGAGGTAGTTGAAGGTAATGCGCGGGGTCGGCAACGCCTTCAGACTGCTTTGCGCGCCGGCATCACCGAGGTGACGCAACGCGCCGAAACCGATGCCCTTGTTCGGGATCGAGCGCAGTTGTTCCTTGATCCGCTTGATCGAATCGCCCGCGCCTTCGGCCGGGGTCAGACGCACCGGGAACAGGCTGGTGAACCAGCCCACGGTACGGGTCAGATCGACGTCGTTGAACAGCTCTTCGCGACCGTGACCTTCCAGTTGAATCAGGGTCGACGGCTGCCCGCTCCAGCGCCCGATCACTCGGGCCAGCGCGGTCAGCAGCAGGTCGTTGACCTGGGTGCGATAGGCCGCCGGGGCTTCTTGCAACAACTGCCGGGTCAGTTCCGCGCTGAGGCGAGTCTGTACGGTCTGCGCCAGACGGTTCTGCTGGCCGGCGTCGACACGCTTGCACGGCAAGTCGGTGCTGACGTCGCTCAGGCAGGCCTGCCAGTACGCCAGTTCTTCCTGCAATGCCGGGCTGTTGGCGTAGCGCTGCAAGTGTTCGCTCCAGTCCTTGAAGGCGCTGGTCTTGGCCGGCAGGCTCAGGGCCTGACCGTTGATGGCTTGCTGATACGCGGTTTGCAGGTCCTCCAGCAGAATCCGCCACGACACGCCGTCCACCGCCAGGTGATGGATCACCAGCAACAGGCGTTGGCTGCCATCGGCCAGATTCGCCAGCACCGCCCGCAGCAGCGGGCCGTTCTGCAGGTCGAGGCTGCGCTGGGCGCGGTTGCCCAACGCTTCAAGATCGGCGATGTCGGCAATGGCTTCCTGCCAGAGCAGATCTTGCGGCAAGGCTTCGACCGCCAGGTGTTCGGCCTGCCAGACACTGCCTTGCTGGCTGAAGCTCAGGCGCAAGGCATCGTGATGGATGACCAGCGCGCGCAACGCTTGCTCGATCTTTTCGGCCGCCAGCGGCTGACGTGGCTTGAGCAGCACCGACTGGTTCCAGTGGTGACGCTCGGGGATTTCGTCCTCGAAGAACTGCTGCTGGATCGGCAGCAGCAACGCCGGGCCGGTGACCGGTTGCTGATCGATGGTCGACTCGCTGTCGCCGAGCTGCGCGACCAGCGCCAGACGCTGCACGGTCTGGTGCTGGAACAGGTCTTTGGGGTTCAGACGGATGCCGGCCTGACGGGCGCGGCTGACCACTTGAATCGAGATGATCGAATCGCCGCCCAGCTCGAAGAAGTTGTCGTTCAGACCCACTTGCGGCAGCTTCAGCACGTCCTGCCAGATCTCGGCCAGACGCTGCTCCAACTCGCTTTGCGGTGCCTGATAAGCCTGCTGCGCCTGACTCGCATCCGGGGACGGCAAGGCACTGCGGTTGAGTTTGCCATTGGCGGTCAACGGCAATTGTTCGAGCAACAACAGGTGCGCCGGGATCATGTGATCCGGCAGGTTTTCCTTGAGCGCGGCCCGCACGCTGTCACGCCACTGGCCCTGTTCGGCAGCGTCGGCGTCGAGCAATGCAGCCTCGCTCGGCACCAGGTACGCCACCAGTTGCTGACCACTGAGGCCCGGCTGCGCCAGCACCACGGCCTGACGCACGGCGGACTGTTCGAGCAACTGCGCTTCGATCTCGCCGAGTTCGATGCGGAAGCCGCGAATCTTCACCTGATGGTCGATCCGGCCGATGTATTCGATCACGCCGTCGGCGCGATAGCGCGCCAGGTCACCGGTGCGGTACAGACGCCCGCCATCGGCGGCAAACGGATCGGGAATGAAGCGCAGCGTGGTCAGGTCCGGACGGTTCAGATACCCCCGGGCCAGACCGGCACGGCCGACGTACAGCTCGCCGATGCAACCCTTGGCCACCGGGTTCAGGTCGCCGTCGAGCAAGTACCAGGACAGGTCCGGGATCGGCTCGCCGATCGGGCTGCTGGCGTCGCGTTGCAGGTCCGCCAGCGAGATCGGCCGATACGTCACGTGAACCGTGGTTTCGGTGATGCCGTACATGTTGATCAGTTGCGGGGCCTGATCGCCGAAGTGCTCGAACCATGGGCGCAGGCTCTTGACCTCCAGCGCCTCGCCGCCGAACACCACATAACGCAGGGACGGTTGCGCCGCCGCGTGTTCCGGGGCGCACGCCACTTGCATCAGTTGCTTGAACGCCGACGGCGTCTGGTTGAGGACGGTGATCCCTTCACGGCACAGCAAAGCGTAGAAATCGTCCGGCGAACGGCTGGTCTCGTAAGGCACGACCACCAGTTTGCCGCCGTACAGCAGCGCACCGAAGATTTCCCAGACCGAGAAGTCGAACGCGTAGGAATGGAACAGGCTCCAGACATCCTGCGGGCCGAAATCGAACCAGGCATCGGTGGCCTTGAACAGGCGCAGCACGTTGTGATGGGCGAGCAAGGTGCCTTTCGGCTGACCGGTAGAACCGGAGGTGTAAATCACGTAAGCCAGGTTGTCCGGGCTCATGGAGACCTGCGGGTTGCTGTCGCTGTAGCCTTCGAGGCCGTCGCGTTCCTGATCGAGCATCACGCTGCGCACCGAGTCCGGCACCGGCAGACGGCCGAGCAGATGACTCTGGGTCAACAGCAGAGCGATGCCGCTGTCGCCGATCATGTAGGCCAGACGATCTTCCGGATACGTCGGATCAAGCGGCACATAGGCACCGCCGGCCTTGAGAATCGCCAGCAGCCCGACGAGCATTTCCAGGCTGCGCTCCACCGCCAGACCGACGCGTACGTCCGGCCCGACACCGCTGGCAATCAACTTGTGGGCCAACTGGTTGGCGCGGCTGTTGAGCTCGCCGTAGCTCAGGGCCTTTTCGCCGTAAGTCACGGCCACCGCGTGCGGCGCCCGCGCGGCCTGCGCTTCGATCAGTTGATGCAGGCACGCCTGGCTCGGAAAATCGGCCACGGCCGGGTTCCATTGCAACAGCGTGGCCTGACGCTCGGCCGCATCATGCAGCGGCAGCTCGGCGATGCGCTGGGTGCAATCGGCGACGATCCCGTGCAGCAGATTCGTCCAGTGCTGTGCCAGACGTTCCATGGTCACCGCATCGAACAGGTCGGTGGCGTAGGTCAGTTCGGCCCACACGTTGTCCGCCGATTCGAAGGTGTCGAGGGTCAGGTCGAACTGCGCGGTGTGCGACACCCAGCTCAGGCCTTCGATCTCGATCTTCGACAGACGCGTTGCGCCTTCGGCCTGACGGGCCTGACTCTGGTGGTTGTGCAGCACCTGGAACAGCGGACTGTGGCTCAGGCTGCGTTCCGGTTGCAGCGCATCGACCAGTTGCTCGAACGGCAGGTCCTGGTGGGCCTGGGCGCCGAGCACGGTGTTCTTCACTTGCTGCAACAGGCTGCGGAAGCTCTGCTGGCTGTCGAACTCGGCCTTCAGCACTTGCGTGTTGACGAAGAAACCGATCAGGCCTTCGGTCTCGACCCGGTTGCGGTTGGCCACCGGCACGCCGACGCGAATGTCGGCCTGGCCGCTGTAGCGGTGCAGCAGGGTCTGGAACGAGGCCAGCAGCAGCGCGAACAGGGTGACGTTTTCGCGTTGCGCGACCTGCTTGAGGCCGGTGGCCAGTTCGGCGCTCAGCGGGATGTCCTGACGCGCGCCCCGATAGCTTTGCTCCGGCGGACGCGGACGGTCGGTCGGCAGCTCCAGCAACGGCTGGTCGCCATCGCCCAGTTGCGCAGTCCAGTAACTCAGTTGGCGCTCGCGTTCACCGGCATCCATCCACTGGCGCTGCCACACGGCGTAGTCGGCGTACTGCACCGGCAATGCCGGCAGCTGCGCGGTCTTGCCTTCGCTGTGGGCGGCATACAACGCCACCAGCTCGTTGACCATGATGCCCATCGACCAGCCATCGGACACGATGTGGTGCAAGGTGATGATCAGCGCGTGGTCATCGGCCGCCAGACGCAGCAACTTGACCCGCAGCAGCGGGCCTTTCTGCAAGTCGAACAGGTGCAGGGTTTCGGCAGCGACCAAGGCTTGCAGCGCGGAATCGTTCAGCTCGCGATCGATGGTTTCGACGGCGATGTCCAGCGATGCCTGGGCCTGGATCACTTGCAGGGTCTGGCCCTGCTCCTCGACAAAGCAGGTACGCAGGGATTCGTGGCGGGCGATCAGCGCATCGAAGCTGCGCTGCAACGCCGGCAGGTCCAGTTCACCGCGCAGGCGCAGTGCGGCCGGCACGTGGTAAGCGGTGCTGGTCGGCTCCAGTTGCCAGAGGAACCACTGACGTTCCTGAGCGTAGGACAGCGTCAGCGGTTGCAGGCGCGGCAACGCGACAATCGGCGGCTCTTGATGTGCCTGCTCGACCCCAAGGGCGGCGACGAAATCCACCAGCGTGCTGTGTTCGAACAAGGTGCGCAGCGGCACTTGCACGTTGAGCGCCTGACGCACGCGCGAAACGACTTGGGTCACCAGCAGCGAATGGCCGCCGAGCTCGAAGAAGTTGTCGCCCAGCCCCACCTGCTCCAGTTTCAACACGGTTTGCCAGATGTCGGCGACGGTGTGCTGGGTGGCGGTCTGCGGCGCGATGTAGGTCGATTGCAACTGGCTGGCGTCGGGCGCCGGCAAAGCCTTGCGGTCGACTTTGCCGTTGGGGGTCAGCGGCAGTTGCGCAAGGAACAGCAAGTGCGCCGGCACCATGTACTCCGGCAATTCAGCCTTGAGGCTGGCCTTGAGCGCAGCGCGCAACGCGGCTTCGCCATCGGCATCCAGCACCTCGCCGGACGCCGGCACCACGTAGCCCACCAGTTGCGGGCCGGTCGGGCCGTCCTGGGCGACGACCACGGTTTCGCGCACGCTGTCGAGCGCCAGCAGGCGCGCTTCGATTTCGCCCAGCTCGATCCGGAAACCACGGATTTTCACCTGATGGTCAATCCGCCCGATGTATTCGATCACGCCTTCGGCGCGGTAACGGGTCAGGTCACCGGTGCGATACAGACGCTCGCCGGTGCTTGAGAACGGATCCGGCACAAAGCGTTCGGCGGTCAGCGCAGGACGCTGGAAGTAACCCCGCGCCAGGCCATCGCCACCGATCAGCAGCTCGCCCGGCGCGCCGAGCGGATTGAGTTCCAGATCACTGCCGAGAATGTACAGCGCGGTGTTGTCGATCGGCTTGCCGAGGAACGGACGGCTGTTGTCCACGCTCAGCGGATGCAGCGCCGACCAGATCGTGGTTTCGGTCGGGCCATAGAGGTTCCAGACCTTCGGCGAGCGCGCCAGCATGCGTTGTGCCAGTTCCTGGGGCAGCGCTTCACCGCCACACAGGAAAGTGCGGCCGTCGAGAATCCCGGCGTGTTCGTTGTCCAGCAGCATGCGCCAGGTCGAAGGCGTGGCTTGCAGCATGGTCACGCCGTGGCGGTCGATCAGTTCGAGCACCGCTTGCGGATCCTGATGCACGTCCTTGCCGGTCAGCACCACGGCGGCGCCGGCCAGCAGCGGGCCGTAGATTTCCAGGCCGAAAATGTCGAATGAGAAGGTGGTCAGCGACAGCATGCGATCCGCCGCCGCGATGCCCGGTTGCTCGACCATGCTCGCAACGAAGTTGCTCAGGGCTGCGTGGCGCACCATCACGCCTTTAGGCTTGCCGGTGGAGCCGGAGGTGTAAATGGTATAGGCCAGATGCTCGCCGTTCAGCGCCACGTCAGGCGCGGTGACCGGGTACTCCGCCAGCCAGTCCTGCGGCTGATCCAGCAGCACCGTGGCAAGGCCGGCCGGGATCGGCAGCAGCGTCTGCAAGTGCGACTGGGTCAGCAGCAATTCGATGCCGCTGTCCTCGATCATGTAGGCCAGACGATCCTCCGGGTACGCCGGATCCAGCGGCACATAAGCGCCGCCGGCCTTGAGGATCGCCAGCAGGCCGACGATCATTTCGACGCTGCGCTCGACCGCGATGCCGACCAGTCGATCCGGGCCGACGCCCAGCTCGATCAGCTTGTGCGCGAGCTGGTTGGCGCGGGCGTCCAACTGACCGAAGGACAACTGGTCTTGGCCGATGATCAGCGCGGTGGCGTCAGGCGTTTGCCCGGCCTGCAACGCAATGCGTTGCTGCACGCACGGTGCCGGCGCGGCGTGAGTGACCACGCGCTTCCAGTCCTGCAACAGCACTTGATGTTCGGTGGTTTCCAGCAGCGGCAGTTCGCCGACACGCTGATTCGGCGCGGCGACGATGCCGTGCAGCAGGTTCAGCCAGTGGCGCGCCAGACGCTCGATGGTTTCAGGCTTGAACAGGTCGGTGGCGTAAGTCAGTTCCGCCGCCACGCCTTCACTGGATTCGTAGGTGCCGAGGGTCAGGTCGAACTGCGCGGTGCGGCCTTCCCAGACGATATCCTCGACACTCAGTTGCGGCAGCTGCACCTGGCTCTGACGCTGGGTCTGGTCGTTGACCGCCTGGTGGTTGTACATCACCTGGAACACCGGGCTGTGGCTCAGGCTGCGTTCCGGTTGCAGGGCCTCGATCAGTTGCTCGAACGGCAGGTCCTGATGGGCCTGGGCCGCCATCGCCGATTGTTTGACCTGGGCCAGCAATCGATTGAACGGCAGTTGCCCGTGAACGTCCGCGCTCAGCACCTGGGTGTTGACGAAGAAGCCGATCAGCCCCTCGGTTTCCACCCGGTTGCGGTTGGCGGTCGGCACGCCGACGCGGATCTGCGACTGGCCGCTGTAGCGGTGCAGCAAGGCCTGGAACGACGCCAGCAGCACCATGAACAGACTCGCACCTTCGCGCTGGGCCAGTTGTTTGAGGGCATCGCCCAGTGCGGTCGGCAGGTGCAGATCGAGACGCGCACCACGGAAGCTTTGCACCGCCGGGCGCGGGTGATCGATCGGCAATTCCAGCACCGGCTGTTCGCCGCCGAGGGTGTCGATCCAGTATTTGAGCTGCCGCTCACGCTCGCCGGCCTCCAGCCAGTGGCGCTGCCAGATTGCGTAGTCGGCGTATTGCACCTCCAGCGGCGGCAGGCTCAGGGGCTGGCCGCCGGTGTCGGCGGCGTAATGCTTGATCAGCTCGCCGACCAGCACTTGCATCGACCAGCCATCGGAGATGATGTGGTGCTGGATCAGCGCCAGCACGTGATCGTCTTCACCGACCTTGAGCAACGACACCCGCAGCAACGGGCCCTGTTGCAGATTGAACGGGCGCGCGGTTTCATGCTCGACGAAAGCCTTGATCGCAGCGTCGGCGTCCAGACCGGCCGCCAGCGTCTCGACCGTGATGCTCAGCGGCATCTGCGCGTGAACCTGCTGGCAGAAGGTTTCACCCTGTTCGACGAACGTGGTGCGCAGGCTTTCGTGGCGGGCGACCACCGCGTTGAAACTGCGCTCCAGCGCCGCGACATCCAGCCGCCCCTTCAAACGCAGGGCGCTGGGAATGTGGTACGCGGTGCTGTGCGGGTCCATCTGCCACAAGAACAACTGGCGTTCCTGGGCGTAGGACAGCGGGATCGCCTCGAAGCTTGAGCGAGTTTCCGGAATCGGCAGGTTGGCCGGCGAGACGCCCTCTTCGAGCATCTTTTCCAGGTAGAGCTTACGTTTGTCCAGCGGCAGAGTGATAAAGCGCTTGGCAATCCTCAAAGCAACACTCGTGTCCATCAGAACTCCTCCATATCGTCAAGCAGGGCTTCCAGCTTGTTCAGTTTCTGTTCGTTGATTGCCCCGCCTCCTGTATCGAGTCGAGCGACAAAGTCGCCGAGGACGGGGTGCTGGAATAGCAGTTGCGGCGTCAGCGTCAGGCCCAGTTCCAGGGCGATGCGCGACACGACATTGACCGCCAGCAGCGAGTGCCCGCCGAGTTCGAAGAAGTGATCGTTCAGACCGATGCGTTCCACGGTGAGCACTTGCTGCCAGATTGCCGCGACCTGTTGCTCAAGCTCCGATTGCGGCGCGACATACGCGACCTGCATCTGGCTGGCATCCACCGCCGGCAGCGCCTTGCGGTCGAGCTTGCCGTTGGGGGTCAGGGGCAACTGCTCAAGGAACAGCAGGTGCGCGGGAATCATGTAGTCAGGTAACGAAGACTTGAGGCCAGTCTTTAGTCCGTCGCGCAGTTGGCGCTGCGCTTCACCGTCGTACACGTCCAGTTTCGGGGCCACGACATAGGCCACCAGTTGCGCGCCGCCCTCGGCCTCGACGGCCAGCACGGCCGCCTCGCTGATGCCCGGTTGCGCCAGCAGCCGCGCTTCGATTTCGCCGAGTTCGATACGGAAACCACGAATTTTCACCTGATGGTCGATCCGGCCCATGTACTCCAGATCGCCGTCCTCGCGCTGACGGATCAGGTCGCCGGTGCGATAGAGACGCTCGCCGTTGCGGGCGAACGGGTTGGGCACGAACTTCTCGGCGGTCATCGCCGCTTTGCCCAGGTAACCGCGCGTGACACCGGCCCCGGACAGGTACAACTCGGCCGACACACCGTGCGGCACCGCTTGCAGATCGGCATCGAGCAAGTGGCTGGCGGAGTGATCGAGCGCGCGACCGATGCGCGCCTGACCACCGGCGGTGCGGCGGGTCCAGGTCGAGTAAGTGGTGTCTTCCGACGGGCCGTACAGGTCGTAGACATGCTCAATGCTCGGCTGCTGATACAGCGCGTCCACCAGCCCTTGCTTGAGCGGTTCGCCCGCCAGGTTGATGATCCGCACACCCGGTGGAATCTGCCCGGCGCGCTGCAACGCATTGATCGCCGACGGCACGGTGTTGATCAGGCGCACCTGATCCCGAGCCGGCAGTTGCGGCAGTTCCAGCGCATTACGGGCGATGATCAACGAGCCGCCGTTGGCCAGGGTCACAAACAATTCCCAGACCGACAGGTCGAAACACACCGAGGTCGAGGCCAACACGCCTTGAATGTCTTCGCGGCGGTAGACCTTGGCCGACCAGTCGATCAGCGCCATGACGTTGCGATGGGCAATCGCCACGCCCTTCGGCTTGCCGGTGGAGCCAGAGGTGTAGATCACGTAGGCGAGGTTGTCCGGGGTCACGGCGGTTTGTGGTGCCTGAGCCGGATAACCATCCAGCACGATCTGATCCAGCAGCAACACCTGCGTGTCGGACGGCACGGTCAGAGTTGCCGCCAGTTCTTGCTCCGTCAGCAACACTCGAGCGCGGCTGTCTTCGAGCATGTAAGCCACGCGGTCGGCCGGATAGTCCGGGTCCAGCGGCACGTAGGCGCCGCCGGCCTTGAGCACCGCCAGCAGTGCAATCAGCAACTGTTCGGAACGGGGCAACGCCACGCCCACCCGCACTTCCGGGCCGACGCCTAGTTCAATCAACTTGCGCGCCAGACGGTTGGACCGGGCGTCCAGTTCGGCGTAGGTCAGCTGCGAGTCGGCGAAGGTCACGGCCAGTGCATTCGGGCTTGCGGCGACCTGACGGGCGATGCTCTGGTGGATGCACAGTTCGGTGACGAAATCGCTGGAAACCGGCGCCATTTCGATCAGGTGCAATTGGCTGAGCGAACGCTCGCCCGCCTCGGTCATCTGCTCAAGCAAACGCTGCAAATGAGCACCCAGTTGCGCCACACCGACGTCGGCAAAGCGGTCGCGCTGGTAGCTGAAGTGCACCGACAGTTCGGCGCCCAGATGCACCAGCAGGGTCAGTGGATAGTTCGTCTGTTCGTGGTTCTGCACCGGACCGAAATGCAGGCCTTGCGGCGCGCCTTGCTCCAGCGCTTCGGCGATCGGGTAGTTCTCGAACACCATCAGACTGTCGAACAGCGCGTCACCGCCCTGCCCGGCCCAGCGCTGGATCTGCGCCAGCGGTGTGTGCTCGAACTCGCGTAGCGCCAGGTTCTGTGCCTGAACGCCTTGCAGCCAGCTGGCCAGGGTCTGCTGTGCTTGTGGCGCGGCGATCACCGGCAAGGTGTTGATGAACAGACCGACCTGCTGTTCGGCCCCCGGCAGATCCGCCGGACGCCCGGCGACGGTGGCGCCGAACGCCACGCATTCCTTGCCGGTGTAGCGCTGCAACAGCAGCAGCCACGCGGCTTGCACCAGGGTGTTGACAGTGACTTTCGAGGCCCGGGCAAACTCGCCCAGACGCTGAGTCAGACCGGCATCGAGCACCTGGAAATGATCGCCATAACCGACGCTCGGCAGACCGGCATTCGGCCGCGCGATGGCATCGGCCAGACGCGTCGGCTCCTGCAGATTGCCCAGCGCCGCCAGCCAGTAGGCTTCGGCAGTCGCGGCGTCCTGACGTTGCAGCCAGGCGATGTAATCGCGGTAGCGCCCGGTCGGACGCGGCACCGCTGCGCCGCTGTAATGCTGCAACACTTCGCCGAGCAACTGCGCGCTGCTCCAGCCGTCCATCAGGATGTGATGGTTGGTGTAGATCAGGTGATGCCGGTTTTCCGCGATGCGCACCAACACCAGACGCAACAACGGTGCACGGCTCAGGTCCAGGCCCTGGGTACGCTCTTCGTCGGCGAGTTTTTTCAGCGCGGTATCAACGTCGGGCTGGCCGTTCCAGTCGAGTACGCGGAACGGCACTTCGAGCTGACGCTGCACCACTTGCACCGGCTGCTCCAGATCGCCCTGCCAGACGAAACCGGTGCGCAGGATGTCATGGGCATCCACCACCGCTTGCCACGCCGCGCGGAACCGCTGCGGGTCGACGCCATCGACGTCCAGACGCATCTGGTTGATGTAGTCGCCGTTGCCGTGTTCGAGCAGGGTGTGGAACAGCATGCCCTGCTGCATCGGCGACAGCGGGTAGATGTCGTCGATGGTCTGCGGCTGTGGCGCCAGTACGTCGAGCTGGGCCTGGGTCAGGGTCGCCAGCGGGAAGTCCGACGGGGTCACGCCATGGTTGGCGCTGTCGCAGCAATGGGCGATCAGCGCGGTCAGCTCTTGCAGGTAATCGTCGGCCAGACGCTGGATGGTCGCCGGCTCGAACATCTCGCGGCTGAAGGTCCAGCTCAGGTCCAGTTCGCCGTTGAACACCTTGCCGTCGAGGGCCAGCGGACTGCCCAGCGGGCCTTGCATATTCACTTCTTCGCCGCCGGATTCGCTGGTCGGCAGGAACAGCGCTGCATCACCGGCCTCGAAACTGCCGTCGAACTGGCCCAGATAGTTGAAGGTCAGGCGCGGCGTCGGCAGCGCTTGCAGGGTAGCGCGGGCGTGGTCGTCGCCCAGATGCGCGAGGGCACCGAAACCGATGCCTTTATTCGGGATCGCCCGCAGCTGTTCCTTGATCTGTTTCAGCGAGGCGCCGAGGTCGGCGGTCGGGGTCAGTTTTGCCGGGAACAGACTGGTGAACCAACCCACGGTGCGGGTCAGGTCGATGTGATCGAACAGGTCTTCGCGACCATGGCCTTCCAGCTGCACCAGCACATTGTCGTCACCGGTCCAGCGCACCATCACCCGCGCCAGCGCGGTCAGCAGCAGATCGTTGACCTGGGTGCGGTAGGCCGCCGGGGCCTCTTGCAGCAGTTGACGGGTCAGGGTCTTGTCCAGCGGCGTGCGGATCGCCAGTGCCTGGCAATGTTGCTGGCCGCCTTGCGGGTTGTCGCACGGCAACGCGTTCGACGCGCCTTGCAGTTGTTGCTGCCAGAAGCCCAGCTCGGCTTGCAATGGGGCGCTGCCGGCGTAGTCCTGCAACGCTTCGGTCCAGGCTTTCACGGCGCTGGTCTTGGCTGGCAGTTGCACGGCCGCACCCGACTGGATCTGTCGGTAAGCGGTTTGCAGGTCTTCGAACAGAATCCGCCACGACACGCCATCCACCACAAGGTGATGAACCACCAGCAGCAGACGCTGACTGCCATCGGCCAGGTTCGCCAGCACCGCACGGATCAGCGAGCCGCCGCTCAGTTGCAGGCTGCGCTGGGCCTGATTGCCGATCGTTTCGAGAGCCGCCAGATCGGCGACCTCGACTTGCCACAACACCGTTTCACCGGCCTGGGTTTCGACGTCGCGGTACTGCGCCGTCCAGCCCTGCCCTTGTTCGGCAAAGTCCAGGCGCAGGCTGTCGTGATGCACAACCAACGCATCCAGTGCCTGTTCCAGAACAGAAGCATCCAACGGCTGAGCGGTCTTGAGCATCACCGACTGGTTCCAGTGATGACGGTCGGGAATCGGCTGGGCGAAGAACCACTGATGAATCGGCAGCAACGCGGTTTCACCGGTCACCGGGCGCTGATCGATCTGCTGCACCGGCTCACCGGTCTGCACCACATTGGCCAGCGCCTGAATGGTCTGATGCTGGAACAGATCTTTCGGGGTGAAACGCAACCCGGCCTGACGGGCGCGGCTGACCACCTGGATCGAGATGATCGAATCGCCGCCCAGCTCGAAGAAGTTGTCGGTCAGGCCGACGCGTTCCAGCTTCAGCACGTCCTGCCAGATCGTTGCCAATTGCTGCTCCAGCGCGCTTTGCGGGGCCACGTAGGTTTGCTGCAATTGGCTGACGTCAGGCTTCGGCAGGTTCTTGCGATCGAGTTTGCCGTTCGGCGTCAGCGGCATGCGCTCAAGGGTCACCACGTAGGCCGGGACCATGTGCGCCGGCAAGCTGGCCTTGAGTTGCGCCCGCAGTTGCTCGGCGAAATCCGCCTGTTGCGAATCGCCGACCACGTACGCCACCAGCCGTTTACTGCCGGCGCTTTCCTGGGCCACGACCACCGCTTCGCGCACGCCGTCGAGGGCTTGCAGGCTGGCTTCGATCTCGCCCAGTTCGATGCGGAAACCACGGATCTTCACCTGGTTGTCGATGCGCTCCAGGTAATCAAAAGTGCCGTCGGCACGCTGGCGCACCAGGTCGCCGGTGCGGTACAGCACGCCACCGGTTGCGCTGAACGGGTCCGCGACAAAACGCTCGGCAGTCATCGCCGGACGATTCAGGTAACCACGGGCCACACCGCTGCCACCCAGGTACAGCTCGCCGGCCATGCCTTGCGGCAACAGGTTCAGATCGGCGTCGAGCACATAGGCGCTGCGGTCGCCGATGCGGCTGCCGATCGGTGCATACGCGGCGCCGCACGGCACATCGCGACCGGCCTTCCAGATCAGCGGCGTGACCACGGTTTCGGTCGGGCCGTAGCCGTTGATGATGTACTCCGGATTCAGCGCGCGTTTGACTCGCTCGAAACTCGCATTCGGCACCGCATCGCCACCGAAGCAGTAGATCCGCACCTTTGGCGGATTGCCGACGCGTTCGGCGTGTTCGGCCAGTTGTTGCAGATACACCGGCGGGAACGCGACCACGGTCACGCCGTGCTCGATCATCGCGTTGTAGGTCTGCTCCGGCGTCCACAGGCTGTCGTCGCGGATCAGCAGCGAGCCGCCGTGGGTCAGGCTGGTCAGCCAGCGCTCATGGGCGCCGTCGAAGGCGAACGACATGAAGTGGAATTCGCAATCGCTGTCACGCATTTCATAGCGCTCACCGATGGCCAGGCAGTGCATTGCCAGCGGCCCGTGGGTGACGCTGACGCCTTTCGGATTGCCGGTGGAACCGGAGGTGTAAATCACGTAGGCCAGATTGTCCGGATCGATCGTCACCACCGGCGCCTGCGCCGAATGGCCGCTGAGGTCGAGGCGGTCCAGTTCCAGCACACTCATGGCGTTGTCGATCGGCAGTTGCGCCGACACGCGGGAATCGGTCAACAGCAGCGCCAGTCCGGAATCCTGCATCAGGTACGCCAGACGCTCGCGCGGGTAGCTGGTGTCCAGCGGCACATAGGCGCCGCCGGCCTTGAGCACCGCCAGCAAGGCAACGATCAGGCCTTCGCCGCGCGGCATCGCCACGCCGACCCGCACTTCGGCGCGCACGCCACGGGCCACCAGTTCGTGGGCCAGACGGTTGGCGCGGGCATCGAGTTCGCCATAGCTGTAATGCTTGCCATCGAAAATGACCGCGGTGCGATCCGGTTGCTGCGCGGCCAAACGGGCGTAGCGCTGGTGCACGGCAATATCGGTCGGATACGCCTGCGGATGGTTCTGCGCCTGTTGCCGCGCGTGTTCGTCAGCCGTGGCCAAAGCGATTTCACCGAGACGACGTTCGGCGGATTCGGCGAACTGTTCCAGCAGGTGCAGCAGTTGCGCGCTCAGACGTTCGACGGTGGCGACGCTGAAATGCGCCTGGTCGAAGCTCACGTGCAGCGCCAGGGTTTCGCCCAGCGTCACGCCGAGGGTCAGCGGATAGTGGGTCTGATCCTGGTTGGCGACTTCGCCGAACACTACGCCCTGGGCGGTGCCGTGTTGCAGCGCTGCGGAAATCGGGAAGTTCTCGAACACCAGCAGCGTGTCGAACAGCGACTCGCCGCCCTGCCCGGCCCAGCGCTGAATGCTCGCCAGCGGCGTGTGTTCGAACTCGCGCAGCGACAGGTTCTGCGCCTGCACCGCCGCCAGCCACGCGGCCACGGTCTGGTCCGGACGACTGCCGGCGATCACCGGCAAGGTGTTGATGAACAGACCGACCTGCTGCTCGATCCCCACCAGTTCCGCCGGACGCCCAGCCACGGTGGTGCCGAACGCCACGCAGGCGCTGCCGGTGTAGCGCTGCAACAGCAACAGCCATGCGGCTTGCACCAGAGTGTTGACGGTGACTTTCTGCTCACGGGCAAACGCGTTCAAGCGCCGGGTGCGCGACGCATCGAGGTCGTAGTGCTTGAGCAGATGACCGACTTCACTGCGCACCTCGCCACCGCCGACAGCGGCTTGTGCCAGCACCGTCGGCTCGTGGAAGTCCGCCAGTTGTTGCAGCCAGAACGCTTCACTGACCGCCGCGTCCTGACGTTGCAGCCACTGAATGTAATCCGAGTAACGGCTGACCGGACGCGGTGGTTGCTGGCCGGCATAACGCTGCAGGACTTCGCCGAGCATCTGCGCGCTGCTCCAGCCGTCCATCAGGATGTGGTGGTTGGTGAAGATCAGGTGATGACGCTGGTCGCTGATGCGGATCAGGGTCACGCGCAGCAGCCCGGCCTGGGTCAGGTCGAAACCTTCGGCCAGATCGGCGGCGGTGAAATCCTTGAGGGCCTGGGCGATGTCGCTGCGCTCGCGCCAGTCGAGCAGCGTGTACGGCAGCGCCAGTTGGCGATGGATGATTTGCAGTTGTTCCTGCAATTCGCCCTGCCAGATAAAGCCGCTGCGCAGGATGTCGTGAGCGTCCATGGTCGCTTGCCACGCCGCGCGGAAACACTCGGGATCGAGGCCGTCGACATCGACGCACAACTGGTTGATGTAAGTGCCGGTGCCCTGCTCGTACAAGGTGTGAAACAGCATGCCCTGCTGCATCGGCGACAGCGGATAGATGTCTTCGATACCCGCGGCCGGCACCGGGATCGCGTCCAGTTGTGCCTGATCAATGCGCGCCAGCGGGAAGTCCGACGGCGTCACGCCCATCGAATCCGCATCGCAGCAATGGCTGATCAACCCTTGCAGTTCACGTTCGTAATCCTCGGCCAGACGGGCGATGGTCGCCTCGTTGAATTGCTCGCGGCTGAAGGTCCAGCGCAGGTCGAGTTCGCCGTCGTAGACCTGACCTTCGACGCCCAGCCAGTTGTCCAGCGGCGCGTCGAGGCTTTGCTCCAGCCCGGCGCTTTCACCGGCCGGGCTGAACAGTGCACCGTCCTCGACATCGAAACTGCCGTCGAACTGGCCGAGGTAGTTGAAGGTGATGCGCGGCATGGCCAGCGCCTTGAGGCTGGCCTGGGTGGACGCGTCGCCCAGATGGCGCAGCACACCGAAACCGATGCCCTTGTTCGGGATCGCCCGCAGTTGTTCCTTGACCTGCTTGATCGCTGCCGCGACGCAATCCGCCGGGGTCAGGCGCACCGGGAACAGGCTGGTGAACCAGCCGACGGTGCGGGTCAGGTCGACGTCGTCGAACAGGTCTTCGCGGCCATGGCCTTCCAGCTGAATCAGGGTGTCGGCGTGGCCGGTCCAGCGGCTGATGACCCGCGCCAGCGCGGTCAGCAGCAGGTCGTTGACCTGCGTGCGGTAAGCGGCCGGGGCCTGTTGCAACAACTGCTGAGTAAAGGTTTTATCGAGGCGGCTGTGCAGCACCAGCGCATGACGGCTTTGCAGACTGCCTTGCGGGTTGTCGCAGGGCAGATCCAGGGCCGCGCCATCGAGTTGTTGCTTCCAGAAACCCAGTTCGGCCTGCAGCGCTTCGGTCGCGGCATAGGCTTGCAACTGCTCGCCCCAAGCCTTGTAGGCGCTGGTTTTCGCCGGCAGCTTGATGGCGGTTTTTTGCGCAGCCTGTTGATACGCCAGTTGCAGGTCTTCCAGCAGAATCCGCCACGACACACCGTCCACCACCAGGTGATGCACCGCCAGCAACAGACGCTGACTGCCATCGGCGACGGTCGCCATCACCGCGCGCAGCAGCGGGCCGTTTTGCAGGTTCAGGCTTTGCTGGGCCTTGGCGTACAGCGCTTGCAGTTCGCCGTCGTCCAACTTGTCGGCGGTCCACAACAGTTCCGGATCGTGCGCAACCGGCGCGACTTCGGCACGCCAGCCTTCGGCGCTTTCGACGAAGCGCGAACGCAGGCCGTCGTGATGCGCGAGCAACGCGTTCAGCGCTTGCAACAGCGCCTCGGCGTTCAGGGTTTGATGATTGCGCAGCAGCACCGCCTGGTTCCAGTGGTGACGCTGGGGAATCGGGTCTTCGAAGAACACTTGCTGGATCGGCAGCAACGGCAGCTCGCCGGTCACCGGGCCCTGATCGATGCTCACGCCACCGCCGCCCTGCTGCGCCACGCTGGCCAGACCTTGCACGGTCTGGTGCTGGAACAGGTCGCGGGGGCTGAAATGAATCCCGGCCTGACGCGAGCGGCTGACCACCTGAATCGAGATGATCGAGTCGCCGCCCAGTTCGAAGAAGTTGTCGGTGAGGCCGACCTGCTCAAGCTTGAGCACGTCCTGCCAGATGCCGGCGATTTTCTGCTCCAGCTCGCTGCGCGGCGCGACGAACGCCTGCTGCATCTGGCTGGCGTCCGGCGCCGGCAAGGCCTTGCGGTCCAGTTTGCCGTTCGGGCTCAGGGGCAGTTCGGCGAGGAACAGCAGCTGCGTCGGCACCATGTAGTCCGGCAGGCTGTCCTTGAGCTGCGCCTTGATTGCTTCACGCGCCGCGCCTTGTTCGTCGACCGTCGCTGCAACCACGGACGTGTCTTTTGGCACCACATACGCCACCAGTTGCAGGCTGCTGCCGCCCTGCACTGCCAGCACCACCGCTTCGCTGACGTCGTTCAGTTCCAGCAGGCGCGCTTCGACTTCGCCCAGCTCGATACGGAAACCACGGATCTTCACTTGATGGTCAACCCGTCCGACGTATTCGATCTGGCCGAGGGCGTTGTAACGCGCCAGGTCGCCGGTGCGATACAAGCGCGCCCCAGTGCTGGAAAACGGATCGGGAATGAAGCGTTCGGCAGTCAGATCTGCGCGCTGGAAGTAACCCCGCGCCAGCAATTCACCCCCGATCAGCAGTTCACCCACCACACCGACCGGGGTCGGCTGGCCGTCGGCATCCAGCAGATAAGTGTGACGGCCCGGCAGCGGTTGACCGATCGGCATTGTCAGTGGCAACGACTGGCGACCCAAGACGTAGTCGCTGCAATCGAGGGTGGTCGCCGTAACGGTGGCCTCGGTCGGGCCGTAGGTGTTGAGCAGTTTGACGTGTTCCAGCCCGGCCTGACGCCAGGCCTGCACGCCTTCCGGCGGCATCGCTTCACCACCGCTGTGCACCTGACGCAGCGCCGCGTAGTCACGCGGGCCGGCGGCGGCGAATTCCTTGGCGATCATGTTCCAGTAAGCGGTGGTCAGGTCCATGACCGTGATGCGGTGTTCAACAATGTTCCGGTACAGGGTTTCGCTGTCCCACACTTCGTTGCCGCGCAGCACCACCGAGGCGCCACAGGTCAGCGGGCCGAACAGCTGCTCGCCGAACGCATCGAAGTTGAAGGTCGCAAATTGCAGCGCGCAATCGGCGGCGCTCAGGTCGTAGTAATGCTGCGAGGCGAACGCGTGCTTGCTCAGGGCACCGTGGCTGATGCCGACGCCTTTCGGGCGACCGGTGGAGCCGGAGGTGAACATCACGTAGGCCAGGTTGTCGGCCCACACGGTGCGTTGCGGGTTGCTTTCGTCGGTGTGCGCCCAGACTTCGGCCTGATCCAGACACAGGCTCCGGACGTTCTGCGGTACCGGCAAACGGTCGAGCAAATGGCTTTGGGTCAGCAGCAAACGGCTGCCGCTGTCTTCGATCATGCACAGCAGGCGATCACGCGGGTATTGCGGATCCAGCGGCACATAAGCGCCACCGGCCTTGAGCACAGCGAGGATGGCGACGATCAGTTCCAGTCCGCGATCAACCGCCACACCCACCAGCACGTCCGGGCCGACACCTTGCGCCAGCAGCTTGCGCGCCAGGCGATTGGCCCGGGCGTTGAGCTGGGCGTAAGTCAGGCGCTGGCCGTCGAAAATCAGCGCGACGGCATCCGGCGTCAGCTCGGCCTGGGCTTCGAACAGCTCATGCACCGGGCGCTCGCTCGGCCACTGGGTATCGTGGCGGCCCCAGTCCTGAGTCAGTTGTTCCAGCTCGGTCGTTTCCAACAGCGCGATGTCACCGACACGCTGCTGCGGATCGCTGACGAGGCTGCGCAGCAAGTTCGTCCAGTGGCGCGCCATACGCTCGATGGTTTCAGGCTCGAACAGATCCGTGGCGTAGGTGAACGCCGCGTGCAGTTGCCCGCCTTTTTCGTAAGTGTCCAGGCTCAGGTCGAACTGGGTGCTGCGGCTTTCCCACTCGATGACGCCCAGCTCCAGACCGCTGCCGACCTTGAGCGTGGTGACGTCGGCGACTTCCGGCTGGTGGTTGTACATCACCTGGAACAGCGGGTTGTAACTGAGACTGCGCTCCAGTTTCAGCGCCTCGACCAGACGTTCGAACGGCAAGTCCTGATGGGCCTGGGCACCGAGGGCGGTTTCCTTGAGGTCACGCAGCAGATCGGCGATGGAGGTCTGGCCGTCCAGTTCGACACGCAGCACCTGAGTGTTGACGAAGAAGCCGATCAGCCCTTCGATTTCCCGGCGGTTTCGGTTGGCGATCGGCACGCCGACGCGCAGGTCGGTCTGGCCGGTGTAACGGTGCAGCAGAATATTGAAGGTGCCGAGCAGCAGCATGAACAGCGTCACCCCGTGCTGACGGGCGATGCCGCGCAGTTGCTCGACCAGTGCAGCGTCCACCACGCTTTCCAGACGTCGGCCCTGATTGCTCGGCAGCACCGGGCGCGGGCGGTCCACCGGCAATTCCAGCACCGGGTGTTCGTCGCCCATCTGCGCCAGCCAGTAGTCGAGTTGACGCTGCTGTTCGCCGGCCTCCAGCCAGCGGCGCTGCCACAGGGCGTAGTCGCTGTATTGCACCGCCAGCGGCGGCAGCTCGGCAGCGCGGCCCTGATCGTGGGCGTCATAGAAGCGGCAGAATTCGTCGATCAGCACGTTCATCGACCAGCCATCGGAGACGATGTGGTGCAGGGTCAGCAGCAGCACATGTTCCTGCTCGGCCAGTTGCAACAGGCGCACCCGCAGCAACGGGCCGTTGGCCAGGTCGAACGGCAGCAGCGATTGCTCCTGCGCGGCAGCGGCCACACGGATTTCACGTTCGGCGGCGGGCAAATCGCTGAGGTCGATGCGCTGGATGTCCAGCGGTTGTTGCAGCGGCACTTGCTGCAGGCTGTCGTCGAGCTGCTGCTGGAACACCGTGCGCAGGGTTTCGTGGCGTTCGATCAGGCTGGCGAAGGCTTGCTCCAGCGCTGCCTGGTTCAGGCGACCGGTCAGGCGCACCGCCGCCGGCAGGTTGTAGGCGCCGCTTTGCGGGTCCAGGTGCCAGAGAAACCACATGCGCTGCTGGGCATACGACAGCGCCTGTCGATCCTCGGCCTCGACGCCTGCGGGAATCGGGAACCGGGAAAAATCCACCCCTTCTTTCGCCAGGGCAGCCAGGAACATCCGGCGCTTTTCCAGGGGCAACCCGATAAACCGGCGAGCGAGTTTCAAGGAGTCTTCTGCATTCATTTCTTGGCATCCGGATCAGTAGGCAGGCAGCACAAAGGCACGTCATCCCTATAAAACGAATGCAGACCGGAAAAATTAGAGATTGAGAAGAAGTGTCAGAGGGGTAGCTGCAAGCTCGAAGCTGCAAGCCACAAGAGGAAGCGACTGCGGGCAGAGAGCCTGCAGTCGCCAGTTGAAACTCAGGCGCTGACGGCCAGCGCGTGGCGCCGGTGATGCACCTCAAGTTGATCCTTGATCACCTTGAGCACTCGGGCTTCGTGCTCATGAATGAAGAAGTGCCCGCCGGCCAGCATGTCCACCGAGAAGCTGCCCGAGGTTTCCTTGCTCCAGCCGATCAATTGCTCGGTGGTGGCCTTGTCGGCCTTGCCGCCCAGCACATGCACCGGGCAATTGAGCAACGGGCGCTGCAGCGGCTGGAATTTGCCACAGAGCAGGAAATCCGCGCGCAGGATCGGCAGGGTCAGGCTCATCAACTCTGCGTTGGCCAGCACTTCCTCGCTGGTGCCGTTAAGCGTGCGCAACTGGTCGATCAGTTCGGCGTCGGTCTTCGGTTCGGCGAAACCGCGGTCGTAATCCGCGCGCATGGTCGGCGCAGCGGTGCCCGAGGCGAACAGCGCCACCGGTTCCGGACAGCCCAGCGCCCGCAGCGCATGGGCGATTTCGCAAGCCATCAGCGCACCCAGGCTATGGCCGAACAATGCATAAGGCGTCTTGAGCGTCGGGCGCAACTCCCTGGCCAGTTGCATCGCCAGTGCGCGCATGTCGGTGTGCAGCGGTTCGTCGAACCGTGCGCCACGCCCTGGCAGCTCCACCGGTTGCAGTTGCAGCCATTGCGGCAGCTTCGGCCGCCAGCGGCTGTAGACCATGGCACTGGCGCCGGAGTACGGCAGGCACAGCAAGGTCAACTTGTTGGTCACCACGCTTCCCTCGAAAAAATGTCTCTTCAAAAGGGTACGGATCAACGGCCGGGCAAATTAGTCGAGGGTGGCTAAATTTCCCCGGCAAACCCTCGTTAACCGTTCAGGCCAAAACAACAACGAGGATTCACCGTGGACCTGCAGACCATCCTGGGCAAGCTGTTCGCCAATGCCGGTGCCGTCGGCATCGAAGGCGTTTTCCAATTCGTGTTGGGGCCTCAGCTGACGTGCTGGTCCGAGGTCAAGGCCAGCACCCGCACCGAGGCCGGTCGACACCCGAACCCGGACGTGACCATTGAGGTGGCGCCAAACGATTTTGCCGGGATCATGAGCGGCACCGCCAACGTCGAGGAACTGTTCGCCAGCGGTCGGCTGAAGATCGGCGGCAACATGGGCCTGGCGACGATGTTGCCGCAGATCATCGACCAGGCCCGCTACGGGGGGGCGCCGGCGCAAAAGGTCGACATGAACAAGCGCTACCCGACACCGCCGCGCCGCAGTGAAAGCATCACCGCCGCACGACCGGTGCAGACCGTCGTCGAGCGCCGGCCACGCGGCGAACTGTCGTGTCAGGAATTCGAGGAGCGCTACCTGCCCTTCGGCACGCCGGTGGTCATCAGCAATGCCTTGCACGACTGGCCGCTGTTCAAGCTCAGCCGCGAAGAGTCGCTGGTGCATTTCGCCGAACTGCAAGGCATCACCCGCCACGGCGATTACGTGAAGAAAACCTTCTCCACCGAACGGGATTTCCGCTCCACCTCGATGGCCGATTTCATCGCTTCGCTGGACAGCCCGGCGGTCAAGGGCGCGGACGGCGAGCCGCCGGCGTATATGGGCAACAACATCCTGCCGGCCGCGCTGATGCAGCAGATCAAATACCCGCCCTACTTCGATGCCTCGCTGTTCATCCCGCCACGGATCTGGATCGGCCCCAAGGGCACGCTGACGCCGCTGCACCGCGACGACTCCGACAACCTGTTCGCCCAGGTCTGGGGCCAGAAGAAATTCACCCTCGCCGCGCCCCACCACCGCGAAGCGCTGGGCACCTGGTCCACCGCGCCGGAAGGCGGCCTGGATGGTTGTGATTTCAATCCGGATGCGCCGGACTATGATCGTTTCCCCGCCGCACGCGACGTGACTTTCCTGCGCGTGACGCTGGAGGCCGGCGATCTGCTGTTCCTGCCCGAGGGCTGGTTCCATCAGGTGGAGTCGGTATCGACGTCGCTGTCGGTCAACTTCTGGGTGAACTCGGGCCGGGGCTGGTAACCGGGATTATTTGAGGTGACGAAAGCTCTGCACTGCAGAGCCCAGCACCACCGCACCGGCGGCAATCGCCAGCCAGAAACCGCTCCGCGCGCCAAAGGCATCCACCAGTGCGCCGGAGCCGGCGGCGCCGATGGCCACGCCGATGCTCAAACCGGTGACCAGCCAGGTCAGACCTTCGGTGAGTTTGGCCGGCGGTACGATGCGCTCGATCAACGCCATCGCCACGATCAGGGTCGGCGAGAAGAACAGCCCGGCGATGAACACCGCCACAGACAACCCGAGGATGTTGGTCGCCAGCAACAGCGGCAGCGTGGTCACCGCCGTCGCGATCCCGCCATACAGAAACAACCTGGGCAACGGCAGTTTCGAGCGCATCGCACCGAAGGCGATACCGGCCAGACAGGAACCGATGGCGTACACCGACAGCACGATGCTGGCCGCCGCCGGCTGACCCTGCTGCTGGGCGAACGCGACGCTGACCACATCCACCACGCCGACAATCACGCCCATGGCGAGCATCAACGCCAGCAGCCATTGCACGTCGGTCGAACGAATGATCGAACCCTGATGCTGCGATTCGTGCGGATGCACCGGCGGCTCAGTACTGCGCTGGGCGACGAACGCCGTGACGCCGATGGCCAACATCAACAGCGCCGCCAGCGGCCCGGCCTCGGGGAACACGCCGACGCACAGCCCTACCGAGAGCGGCGGGCCGACAATAAAGCAGACTTCGTCGAGCACCGACTCCAGCGCATAAGCGGTCTGCAACTGCGGCTGGCCGCGATAGATTTCGGTCCAGCGCGCCCGCGCCATCGCCGACATGCTTGGCATGCAACCGGCCAATGCTGCGTAGACAAACAGGGTCCAGGTCGGCGCCTGCAAGCGGGTGCACAACAGCAACATCAGCAGCGCGCCCCCGCCGATCAGCGCCGCCACCGGCAGCACTCGCCCCTGACCGAAGCGGTCCACCAGCCGTGACACCTGCGGCGCACAAAACGCCGTGGCCAGCGCAAACGTCGCCGCCACCCCACCCGCCAGCGCGTAGCCGCCGGTCAATTGCGAGAGCATGGTGATCACACCGATACCGGTCATGGAAATCGGCATGCGCGCGATCATCGCGGCCATCACAAAAGCCCGGGCGCCGGGGGCGTTGAACAACTCGCGGTAAGGGTTTGCCATCGGATGCAGCCTCATCAGGGGCGGCCAAGTTGCCACAAAGCCTGACGGGCGGGGAAGCGAGGAATTGTTGGTGGAATGTGAAGGGAATGCACCCGCGAAAGATTCAGGGTTTTGGCTTCGCAAACTGCCTGCCTGACGCTTAGTGGAGGTCGTTGACTGCTCGTCCATTGAGCCGCGCACCTGTCAAACCTGACAGGTGCGCAAATTCCGCCAAAGGTTTTACATGGATCTGTCATCCCTGCACAGGAACCGCGTCGGTGAGCATCTCAATCGGCCCCGAGAAAAGGATCACCCCATGAATCGATCCAGCAGTGCCCGGACGCCACGCAGCGCCACTGCCCCCTTTATCGTCCGTGCCGTACGCTGCCCGCCGCCTACGCGCATTGATGAGGCGCTGGGCCAGGAAGTCAACGATCGCCTGATGGCCTGGATACCGAGCGTGGGAATCTTTGCCGGCAAAGAGGAAAAAATCCGCGCCAGCGACTTCGGTCGCTATGCAATGCTGTGCCACGCCGACACGAATGATCCGAATCGACTGTTACTCGCGGCGCAATGCTTTGCGGCGTTGTTTGCGGTGGACGATCACTATTGCGACGATCAATCCCTCGGCGGTCGCCCCGAGACAGTGGCCGAAAAGTTGTCGTTCGCCCTCACCGCGATCGATCCGGTCTATTTGCCTTCGCCGTTCGACAAAGAACTCCTGAAGCAGCAAATGTGCGACCCGGTAATCAGGGGATTGCTGGCCTACATGAAACGGGTCGCCCAATTCTGCACGCCCTCGCAAGTCGCCCGGGTGCGCCAGATCACCATCGCCATGTTCGTCACCATGGCGGCGGAAGGTCCCTGGCGCCTCTATGGCACTCAACCCACCGTCGCCGAATACCTGGCCAGTCGGCAGGTCAACAGCTTCTGGCCATGCCTGGTACTGATCGACCTGATCGGCGGCTACGAAGTCCCGGCCAATACGTATTCCCGTCCAGACATTCACCACGTCACCGCACTGGCCTCGCTGGCGACCACTCTGATCAACGATCTGTATTCCGCTTACAAAGAGCACCTGAACGAAACCGGCGACTTCAAGCTGCCTTATCTGCTGGCAGCCAGGCACAACTGTTCGCTTCAAGAGGCAATCGACCGGGCGGCCGATATCCATGACGCAGTGATGGAAGAATACGAACGCCTGCACGCAACGCTGATGAAAGGCACGCGCTCGCCGGTATTGCGGCGCTATCTCACCGGATTGAGTACATGGATTGGCGGCAATCTGGAGTGGCATAAACACAGTGCCCGGTACCATATCTGAACCCGTACAGCCCTGCGGGACTCGACTTGATTACGTGCCCCTTCGCATTCACGCTGAACTCTGACTCAAGGATGCCGGTCAGCAGATCAGATCCCCGCATAAGGCGCGACCGTTCATGCAGATTTCCCTCGCCCGTCAGGTGGCACTGGTCACCGGCGCCAGTTCCGGCATCGGCCACGGCGCCGCCAAAGCCCTGGCCGCTGCCGGTGCCGCTGTCGTCATCAACTACAACCGACAAGCCGAGCCGGCCGAAGCGCTGGCCCGGCAGATCGTCGCCGACGGTGGTCAGGCCATCGCGATTGGCGCGGATGTTTCGAAAGAAGAAGACGTTGAGCGGCTGTTCCAGCAAACCCTCGACACCTTCGGCACACTGGACATTCTGGTGGCCAATTCCGGTCTGCAAAAAGACGCGGCGGCTGTGGATATGTCGCTGGCCGACTGGAACGCGGTGATCGGCGTCAACCTCACCGGCCAGTTCCTCTGCGCCCGCGCCGCGCTGCGGATCTTCAACCGCCAGGGCGTGCGCGAAGGCGTGTCCCGGGCCGCCGGCAAGATCATCCACATGAGTTCGGTGCACCAGCGCATTCCCTGGGCCGGGCACGTCAATTACGCAGCGTCCAAGGGCGGCGTCGATCAGTTGATGCAGACCCTGGCCCAGGAAGTCAGCCACCAGCGAATCCGCATCAACGGCATCGCGCCGGGGGCGATCCGCACGGCCATCAATAAAGACGCCACCGAAGGCGACGCCGCGCAGGACCTGCTCAAACTCATCCCTTACGGGCGCATCGGCGATGTCGAGGACGTGGCCAACGTGGTGGTGTTTCTCGCCTCCGACGCCTCCGACTACATCGTCGGCACCACCCTGTTCATCGACGGCGGCATGAGCCTCTATCCGGAGTTCCGTGGCAATGGCTGAGCATCAATCCGAACGACAAAGCCCCATCGACGCCCACGGCATCATTGGCGACCTGCGCAGTGCCGCGCTGGTCAATGACAAGGGCAGCGTGGATTTTTTCTGCTGGCCGGAGTTCGACAGCCCGTCGATCTTCTGTTCGCTGCTGGACACACTCGATGCGGGGATTTTCCAGCTCGCCCCGGACCTGCCCGATGCCCGGCGCGAACAGATTTACCTGCCAGACACCAACGTCCTGCAGACCCGCTGGCTCAGCGACCACGCCGTGGTGGAAATCACCGATCTGCTGCCCATCGGCGACAACGACGATGCCTTGCCGCTGCTGATGCGCCGGGTGCGAGTGGTCAGCGGACAGGCGACGTTTCACCTGCGCTGCGCGGTTCGGCATGACTATGCCCGCGCTGAAACCCGCGCCGTCATCGATAAACAGGATGTGCTGTTCAGCGCCAGCGGGCAGCCGACACTGCGGCTGGCCTCGGATCAAGCCTTGAGCGTCGATCACGATGCGGCGGTCGGGCAATTCACTCTCAAGCAGGATCAGACCGCCGCGTTCATGCTCGGCGCCAGCGACGATCCGCGATTTGCCGAAGGCGCCGCGCAGTTGTGCATCGAGCGCACGCTGAAGTTCTGGCGCGACTGGATCGGCCAGTCCAACTATCGCGGCCGCTGGCGGGAGATGGTCAACCGTTCGGCCCTCGCCCTGAAGCTGCTGACCTCGCGCCAGCACGGCGCAATCCTTGCCGCGGCCACCTTCGGTCTGCCGGAAACACCCGGCGGCGAACGCAACTGGGACTATCGCTATACCTGGATCCGCGACGCCTCGTTCACCGTTTACGCCTTCATGCGCCTGGGGTTTGTCGACGAAGCCAACGCCTATATGCGCTGGCTGCGCGGGCGGGTCAGCGATTGCAGTGGCCAATCATCGATGAAGCTGAATATCCTCTACGCCATCGACGGCCGCCAGGAACTGCCGGAAACCGAACTCACGCATTTGGCCGGACACGGCGGCGCGAAACCGGTGCGTATCGGCAATGGCGCGTACGACCAGATTCAACTGGATATCTTTGGCGAACTGATGGACGCCGTTTATCTGGTCAACAAGTACGGCGACGCGATTTCCCACGAAGGCTGGAAACATGTGATGGAAGTGGTCGATCAGGTCTGTGAGACCTGGCAGACCAAGGATGTAGGCATCTGGGAAATGCGCGGTGAGCAACATCATTTCCTGCATTCGCGGCTGATGTGCTGGGTGGCGCTGGACCGGGCGATCCGCCTGGCTTCGAAACGCTCGCTGCCGGCACCGTTCGCCCGTTGGGATCAGACCCGTCAGGCCATCCATGCCGACATCTGGGACAATTTCTGGAACGAAGAGCGTGGGCATTTCGTGCAGTACCAGGGCGGTACCGCGCTGGATGGCTCGATGTTGCTGATGCCGCTGGTACGCTTCGTCAGTGCCAAGGATCCGAAATGGCTCGCGACCCTGGAAGCCATCGAGAAACATCTGGTGCGCGACGGCATGGTTTACCGCTATCGCAACGATGATGCAGGCATCGACGGTTTGTCCGGCACCGAAGGCGCGTTCGCCGCGTGCTCGTTCTGGTACGTCGAATGCCTGGCCCGCGCCGGGCAAGTGGAAAAGGCCCATCTGGAGTTCGAGCAACTGCTGCGTTATGCCAATCCGTTGGGGCTTTATGCGGAGGAATTCGACAATCGTGGCCGGCATCTGGGCAACACGCCCCAGGCGTTGACCCACCTGGCGCTGATCAGCGCGGCGAGTTTTCTCGATCGCAAATTGAGCGGGGAGAAAAATTACTGGCAGCCATAGTCATCATTTTTCGCCACACGCTGTAAGAAAGATCTCCACTCCAACCGCCGTTTGTAGGATGGCCACCTACGAACGGCAAACACCCCTGAGCCTTGTGGTTGAAGGGCTGGCCCACACAATCGATTCCTTTCAATACAACTGGTTGATGGCGCGGCCTACAGAAACCTGCCAACCCCGTGTAACGCTTGGCCCGCAACTCGCACTTACACCTCGAAATACCTTGTTGCCAGCTGTTACATCCCCCCCTACCATCCACCGCAACGGGCACAGCGGAGCTGTCCAATAAAAACCCGATTCAAGGAACCAGAATGAGCCAACGCATCCACCGCCCCATCGCTTCCCCATTGAGGTCTGGCCTGACCCGCGACGAACTGTGGGAAGCCGCCGACAAGGGCCTGATCAAATGCTGGGAAATCGGCCGCCAGCGCGCCGCCCGTTTCCCCGGCCTCGCCCAACGCTGCCGCGCCGATGAATTGCCGGTACTGGGCTGGAAAGGCGGGGTCAGTCGCAGCCTGAAGAAGAATGAAAAGTACGGATCGCTGAAATACCTGGCTCAGTGGCAGGGTTTGCGTGGGGAAGATCTGGATATCGACTTGAGTGCCGAACGGGTGCTGACCTGCTCGCGGACGAAAATGGTGGTGAAGTTTACGCCGGATCGGAGCAAGTATTTCAATCAGGTGGCGGAAGCCGAAACTTGAGGAATCCCGTATGACCCGAGCCGTGATGCAGTTTTGCAAGACTGAAAGTCTGACCATCGCCTATGAGCATCACGGCCCGGGAAACGGCACGCCGGTCATCCTGCTCCACGGCTTCCCCTACTCTCCCCGCGCCTACGACGAAATCGCCCCGCCCCTCGCCGCCAAGGGTTATCGGGTAATCGTGCCGTACCTGCGCGGTTACGGCCCGACCCGTTTCAACAACCCGGACACGCCGCGTTCCGGCCAGCAAGCGGCGCTGGCGCAGGACCTGCTGGATCTGATGGATGCGCTGGGTATCGAGCAAGCGACATTGTGCGGTTACGACTGGGGTGGTCGGGCGGCGTGCATTGTGGCGGCGCTGTTTCCCGAGCGCGTGCGCGGTTTGGTGACGGGCGATGGCTACAACCTGCAGGACATTCCGAATTCGATTCACCCGCTGGATCCGCAGAGCGAGCATCGCTACTGGTATCAGTATTACTTCCACACGCCCCGAGGCGTTGAAGGACTGACGCAGAATCGTCGGGCGCTGTGCGAATTGCTCTGGCAATTGTGGTCACCGACCTGGGCGCGGAACGCCGAGCGTTATCCGTTGAGCGCGCCGGCGTTCGACAACCCGGATTTCGTTGAGGTGGTGATTCACTCTTATCGCCATCGCTTCATGTATGCGCCGGGCGATCCGACGCTGGAGTGGATGGAGCAGGCGCTGGAGAAACAACCGGCGATCGGCGTTCCGACGATTTCGCTGTGCGGTGCCGATGATGGCGTCGGCCCGGCACCGGCGGACGATGAAGATGCGCACCACTTTACCGGGCCTTATGAGCGGCGAGTGCTGACGGGTGTCGGGCACAACATTCCGGAAGAAGCGCCCGGCGAAACGCTCAAGGCATTACTGGGTCTGCTCCAGCGCTGACCGAAAACCGCTCCCGATAAGCCTGCGGCGTCACACCCATGGCCCGCAGGAAACTGCGACGCAACGTCTCTTCACTGCCAAAACCACAATTGGCCGCAACCCGTTTGATCGGCAGTCCGGTATCGCTCAGCAACCGGCGCGCGGTTTCAACGCGAATCAGTTCGATGGCCCGGGCCGGGGTCTGGCCGGTGTCGGCGCGGTAGTGGCGCACGAAACTGCGTTCGCTCATGCCGGCCTGTTCGGCGAGGGTCGGGATGCCCAGATCGCAGGTCAGGTGCTCGGCAATCCACGCGTGCAGATCGTCAAAGCGGTTGCCCTGTTTTTGCAGCGACAGCGTCACGCTGAATTGCGACTGCCCGCCCGGGCGCTTGAGGAACACCACCAGTTGCCGGGCGACGTCCAGGGCCATGTCGCGACCTAGGTCGTCTTCGACCATGGCCAGCGCCAGGTCGATGCCGGCGGTGACGCCCGCCGAGGTCCAGACCGGTCCGTCGTTGATGAAGATCGGATTCGGTTCGACCTTTAATTGCGGGTGTTGCTGCGCCAGTTGTTCGCAACGGGTCCAGTGAGTGACGACCCGGCGACCGTCGAGCCAGCCGCTGGCCGCCAGCAGAAATGCGCCGGTGCAGACCGAGGCCACGCGCCGACAGCCATTCGCATGTTCACGCACCCAATTCACCAACCCGGCGTCTTCGGCAGCGGCATAAACGCCCCAGCCTCCGGCGATGATCAGCGTATCGCTGGGCTGTTTCGGCAGCGGTTCGGCCAGCATCGCCAACCCGGCGGACGAGTTCACCGCCCCGCCACCGCTGGCGATGACCGTTGGCGCATACGGCGCAGGCAATCCCTGCTGGCGGGCGATATCGTTGGCCGAGGCGAAGACCTGTAACGGCCCGGTGACATCGAGCAATTGCACATTGGCGAACGCGAGGACGTGGATGGTTTTCGGCATTTGGCGTAATTCGTGGGCTGATTGGCGTATGCGCCAAAACCTACGCGCCTACAGTGAAGCCGTCCACCCCCTTTTCACGGAGAAGAACCATGGCGTTGCAGATCGGTTTTCTGTTGTTTCCCCAGGTGCAGCAACTCGACCTGACCGGCCCGTACGACGTGCTGGCGTCGTTGCCGGACGTGCAAGTGCACCTGATCTGGAAGGATCTGGTGCCGGTCACCGCCAGCACCGGGCTGGTGCTGAAACCGACCACCACGTTCGAGGACTGCCCGGCTCTGGACGTGATCTGCGTTCCCGGTGGCGCCGGGGTCGGGCCGTTGATGGAGGATGAGCAGACGCTGGCGTTCATCAAGACACAAGCTGCGCAGGCGCGTTATGTGACGTCGGTGTGTACGGGTTCGCTGGTGCTTGGGGCGGCGGGTCTGTTGCAGGATAAACGGGCGACCACGCATTGGGCTTATCACGATCTGCTGCCGACATTGGGCGCGATTGCGGTGAAGGATCGGGTGGTGCGCGACGGCAATCTGTTTACCGGGGGCGGTATCACGGCCGGGATCGATTTTGCCTTGACGCTGGCGCAAGAGCTGGTCGGTGCGGACACGGCGCAATTGGTGCAGTTGCAGCTGGAATATGCGCCGGCGCCGCCGTTTGATTCGGGCAGCCCGGAGACGGCGCCGAGTGCGGTTGTCGATGAGGCGCGCAAGCGCGCGGCGCCTTCGCTGAAGTTGCGTACTGAAATCACCGAGCGTGCGGCGGCAAGGCTCAATCTGCGCTGACATTTCAGCCTTATACAAATCCCTGTGGGAGCTGGCTTGCCAGCGATGGCGTCTGCACAGTCGATATCTTCATTGACTGACTCACCGCTATCGCTGGCAAGCCAGCTCCCACAGGTCTCCCACAGGTCTCAGTGTCAGCCACAGGTTTGCATGTTGTCCCGGTTTCTCGCCGCAACTTCACTTGTCCCCTCGCCCCCACCCGTGTAGAAACCCTGTCCACAAATCGTGCACAAGGACTTTCCATGACAGCTCTGCCATGGCTCTATCTCGGGCTTCTCAGCCTTGGTTACGGATTGGCGTCGAGTTTCGGCCAGCTCGGCTGGCTGGCGCTGATCTCCATTGCGCTGCTGGTTTTCGCCGGTTACGCCGTGCGCCAGCAAACCGTGCCGGTCGGGCGTTATCTCGGCCATGGCCTGTTTATCGTGCTGGCTCTGGCGCTAGCCCTGCATTGGCTGCCGGGCTTCTACAACGGCCGGGCCATCGAGCCGCAGCGCTTCACCGACAATGCCGTGCCGTTCTCGATGTACCTGAATCTCGACAAACCGCTGATTGGCTTCTGGCTGCTGCTGGTCTGCCCATGGATCGTCGCGCGACGCTCCTTGCGCCTGACGGTGTACGCCACCGCGCTGGCACTGACGTTGAGCGTGATTCTGGCGCTCGGCGGTGCGGTGTTGCTGGGCATGATCACCTGGGCACCGAAATGGCCGGATCAGGCGTGGCTGTGGGTGCTGAACAATCTGCTGCTGGTGACGCTGGTCGAAGAAACGCTGTTTCGCGGCTATATACAGGGCGGCATGAGCCGGCGCTTCAAACACCTGCCTTACGGCGAAAACCTCGCGCTGCTGCTGGCGTCCCTGCTGTTCGGCCTGGTGCATGTGGGCGCTGGCTGGCAATGGGTGTTGCTGGCGAGCCTGGCGGGTGTCGGCTATGGTCTGGCCTACCGTTTTGGCGGGCTCGGTGCGGCGATCGCGACGCATTTTGGCCTGAACCTGCTGCACTTCGGTCTGTTCACCTATCCGATGCTCGCGGGTTGAAGCAAGGGCCGTTTTGCGACGCCGTACTTATAAATGAAAAAAAATTTCAATAAATGGCTGACCCCGCCGACAACCTTTCAAAGCCTTGCGGATTGAAAAACCATGCGTAATAACCAGCCCATTACACAACGCGAACGGACTTTCCCGGCTCAGCAACGGTTGATTTCCACAACCGACGCCAAGGGCGTGATCACCTACTGCAACGACGCTTTCGTCGAAATCAGCGGGTTTTCGCGTGAGGAACTGATCCGTGCGCCGCACAACCTGGTTCGTCACCCTGACGTGCCGGCGGCGGTGTTTTCGCACATGTGGGGCACACTGAAACAAGGCTTGCCATGGATGGGCATTGTCAAGAATCGCTGCAAGACCGGTGATCATTACTGGGTGAACGCCTATGTAACGCCGGTGTTCGATGGCAATCAGGTGGTCGGTTACGAGTCGGTGCGGGTCAAACCCACCGCCGAACAGATCCGCCGTGCCGAAGCGCTCTACCAACGCATCAACCAGGGCAAGTCGGCGATTCCTTCGAGCGACAAGTGGCTGCCGATTGTGCAGGACTGGCTGCCGTTCATTCTGGTCAGCCAGTTGAGCTTCATGATCGGCGCCACCCTCAACTCGCAGTGGGGCTTCGCCCTCGCCGCCGGTCTGTCGGTGCCGCTGGGCCTGCTGGGCCTGCAATGGCAACAACGCGGGCTCAAGCGCCTGCTGCGTCTGGCCGAGCAGACCACCTCCGACCCGTTGATCGCGCAGATGTACACCGATAGCCGTGGCGCCCAGGCGCGTCTGGAGATGTCGATCCTCAGCCAGGAAGCGCGCCTGAAAACCTGCCTGACCCGTCTGCAGGACACCGCCGAGCACCTGACCGATCAGGCCAAGCAATCCGACGCCCTGGCGCACAACAGCTCCAGCGGTCTGGAACGTCAGCGCGTGGAAACCGAACAGGTCGCCACCGCCGTCAACCAGATGGCCGCCACCACCCAGGAAGTGGCGAGCCACGTCCAGCGCACCGCCGACGCCACTCAGGAAGCCAACCGCCTGACCGGCCGCGGCCGCGACATCGCCGGCGAAACCCGCGAAGCCATCCAGCGTCTGTCGGTCGTGGTCGGTGAAACCGGCCTGACCGTCACCCAACTGGCCAAGGACAGCGACGAAATCGGCGGCGTGGTCGACGTGATCAAAGGCATCGCCGACCAGACCAACCTGCTCGCGCTCAACGCTGCGATTGAAGCAGCACGTGCCGGCGAGATGGGCCGTGGTTTTGCCGTAGTCGCCGACGAAGTCCGCCAACTGGCACAACGCACCAGCGAATCCACCGGCCAGATCCACGCCCTCATCGCCAAGTTGCAGCAGACCGCCACCAGCGCCGTACAAACCATGGAAGCCGGCCATCGCCAGGCGGAAGAAGGTGTAGCGCGGGTACTGGAAGCGGATCAGGCCCTGGTGGGCATCAGCGAAGCGGTGGCCAACATCACCGACATGACCACCCAGATCGCCGCCGCGACCGAAGAGCAAAGTGCCGTGGCTGAAGAAATCAGCCGCAACATCAGCAACATCTCGGAACTGGCGGACCAGACCTCGGAACAGGCGCATAACTCGGCGTTGCTGAGTGAAGAGCTGACCAAGACTGCCAACACGCAATACTCGTTGGTGGAGCGGTTTAACCGCTGATTGTTCTGCAATAGAAAAAACCCGGATAGCGAGAGCTTCCGGGTTTTTTATTACCTGTCTGAAATGGATGTGACCAGCACCGCCCTCTTCGTGGGCAAGCCCACTCCCACAGGGTTTCGCATTGGCCACAAAATCTCGCAACACCACCATCCTTGTGGGAGCGGGCTTGCCCGCGAAGAGGCCATAACAGCGAGCGAATCATTAAGGCAATTTCAGCCTGTCCAGCACTCGATTAACCAGCAGCTCGTTCAACATGATCAGCTGTTGCAGCGCCAGCAGCGGTTTGCGCTCCGGGCCTTTCACCGAGTTGGCGATATTGCCGGCCATGGCGTTGGCTGACGACAGTGATTCGCAGGCTTCGACGAGCAGCGTTTCGTCATCGAGTGTGGGATCGACCATAAAGATAGGACGGGCCTTGGGCGGGAAGTACTTCGGGATTTCGGGGCCGAGGTAAAAGTCGAGTGCGCGGTCGGCGGCTTCTTTTGTCTTTCGGGACTCGAGCTCGGGGTCGTTGGAGGTTGAATCGGTTTCTGGCGGGTTTGGTGTGGCTTTGAACATAGTTAGAACTCCAATTCGAAAAAATGGGAGCCATCACCCTCGCTACCAAACGGCGGGTGGCGGCCATGCGCGGGTTGGTAGACCGGTCGAATTGGGAAACCCGGCGCTCACGAATGAGCCCCACGCATGCCCACCATACAAAGCTGCACCTCAAAAGAGAGACAGCATTGAAGGTGTCGCAATAACCACAACTCGAATCGGGCTACCAAACCCAGCCACTTTTCAGTGACAGGGAAACGATATAGCCCTCTCCAAGCCGCGTAAGCCGGCGGATTCTGGCGTACGCGTAGGCAACGACGCAAGGTGTTGTAGCCCTTATGGAGTAACGCTTTGTGTGGTTTAAACCTAAACACCCAATCATGTTTACGAATAGCAAATACCCGACAGTAAAACTCAACAGGATGGGGGTTTTCTCGCCTGCAGCTCATGATCTTGATCCGTCGACCAGCGGAGCCTAATCGGCAACTCAGATGTCATTTGCCAATGATTACAAAGCCAGGAATCACCACTCAAAACTCAAGTGTGCCTCGCAAAAATCGGACGACGTTCAGGATCAAACTGAACACGTTTAAAACACTTCCTGGAACGTCATACGAAGCCTACAGATCCTCTCGTCATTGCCTACAACAACGACAGAATCCGCCGGCTTGTGCACCTGGCGCGTGGAATTTACCGTAACAAGGTCACTGAAAGCTGAAAAACGATCTGGTGAATCAGTTCCACATTAACGTGGCACGGCAAAATTGAAAAAAATGCGCCCAAGCAATTCATATCACCCAGCCTGCTCTGTAATTAAGGATCAAGCACCTGGAGCGCTACTATTTGCTTCTTTTAATACACAATGAGAAACGAAAAATCTGTAATTTCTTTATTGGAGTCGAGCCATTCGACGTCCATTCGTATGCGTAGATCGAAGTAGGCGAAACAATCGTAGCTAACACCCCTCATCTATCACGGAAATTTTCAATGACACAAACAATATAAGGTCCACCCACAAATGAACTGGTCTTATCAATACATAACAATCTTTAAAATAGTCTCCAACAACTACCGCCAACTCACCATCAGCTTTGTAGGCGTATCGATCATTTTTCTTCTATGCAGCGCCTTAAATTCGCTCCTCCCTGTACTGTTGAGAAATACCGCAAACTCTATCCAAGAGGCGAACAACCTACAAACACAGTTCCTTTTTTTTGCAGCCTCTTATTCGGCCATATGGACACTTTCGCAAGTCTTGTCGAACATACGTGGCATTTTTTCAGCCTGGATGCTCGCAAAATGCGATACCACAATATACGAGGCGATCATTAACAAAGTCTTTCGCTACCCCTATAAAAAACAACAGAACCTGGATCCTGGATATGTTGTCTCCGATATAAGCAGATCCGCAAGAAGCTTCAGCATGGTGACGGTAGGCGTATTCTGGACAATTACCCCCATCGCAGTAGAAATCATCATTGCCATCAGCGTACTTTATTCGATCATGGGCCTCACCTATGCACTTCTTTTCCTCCTCGCCTCCTTGGTATTGATTTGCATATCGACATACGTGGCAAAATCCAGCTCGAACATTCACCGAGAATTATTTGAGGCTGATGACAACTTATCCAGCTACACAGTTGAAAGGCTCGGCCGAACTTACGACATCAAACTCAACAACACGCAACACAAGGAATGTCACGCAGGGAAAGTTTTTTTTCGACGGTTACGTCAAGACAATCAGAAAAGCCAATCTTCATATGGGCATACGAGTCGGCACCCAAGGGTTGGCAATCGGAGTCGTGCTGGCTTTTTTTGTTATTCTGTCAGGCACCCACTATGGCTCAAAACTGACAACCGGCGACTTCGTCATGATCATTGGCTACATCACAATGTTTACGATGCAGTTACATTTAATGGCAGGGACCCTTATAAACCTCCAGGCCAATATCGTTTCTCTGAATGACGGCATCAAATACATTGAAGAAAAAATAACCCTTCCGCAAAAACCGAATACATCTCAGACTGCACAGGGTTTTGTCCTGAGCAACCTGTCACTCAGCAAAGACAACAACACCATACTCTCCAACATTACTCATGAGTTCAGGCCAGGTGTAAATATCATCTCTGGTGCTTCTGGTGCAGGAAAAACAACACTTATCAATACACTTTTAGGCTTCGAAGAAAGCTACACCGGAACGGCGTACTATAAAGGACATTTGATAAACGAAAGCATGAGCGAATTCATACTCTCTGAAGTTTCCGTAGCGCCGCAAAAACCTATCCTGATAGGCGGAACCTTTAAGGACAACCTCCTGTATGGCGCTGAAAACGCCTGCTCGCAGAAAATAAGACAGGTCGTCGAGCTTCTGGGATTTTCGCGAAAGGATTCCGATACTGATGCTTTACTCGATACCGTAATAGGCGCGACAAATAGCGAACTCAGCGGGGGAGAAAAGCAACGTATTGCTATTGGCCGAGCCATTCTAAGAGACAAGCCAACCGTGATATTAGATGAGCCAACTTCGGCACTCGACAAGGAAACGGCACACACAATCATAGAGTGGCTTGCCGTCAATATCCCTTGCTTGATAATTGTCACTCATGATGAAAACTTAAAGAAAAAATACGGGGTGGCCATAGAGTTGAACGATATACGACCCCAAGCAACCTAGTCGCCAGTGCCCTTCCTGCTCTGATGGGCGGGGCATTCAGTCCTGTTCCTTTGCTGTGTTCTGGCAGACCGCTTTCGCGAGCAAGCCCGCATTGGATCGGACGCACCTGTCAAAAACTGGTCGCCTCGTAGGCCGCCATCGCTGGCAAGCCAGCTCCCGCAGCGACCGTTTGGCGAAGCCAAACACATCGAGAGGAGGTGCAGCGAAGCAAACCGTAGGCGATGCCCCACCGGATGAATCCCGGAACGAAGGAACCCCGAGCCTCAGCGAGTGGGCCGGACGTAGGAGCAAGCGTTTTTGGTTACTTTTTTCTGGGCCGGCATTCCGGGCGTTTGTAAAAAGTGACCCGCCGTCAGGGCGGAACCCTAAGCAGCCATACCCGCAGCAACGGATATGCCCACCGTCTAGGTTCTTTAATCACCAGACCGGAAACAAGCACATTTGATACTCATCGCCCAGCTGTCAGGTATGACAGTAGACGCTCATCTTGAAAAAGGCATATCAAGTGTCTGGCGATCTATTAAGAGAACGCCGATCACCCTTCATGAAAAAGGAATTCCAGATGAGCAGTCATACTATTTTTGTCCCTAAATCCAACAGCACTGCGATCCTCGCAAATGAGTTCTACTGGACATTTGGGAGCAATCCCGAAGTGACAGCTGAAAGATCCCTGTTTTATCGATTTACGTATCCGCCAACGGGTGAGCAGTTCTGGTCAATCTTAGGGGCTATCGGCTCAGTTTCTAGCGGAAACTACTTCGCCTACAGCATGAGTTTCCCGTACATCAATGACGCCCCTCTCAACGCCACGTACACGCTTAAGGACAAATTGAACTTCAGTAACAGTATTTCATTTCCCCCGCCGGAGGGCTTTGAGAGTTGGAGAGTGGTCCATGCCAATGAAGCCACCTTGAAAATAGACCTCAATCCTGCCAAGGGAATTGCAGTGGGCACTTTTGAAGCGAAGTTCAAGAGTCATGGTTTTCGGACACAGCCCATCGGACGCTTTAACCTGGTGATCAGTGAATAGCGTCCACGCTTTTGCGACATCAAGGATGTGCCCGGACTTCACCGGTCCGGGCTATATCTGCCCTGCGGTAAACCAAACCTCGCACACCGATCAGGGATTGCACATTTAAAAAACGAAATAATCAACCCGTGCTTAACTGCCAAAAAATATAAAAAGCTGCAACTTCTAACAGGTGCGTGACACGCCAGTGCCCGGCAGAATCAATTCACCCAAACAATCTCGACCATATAAATTACTGGCACGAGAAAAACAGAGGATGCAAACATGATCTTTACTCCTATGCCAACCCCCATAACGCTTGCACCTGCGGCAACAACCATGTCGAACGCCTTTACAGCCACGGCCGCTGTTCTCATCCCGCCCGGAGTGCCTGGCACTAGTTTTGCCCCACAGATAGACCAGCCTAACGGCCCGAACTTCTTAACTATCCGCTATCTTTTGCCGCGTGCATTGAGAGTAGATGATGTGGCTGAGTTTTATTTAATAGACAACTCCAACAGTGTTGCCATACTGGTTAAAACCTACACACTTACGGATTATGATATTTTCTGGGCACTACGCAGAAACGAGGGCGTGTTTATAAGGGGTGAGATACCCACAACTGATTTAATTAACTTAGGAGTCGCATCTGGAACATGGGACTTCATATGCGTCCACTATAGTAGACCTACGCCAACTCCCCCTTCTCCAGCCCCAGCAGGCCCTCAGACCCCTCTACGAGTCGTTGCCACCAGTGCCACGCAAACCTATGTCATCACCTAAGGAATCTCTGAAAAAGACTTTCAGATTCGGTGAAAAACTAGCGGCTTTTTGCTGACTCACACGGCACCGGCGACGCTATTTATGTATTGGTCAACAATTCCCGGACACAGAATTGTTGACCAATTCAATTTTTACGCGGTTCAAAACCTCGATCAGTGCTTGAGAAACTCGACCAGCCTCTGCGCGGCGGCAGCCAAATGCTCCTCATGCGTAAATCCGGACACCTTGAGCGGCTTCAAATCATGATCCCCGGAGGCCAGCCAAAACACCTCAATACTCGGCGATAGATCGTAAGCCTCGACAGCGCCCCGATTCCCCAACGCATCCCGCTCCCCCTGAACAATCAACGTCCGAGTCTTCAACCCAGCCAAATGCTCAACCCGAGGCTTCTCCGGTTTCCCAACCGCATAAAACGGATACCCCAGACAAACCAAAGCATCAGCGCCAAGCTCATCAGCCAACAAACTCGCCATCCGCCCACCCATGGACTTCCCGCCAATCGCAAGCGGACCAGCGACATGAAGTCGCACCAGGCCATAAACCTCACGCCAGCACTCCTGCAATTTCCCCGCAGGATTCGGCGGTCGCTTGACCCCATCAACCCGCCGCTGCGCCATATAAGGAAACTCAAACCGCAACACGTTGATACCAAGCCCGGCAAGGCGCCCAGCCATATCGTTCATCCAGTCGCTATCCATCGGCGCCCCCGCCCCATGCGCCAGGATCAGCGTCGCCGAAGCCTCACCAACAGCCGCATCCCAAAGCCACCCGTGATCCCGCAGGCACTGCGCCCATTGATCCCCGTCAATACTGGCCTTGTGCTGTTTGTCCATGCTTGCCTCGCTTTTAGTCTGCCTATAACTCCAGGCGAAGGACGCGCTGTTGGCGCTCACTTCGGCTGAACCGTGGATGGGGAACCATGAACACTTCTATCAGTACCGCCTACAACTACAAGGTGGTCCGCCAATTCGCCATTATGACGGTGGTGTGGGGCATCGTCGGCATGGGGCTCGGGGTTTTTCTCGCGGCTCAATTGGTCTGGCCCGAACTCAACTTCAACCTGCCGTGGACCAGCTTCGGACGCCTGCGCCCGCTGCACACCAACGCGGTGATCTTCGCGTTCGGCGGCTGTGCCTTGTTCGCCAGTTCGTTCTACTCGGTGCAGCGCACCTGCCAGACCCAACTGTTCGCGCCGAAAATCGCCGCGTTCTGCTTCTGGGGCTGGCAGCTTGTGATTCTATTGGCAGCCATCAGCCTGCCACTGGGTTACACTAGCTCCAAGGAATACGCCGAGCTGGAATGGCCGATCGACATTCTGATCACCATCGTCTGGGTCGCCTACGCCATCGTGTTTTTCGGCACGATCATGCAGCGCAAGACCAAGCACATTTACGTGGGCAACTGGTTCTTCGGCGCGTTCATCATCACCGTGGCGATCCTGCACATCGTCAACAACCTTGAGCTGCCGGTGAGCTTCACCAAGTCCTACTCGGTGTACGCCGGTGCAACCGACGCGATGGTGCAATGGTGGTACGGCCACAACGCCGTAGGCTTTTTCCTCACCGCCGGTTTCCTCGGGATGATGTACTACTTCGTGCCGAAGCAGGCCGAACGTCCGGTGTATTCGTATCGCCTGTCGATCGTGCACTTCTGGGCGCTGATCACCCTGTACATCTGGGCCGGCCCGCACCACTTGCACTACACCGCGCTGCCGGACTGGGCGCAGTCTCTGGGCATGGTGATGTCGCTGATTCTGCTGGCGCCGAGCTGGGGCGGCATGATCAACGGCATGATGACCCTCTCGGGCGCCTGGCATAAGTTGCGCAGCGACCCGATCCTGCGCTTCCTGGTGGTGTCGCTGGCGTTCTACGGCATGTCGACCTTCGAAGGTCCGATGATGGCGATCAAGACCGTCAACGCCCTCTCCCACTACACCGACTGGACCATCGGCCACGTACACGCCGGCGCACTCGGCTGGGTGGCGATGATTTCCATAGGCGCGCTGTATCACATGATCCCGAAAGTCTTCGGCAAAGAGCAGATGCACAGCATCGGCCTGATCAATGCGCACTTCTGGCTCGCGACCATCGGCACCGTGCTCTACATCGCCTCGATGTGGGTCAACGGCATCGCCCAGGGCCTGATGTGGCGTGCGGTGAACGAGGACGGCACGCTGACCTACTCCTTCGTCGAAACCCTGGTGGCCAGCCACCCGGGCTTCGTCGTGCGGCTGATTGGCGGGGCGATCTTCCTCAGCGGCATGTTCCTGATGGCTTACAACACCTGGCGCACCGTGCGGGCCTCGCAGCCTGCTGACGTCGTTGCTGCCGCGCAGATGGCCTGAGGAGTCCGCCATGAAACACGAAACGATTGAAAAGAACGTCGGCCTGCTGATGCTGCTGATGGTGTTCGCCGTGAGCATCGGCGGCCTGACCCAGATCGTCCCGCTGTTCTTCCAGGACGTGACCAACAAACCGGTGGAAGGCATGAAACCCTACACCGCGCTGCAACTGGAAGGCCGCGACATCTACATCCGCGAAGGCTGCGTCGGCTGCCACTCGCAGATGATCCGTCCGTTCCGCGCCGAAACCGAACGCTACGGCCACTACTCGGTGGCCGGCGAAAGCGTGTGGGATCACCCGTTCCTGTGGGGTTCCAAGCGTACCGGTCCGGATCTGGCCCGGGTCGGCGCGCGTTACTCGGATGACTGGCACCGTGCGCACTTGTACAACCCGCGCAACGTTGTACCGGAATCGAAGATGCCGGCCTACCCATGGTTGGTTACCCAGCCGGTCGACAGCAGCCACACCGAAACCAAGCTCAAGACCATGCGCACCCTCGGCGTGCCCTACACCGATGACGACATCAGCGGCGCGGTGGCCAGCCTCAAGGGCAAGACCGAAATGGACGCCCTCGTCTCCTACCTGCAAGTGCTCGGCACTGCGATCAAGAGCAAGAGGTGAGAAATGGTCATTGAAATGAGCGCGGGGCTGATTCGCGGCCTCGGCACGGTCGTGGTGTTCGTAGCCTTCGTCGGCCTGACCCTTTGGGTGTTCAACCGCAAGCGCACGCCGGAATTCGCCGAAGCACGCCTGCTGCCGTTTGCCGACGAGCCACAACCCGACCCAACCCAAGCATCTGAAACAAGGAGTACCCGGCCATGACCACCTTCTGGAGTACGTGGATCTGCGTACTGACCATCGGCAGCCTGATCGGCCTGACCTGGCTGCTGGTCGGCACCCGTCGGGGCGAGACCAAGGGCAGCGTCGACCAGACCATGGGCCACAGCTTCGACGGCATCGAGGAGTACGACAACCCGCTGCCGCAGTGGTGGTTCATGCTGTTCGCCGGCACGCTGGTGTTTTCCGTGGGTTATCTGATCCTTTATCCGGGCCTGGGCAACTGGAAAGGCATCCTGCCCGGCTACGAGGACGGCTGGACCGGCGTCCACGAGTGGGAAAAGGAAATGAGCAAGGCTGACGCCAAATTCGGGCCGATCTTCGCCAAATTCGCCGCCATGCCGGTGGAAGAAGTGGCGAAGGATCCGCAGGCGCTGAAAATGGGTGGCCGTCTGTTCGCCTCCAATTGCTCGGTGTGCCACGGCTCGGACGCCAAGGGCGCGTTCGGCTTCCCTAATCTCGCCGACAAGGACTGGCGTTGGGGCGGCAGCGCCGAAACCATCAAGGCCACCATCATGGGTGGCCGGATGGCGGCGATGCCGGCGTGGGGTGAAGTGCTGGGCGAGACTGGCGTGAAAAACGTTGCCGCCTATGTGCGTCATGAACTGGCGGGGCTGCCACTGCCGGCGGACAACAAGGCTGATCTTCAAGCGGGTCAGCAGGCGTTCAGCACAACCTGCACCGCCTGTCACGGGGCAAACGGCCAAGGCACCGAAGCCATGGGCGCGCCGAATCTGACGCATCCGGCCGGTTTCATCTACGGCACCAGCCTGACCGAGCTCGAGCAGACCATTCGCCATGGTCGTCAGGGCCACATGCCAGCTCAGAACGAGCTGCTGGGCAACGACAAAGTGCAACTGCTCGCCGCTTACGTGTACAGCTTGAGTCACGGACTGAATACAGAAAAACTGATTACTGAAGACAACAAGCAATAATCATTGAGTACAACACTGCCGCACGTTTCCAGTGCGGCAGTTTCCAGCCTCTTTGCGACGCATTGTCGCACCCCGTTACCCCCTCTCCTTTCGATTACCCGGATTCGGGTCTACGCTTGCTCGATGCGGACTGGCCCGTGCCGGTTCCAGGTCGACCCTGAGCGAGGCGTTGAACGAATCGGCTGACTGACATGGCCGCAAAGGCCGGTAGATACCGGCTGTCGTGCCGATTACCGTCCGTCACCCGAACCGAGCGTTCGAACACACCCCGTTACATCCGACCGGGACCCCTCACTTTTTTTGTTCGCTGCGACATTTTGCCCGAGGGCAATTTTGTCCTTACGCGGCGCATGGAAAGGCCGCAGAATCAGCGTTGGAAAGCATTGACCCAGGTCATGGCGCGTTGCATTGACCCCCTGCTTTCTACATACTTGCGGCCGATTTTAATCCTAATAAAACACCCAAACCGTGGAACCTTAGAATGAGCACAGCAATCAGTCCGACTGCTTATAACTATAAGGTAGTCCGCCAGTTCGCCATCATGACGGTGGTCTGGGGGATCCTTGGCATGGGGCTCGGTGTCTTCATCGCCTCGCAACTGGTCTGGCCGGAGTTGAATTTCGGTCTGCCGTGGACGAGCTTTGGACGCCTGCGCCCGTTGCACACAAACCTGGTGATTTTCGCCTTCGGTGGTTGTGCACTGTTTGCCACTTCCTACTATGTCGTGCAGCGAACCTGCCAGACGCGACTGATTTCCGACAGCCTCGCGGCCTTCACCTTCTGGGGATGGCAAGCGGTAATCGTCGGCGCGATCATTACCTTGCCGCTGGGTTACACCACCACCAAGGAATACGCGGAACTGGAATGGCCCCTCGCCATTCTGCTAGCCATTGTCTGGGTCACCTACGGTCTGGTGTTCTTCGGCACCATCACCAAGCGCAAGACCAAGCACATCTATGTCGGCAACTGGTTCTACGGTGCGTTCATCGTGGTGACCGCGATGCTGCACATCGTCAACCACATGTCGCTGCCGGTCAGCCTGTTCAAGTCCTACTCGGCCTACTCGGGCGCCACCGACGCGATGATCCAGTGGTGGTACGGCCACAACGCCGTGGGCTTCTTCCTGACCACCGGCTTCCTGGGGATGATGTACTACTTCGTGCCGAAACAGGCCGAACGTCCGATCTACTCCTATCGTCTGTCGATCGTGCACTTCTGGGCGCTGATCACCCTGTACATCTGGGCCGGCCCGCACCACCTGCACTACACCGCACTGCCGGACTGGGCACAGTCGCTGGGCATGGCGATGTCGATCATCCTGCTGGCGCCAAGCTGGGGCGGCATGATCAACGGCATGATGACCCTGTCGGGCGCCTGGCATAAGCTGCGCACCGACCCGATCCTGCGCTTCCTCGTGGTTTCGCTGGCGTTCTACGGCATGTCGACCTTTGAAGGTCCGATGATGGCGATCAAGACCGTCAACTCGCTCTCGCACTACACCGACTGGACCATCGGCCACGTACACGCTGGCGCACTCGGCTGGGTAGCGATGATCTCGATCGGCGCGATCTACCACATGATCCCGAAACTGTTCGGCCGTGCGCAGATGCACAGCACCGGCCTGATCAACGCGCACTTCTGGCTCGCGACCATCGGTACCGTGCTGTATATCGCTTCGATGTGGGTCAACGGCATCACTCAAGGCCTGATGTGGCGTGCAATCAACGACGACGGCACCCTCACCTACTCGTTCGTGGAAGCGCTGCAGGCCAGCCACCCTGGCTACATCGTCCGCGCCCTGGGCGGTGCGTTCTTCGCCAGCGGCATGCTGCTGATGGCTTACAACGTATGGCGCACCGTGCGCGCCTCGAACCCGGCTGAAGCCGAAGCCGCCGCCAAGATCGCCGTAGTTGGAGCTCACTGATGAAGCATGAAGCTGTCGAGAAGAATATTGGCCTGCTGGCTTTCTTCATGGTCATCGCCGTCAGCGTCGGTGGCCTGACCCAAATCGTTCCGCTGTTTTTCCAGGACGTCACCAACAAGCCGGTCGAAGGCATGAAGCCGCGCACCGCCCTTGAACTGGAAGGCCGCGACGTTTACATCGCCAACGGCTGTGTCGGCTGCCACTCGCAGATGATCCGACCGTTCCGTGCCGAAACCGAACGCTATGGCCACTACTCGGTCGCCGGTGAAAGCGTCTGGGATCACCCGTTCCTGTGGGGTTCCAAACGTACCGGCCCGGACCTGGCCCGCGTCGGCGGTCGTTACTCCGATGACTGGCAGCGTGCGCACTTGTACAACCCGCGCAACGTCGTCCCCGAGTCGAAAATGCCGGCCTACCCGTTCCTCGTAGAAAACAAGCTCGATGGCAAAGACACGGCCAAGAAAATGGAAGTGTTGCGCACGCTCGGCGTCCCTTACACCGACGAAGACATCGCCGGTGCAAGAGATGCCGTGAAGGGCAAAACCGAAATGGACGCGCTGGTGGCCTATCTGCAAGGCCTGGGCACCATCATCAAAAGCAAACGGTGATTCTGATGGATATCGGGATGATTCGAGGCCTGGGCACCGTTGTCGTGATGGTTGCCTTCATCGGCCTGGCGTTGTGGGTGTTCAGCCCCAAGCGCAAGTCGGAGTTTGAAGACGCGACCTTGCTGCCCTTCGCGGATGATCCCGAAGCCATCAAGCACGTCGAGCAAGCTTCTAGGAGTAACAAAGAATGACTACATTCTGGAGTCTGTACGTCACAGTCCTCAGTCTCGGTACGATCTTTTCCCTGACCTGGCTGTTGCTGTCGACCCGCAAGGGCCAGCGCAGCGAACAGACGGACGAGACAGTGGGCCACTCCTTCGACGGGATCGAGGAGTACGACAACCCGCTGCCGAAATGGTGGTTCATGCTGTTCGTGGGCACCATCGTCTTCGCTCTGGGTTATCTGGTGCTGTACCCGGGCCTGGGCAACTGGAAAGGCCTGCTGCCGGGCTACAACTACCTCGATACCGAGAAGCAGACCGCGTTCGCCAACGGCCAGACCGGCTGGACCGGCGTTCACGAATGGGAAAAGGAAATGGCGCGTTCGGACGCCAAGTTCGGTCCGATCTTCGCCAAGTTCGCCGCCATGCCGATCGAAGAAGTGGCCAAGGATCCGCAAGCCCTGAAGATGGGGGGCCGTCTGTTCGCCTCCAACTGCTCGGTCTGCCACGGTTCCGACGCCAAGGGCGCTTATGGCTTCCCGAACCTGACCGACGCCGACTGGCGCTGGGGCGGCGAGCCGGAAACCATCAAGACCACCATCATGGGCGGTCGTCACGCCGTGATGCCGGCCTGGGCTGAAGTGATCGGCGAGCAAGGCGTGGCCGACGTGGCCGCGTTCGTGCTGACCAATCTGGATGGCCGCAAGCTGCCGGAAGGCACCAAGGCAGATCCGGCCAACGGCCAGAAACTGTTCGCCGCCAACTGCGTGGCCTGCCACGGTCCGGAAGGCAAAGGCACCCCGGCAATGGGCGCCCCGAACCTGACCCACCCGGCCGCGTTCATCTACGGTTCGAGCTTCGCGCAACTGCAGCAGACCATCCGTTACGGCCGTCAGGGCCAGATGCCTGCCCAGGAACAACTGCAAGGCAACGACAAGGTTCACCTGCTGGCGGCTTACGTTTACAGCCTGTCCCACGGTGAAAAACCAGCGGAAGCCGAGGCTCAGTAAGACCAACGCCTGAAGCAAACAAAACGGCCCCGCCAATGAGAATTGGCGGGGCCGTTTTGTTTCCCTCTCTACTGATTCAAAGAATATTGCCTCCACCGAGACTGTCCAGGCCCGAAGGTCTGCGCTGCTTGCCGGCATCGCCCGGCTGGTTGCCTTTCTGACTGGCCAGATCCTTCGTCCCCTGCGCAGCTTCGACCGGCTCAAGCGCTCGCAGAGCCGTTTGCAGGTACACGACGGCCAAGGGAGCTACCGCGCTGGCGCTATTCAGAATGACGTCCAATGCATCAATTTCTTTCTGAGTAATGCCGAGTGCTTTGAGAGTGCCTTTATTCATACATTTTCATCCTTGAAAGAGTCAGATCTGTAAAAGCGATGCCCGAGCCATTTTTTATGGACGATTGGCCCAGATGGACTTCACCGGAACCGTATGCACGAATCGCGGCTTTTGCCATTCATTGTTCTCGACCAGATTGACGTGCAGCTGCCTGCGATCATCCGAAAAACTGGCCGTCAGGTACGTTTGCTGGGACGTTGCGCCGCTGAGAAACATCGGCACCTTACCCATCCAGCGCTTGGCTCCACCTCGCGCATGGTAATGACCCGCAAAAATGGCCGTGACTTCATACTTCTCGATCATGTCCAGAAAGCGCTGCTCCTGTTGCCAGTCTCCCTGCCAGTCATCCCACTTGTGCATGTTGAGGATGATGGCGTAACCCTGCGCCCTCGCCACCCTCAAATCGTTCTCCAGCCAGTCCAGGGCACTGGTGATATTGAAGGTTGTCGGATTCAACGCATGAGCAATCTTTGTGGCGTAGGTGGGTTCATTGTTGAGCTGCACCAGATGAACTTCTCCGACATTTTTCGAGTAAGCGAGACTGCCTGAATAAAGGACATTCAGAAAAGCACCAGTGACCTTGAGATCAAAGTTATCCACCTTGCTCTTATGATGTTCGTTGAACTCGGTAATACTGCCCGCCGCACAACTATTACTGAAACAGTCATCAACATTATTTTCGTAGTCATGATTACCCAAGCCATACAGGTAATCACCCTTGAAGTATTTCTCAAGGGCCGACTTCATATACGAGCGCTGCCAACCATGGCCAAAAGCAGTAATGTCGCCATTGATCATCAACGGGATTGCCGCCTGCCCACCGTGGGCATTTCGAAATTCGGCGATACTGCCCAGTTGGCTGTCCACCAGCCACTTGGCACGTTTCTCAAAGTCCGCATCGGATTCCGGCGCTCCACTATCGGTATTGTCAGTCCAGGGATACTGCGTATCGGATGCGAACACCATATGCCGTGGCGTGCCCTCGACGGCATGAGCCAGCGTGACAGAAGATAATAAACAGATACCCAGCAGAAACTTTACAACTCCATTTAAATCCATAACATTGAAACTCCATTTAACTTGAATAATGACTAGCAACTGAATTTCGCCAGACGCAAACATATTCGATCAAACGGAAACTTTCAAAGCCGACAACATGAGCAATTAAATAAACTTGTTTCAAATACAAGAACAGCAGAAAACAGAGCCCCTAACTTCAAGTAAGGACCCCTCTAAGTTCAATTACGGAAACCGGACGACGAAGGGCCGGTTTTCGGCCATGCGGATCACCCGGCAGCGCAACGGCAACGAATCGCCTAGACTCATTCATCGACCGAGCAAAAAAATGGTGATCCCGCACAAGTCAATTGATTCAAGTCATTACACCATCAATTGATTTTGCCCAACGCGACCAAAGGTCGCACCCGTTCGTCGGTAGTACAGGCGTATCATTGGGCCACTGCAACACCCTTTCTGACCCCGGCCGGCACGTATCGACCGAGGCATTTTTCCACTGCCGTGGGATGCAATGATGAGCAACCAGATTCCGGTACATGACGTCACGCCACCCAGCAAGAACGCGAACAACAGCGTCGATCTTTACGCCTCTCGAGAAAAAATCTACACCCGTGCTTTCACCGGCCTGTTCCGTAATCTGCGGATGATGGGCGGCGCGGCGCTGTTCCTGTTGTATTTCGGAACGGTGTGGCTGAACTGGGGCGGCCATCAAGCCGTATGGTGGAACCTGCCGGAACGCAAGTTTTTCATCTTCGGCGCCACGTTCTGGCCGCAGGATTTCATTCTGCTGTCGGGCCTGCTGATCATTGCCGCGTTCGGTCTGTTTTTCATCACCGTGTATGCCGGGCGGGTCTGGTGCGGGTACACCTGCCCGCAAAGCGTGTGGACGTGGATTTTCATGTGGTGCGAGAAGGTCACCGAAGGCGACCGCAACCAGCGCATCAAACTCGACAAGGCGCCGATGAGCGCCAACAAGTTCCTGCGCAAATTCGCCAAGCATGCGTTGTGGCTGTTGATCGGTTTCGTCACCGGCATGACCTTCGTCGGCTACTTTTCGCCGATCCGCGAACTGGTAATCGAATTCTTCACCGGCCAGGCCGATGGCTGGTCGTATTTCTGGGTCGGTTTCTTCACCCTCGCCACGTACGGCAACGCCGGCTGGCTGCGCGAGCAGGTGTGCATCTACATGTGTCCGTATGCACGCTTCCAGAGCGTGATGTTCGACAAGGACACGCTGATCGTTTCCTACGACCCGCGTCGCGGTGAAAGCCGTGGCCCGCGCAAGAAAGGCGTCGACTACAAGGCTCAGGGCCTGGGCGATTGCATCGACTGCACCATGTGCGTCCAGGTCTGCCCGACCGGCATCGACATCCGCGACGGCCTGCAGATCGAATGCATCGGTTGCGCCGCATGCATCGACGCCTGCGACAGCATCATGGACAAAATGGATTACCCTCGCGGGCTGATCAGCTACACCACCGAACACAACTTGTCCGGGCAGAAAACCCATAAACTGCGGCCACGCCTGATCGGTTATGCCGTGGTGCTGCTGACGATGATCAGCCTGCTGGTGACAGCCTTCTTCATGCGTTCGCTGGTGGGTTTCGACGTCAGCAAGGACCGCGTGCTGTACCGTGAAAACGCCGAAGGCCGGATCGAAAACGTCTACAGCCTGAAGATCATGAACAAGGATCAGCGCGACCACACCTACGTCCTGGAAGCCGCCGGTTTGCCGGATCTGCGCCTGCAAGGCAAGCGCGAGATCAAGGTCCCGGCCGGGGAAATCTTCAGCATGCCGGTCGAGCTGTCGAGCGCGCCTGAACAATTGCCATCGAGCACCAACGAGGTGAAATTCATCCTCAAGGATGCCGATGACGACAGCGTCCACGTAGAAGCCAAGAGCCGGTTCATCGGCCCACAGAATCGTTGAGAGAACTGAACATGCCCGCAGTAAACGCCGCAAGTCCCTGGTACAAGCACCTTTGGCCATGGATCATCATCGGGATTCTGGCCTGTTCGGTGACCCTGACGCTGTCCATGGTGACCATCGCGGTGAACAACCCGGACAATCTGGTCAACGACAACTACTACGAGGCCGGCAAGGGCATCAACCGTTCGCTGGATCGCGAGCTGCTGGCGCAGACCCTGAAGATGCGCGCGGCCGTGCATCTGGACGACGTCACTGGCGAGGTCGACCTGCGCCTGAGCGGCGACAGCCAGCCTAAGACCCTGGAACTGAACCTGATCTCGCCGACCCAGCCGGAGAAGGATCGCAAGATCGTCCTGGCCCGCAGCGAGACTGAAACCGGCCGCTACATCGGCCAGTTGAGCGACAAGATCGAAGGCCGGCGTTTTGTGGAGTTGCTGGGTACTCAGGACGATCACGTGTGGCGGATGTTCGAGGAAGAGCTGGTCAGCCATGACAAGGATTTATTGTTGGGTGATGAGCCGTTGCAGGGTGCAGAAGACCTGAAGAAATAAGCCTTACTCTGATCGTTCCCACGCTCTGCGTGGGCACGCAGCCAGGGACGCTACGCGTCCCAGCCGAAGCGGACGCGGAGCGTCCAGGGAGGCATTCCCACGCGGAGCGTGGGAACGATCATCGGAACGCCTCATGACCATTCCAATCCCCTGCTACCACTGCGCCCTGCCCGTCCCGTCCGGCAGCCGCTTCACCGCCGTCGTGCTCGGGGAGTCCCGCGAGTTCTGCTGCCCCGGCTGCCAGGCCGTGGCCGAAGCCATCGTCGCCGGTGGTCTGGAAAGCTATTACCAGCATCGCAGCGAAGCCTCGGCCAACCCCGAAGCGCTGCCGGTGCAACTGGTGGACGAGTTGGCGCTGTACGACCGCGCCGATGTGCAGCAACCCTTCGTCCGTCACGAAGGTGAACTGGCTGAGACCACGCTGTTGATGGAAGGCATCAGTTGCGCCGCCTGCGGCTGGCTGATCGAGAAACACCTGCGCACCCTGCCCGCCGTGGCCGAGGCGCGGCTGAACCTGTCCAACCATCGCCTGCATGTGCGCTGGGCTGACGCTCAGTTGCCGCTGAGCCAGATCCTCGGCGAACTGCGCCACATCGGCTACGCCGCGCACCCATATCAGGCCGACCGCGCCAGCGAACAACTGGCCAGTGAAAACCGCCTGGCCCTGCGCCAGCTCGGGGTCGCCGGGCTGCTGTGGTTCCAGGCGATGATGGCGACCATGGCGACCTGGCCGGAATTCAACATCGACCTCAGCCCGGAGCTGCATACGATCCTGCGCTGGGTCGCGCTGTTCCTGACCACGCCGATCGTGTTCTACAGCTGCGCGCCGTTTTTCAAAGGCGCCATGCGCGACTTGCGCACCCGTCATTTGACCATGGACGTCTCGGTGTCGCTGGCGATCGGCGCGGCTTACGTCGCCGGGATCTGGACCTCTATTACCGGGGTCGGCGAGCTGTATTTCGACGCGGTGGGCATGTTCGCGCTGTTCCTGCTCGCCGGGCGCTACCTCGAACGCCGCGCCCGCGAGCGCACTGCTGCCGCCACCGCGCAACTGGTCAATCTGCTGCCCGCCTCGTGCCTGCGCCTCGACGACGCCGGCCAGAGCGAGCGGATCCTGCTCAGCGAACTGCGCCTCGGTGATCGGGTGCTGGTGCAACCCGGATCGGTGCTGCCGGCGGACGGCAAGATTCTTGATGGCCAGTCGAGCATCGACGAATCGGTGCTGACCGGCGAATACCTGCCGCAACCGCGTGCCAAGGGCGATGCGGTCACCGCCGGCACGCTGAACGTGGAAGGCGCGCTGACCGTCGAGGTGCAGGCGCTCGGCCAGGACACGCGACTCTCGGCGATCGTCCGCCTGCTGGATCGCGCCCAGGCAGAAAAACCACGGCTGGCGGAAATCGCCGACCGCGCCGCGCAATGGTTCCTGTTGCTGTCGTTGATCGCGGCGGCCGCCATCGGCTTGCTGTGGTGGGAACTGGATTCGTCACGGGCGTTCTGGATCGTCCTCGCCATGCTGGTGGCGACCTGCCCGTGCGCGCTGTCGCTGGCGACACCGACCGCCCTCACCGCCGCCACCGGCACCCTGCACAAACTCGGCCTGCTGCTGACCCGCGGCCATGTGCTGGAAGGTCTGAACCAGATCGACACGGTGATTTTCGACAAGACCGGCACCCTCACCGAAGGCCGACTGGTACTGCGCTCGATCCGCCCGCTCGGCGCCCTCGACAGCGATCAATGCCTGAGCCTCGCCGCCGCCCTGGAAAACCGTTCCGAACACCCGATTGCCCGCGCCTTCGGCCGCGCGCCGCTGGCTGCCGAAGACGTCCACAGCACGCCCGGCCTGGGGCTTGAAGGGTTGGTTGGCGAACAACGCTTGCGCATCGGCCAGGCGGATTTTGTCTGTGATCTCAGCGGCGCGCCTGTGCCGTCGATGCCGAAGGAACCGGGGCAATGGTTGCTGCTCGGTGACAGTCACGGACCGCTGGCCTGGTTCGCCCTCGACGACCGTCTGCGCGATGACGCCCCGGCCCTGCTCGCGGCGTGCAAGGCGCGCGGCTGGCGCACGCTGCTGCTGTCGGGCGACAGTTCGCCAATGGTCGCCAGTGTCGCCGCCGAACTGGGCATCGACGAAGCCCGGGGCGGTCTGCGTCCGGACGACAAGCTGCAAGTGCTGCAACAACTGCACAGGGACGGCCGCAAGGTGTTGATGCTCGGCGACGGGGTCAACGACGTGCCGGTACTGGCCGCTGCGGACATCAGCGTGGCCATGGGTTCGGCCACCGATCTGGCAAAAACCAGTGCCGACGCCGTGTTGCTGTCCAACCGTCTCGACGCCTTGGTACAAGCCTTCACGCTGGCCCGCCGCACTCGCCGGGTGATCATCGAGAACCTGTTGTGGGCCGCGCTGTACAATGGCCTCATGTTGCCGTTCGCCGCCCTCGGCTGGATCACTCCGGTGTGGGCCGCCGTCGGCATGTCGATCAGTTCGCTGACCGTGGTGCTCAATGCCCTGCGCCTGACTCGCCTGCCGAGTGCGCCGGCCGTCAGCGCCACGTCAGAAACCCGCCCGCTGCCGGCCTGAGCCGCGCGGACATGGAGTACAGATGCCAGCTCTCTACGTGATGATTCCGGCCGCGCTGCTGATCGTGGCCATCGCCGTCTACATCTTCTTCTGGGCGGTGGACAGCGGCCAGTACGACGACCTCGACGGCCCGGCCCACAGCATCCTGTTCGACGATCAGGACCCGAACCACACCGCCGCTGTGGACGAAGCCAACCCGGCCAAACCGGACGACAAGGCGCCACCCCATGCTTGAACTGGCGCCACTGCTGGTGTCTGCGTTGATTCTCGGCCTGCTCGGCGGCGGGCATTGCCTGGGCATGTGCGGCGGTCTGATGGGCGCGCTGACCCTGGCGATTCCCAAGGAACAACGCAGCCGACGCTTTCGATTGCTGCTGGCTTATAACCTCGGGCGAATTCTCAGCTATGCCACGGCCGGGTTGCTGATCGGGCTGGCAGGATGGGCGGTGGCCAACAGTCCAGCCGCGCTGTTCATGCGCGTGATCGCGGGTTTGCTGCTGATCGCCATGGGCCTGTACCTGGCAGGCTGGTGGAGCGGCCTGACACGCATTGAAAGCCTCGGTCGCGGACTGTGGCGTTACATTCAACCGGTCGCCAATCGTCTGCTGCCGGTGTCGAGCCTGCCCCGCGCCTTGCTGCTTGGCGCGCTGTGGGGCTGGCTGCCGTGCGGGCTGGTTTACAGCACGTTGCTGTGGTCGGCCAGTCAGGGCAATGCGCTGGACAGCGCGTTGCTGATGCTCGCCTTCGGGCTCGGCACCTGGCCAGTGTTGCTGGCGACCGGACTCGCGGCGGAACGAGTGACTGCACTGTTGCGCAAACGCAGCGTGCGCATGGCCGGCGGTCTTTTGGTGATCCTGTTCGGCATCTGGACCCTGCCGGGGCCGCACCAGCACTGGCTGATGGGCCACTGATCCCGTTGATGCAAATCAAGATGCCTTTTTGTGCCCTCCCCTAGACTCGGCACACTGCCAGCCTATCCGGGGGAATGCCCGCATGCTCGACGCCATTCGTTGGGACACTGATTTGATCCGCCGCTACGACCTGGCGGGGCCGCGCTACACCTCGTACCCGACGGCCGTGCAATTTCACAGTCAGGTCGGCACCTTCGACCTGCTCCACGCCCTGCGCGACAGCCGCAAGGCCCTGCGCCCGTTGTCGCTGTACGTGCACGTGCCGTTCTGCGCGAACATCTGCTACTACTGCGCCTGCAACAAGGTCATCACCAAGGATCGCGGCCGCGCGTTGCCGTATCTGCAACGGCTCGAGCAGGAAATCCAGCTGATCGCCTGCCACCTCGACCCGGCGCAGAAAGTCGAGCAACTGCACTTTGGCGGCGGCACGCCGACCTTTCTTAGCCACGATGAATTGCGCCAGTTGATGGCGCACCTGCGCAAGCATTTCAATCTGCTGGATGACGATTCCGGCGACTACGGCATCGAAATCGACCCGCGCGAAGCCGACTGGTCGACCATGGGCCTGCTGCGCGAGCTGGGTTTCAATCGGGTCAGCATCGGCCTGCAGGATCTCGATCCGGCGGTGCAACGGGCGGTCAATCGCCTGCAAAGCCTGGAAGAAACCCGCGCGGTGATCGACGCGGCGCGCACCCTGCAATTTCGCTCGATCAACATCGATCTGATCTACGGCCTGCCCAAGCAGACCCCTGACAACTTCGCCCGCACCGTCGAGGAAGTCATCAGCCTGCAACCGGACCGGCTCTCGGTATTCAACTACGCGCACCTGCCGGAACGCTTCATGCCGCAGCGGCGGATCAATGGCAACGAACTGCCGAGTCCGGCGCAGAAACTGGAAATGCTGCAACGCACCATCGAACAACTGACCGCCGCCGGCTATCGCTACATCGGTATGGACCACTTCGCCCTGCCCGACGATGAACTGGCGATTGCTCAGGAAGAGTCGACCCTGCAACGCAATTTCCAGGGCTACACCACCCACGGCCATTGCGACTTGATCGGCCTGGGCGTGTCGGCCATCAGCCAGATCGGCGACCTGTATTGCCAGAACAGCAGCGACCTCAATCACTACCAGAACACTCTGGCCGGCGCGCAACTGGCAACCAGCCGGGGCCTGGTGTGCAACGCTGACGATCGCCTGCGCCGCGCGGTAATTCAGCAACTGATCTGCAACTTCAGCCTGGATTTCGCCGAGATCGAGCGCAGCTTCAACATCGATTTTCAGGGCTACTTCGGCGCGCTCTGGCCACAATTGCAGGGCATGGCGCAGGACGGGTTGATCGAACTGGATCGCGAACGCATCACCGTGCTGCCGGCGGGACGACTGCTGGTGCGCTCGGTGTGCATGGTGTTCGACGCCTACCTGGAACAGCAAAATCGCCAGCGTTTTTCGCGGGTGATTTAGCTCTTCATCAGCAGCGAGTTGGTTTTAAGGTTCTGTTCAGCGGTCAGGCTTGATTGGTCGATGACCTTGGCCAGAGACAGATTGGCGGTGATCAGACCGTTGTTGAGGGCGGAGATGGCACCTTTAAGGGCAGCGATCTTGGCGAACCGCTCTTCATTGGAAAGGGTCTTGTTGGCCATCAGCGCGTTGATCTGGGCGTTCTTCTCGGCGATCTGCTGGCGAAACTTGCGAATCATCTTCAGCAATTGCTGGACGTTTTCCGGCAGGTCGCTTTCTTCGATATCGCGGTTTTTCCCGCCGGCACCGGCGGATTTAGCAATGGCGGCACCGGACAGCGACACTTTGATGCCCTCGACCAAGGTCGGGCTTCCCAATGATGCCGCGTCTGTGCCGGACTCATCATCAACGGAGGTTTCAGAACTTTCCAGCAACGACGCAACGCCACTGTTACCGGGGGTCAGCGTACCAATAGCAGTCATCGAAGCGGTTCCTTGCATGCCGTCAGATACCTGTTTATCGGCCGTCATCCCTGCGGCTTTATGCCGTGGGGGCAATCTCGCCACAGGCTGGCCTGAATGTCCTCCGCTGGGTTACCCTTACGCCTTATGTGTGTTTTCCCACAAGGATCCAAGAAATGTCCGAGCCAGTTAAACTGCGCGCTCACAACCAGGCTAATTGCAAGGATTGCAGCCTGGCCCCTCTCTGCCTGCCACTTTCGCTGAATCTGGAAGACATGGAAGCGCTGGACGAAATCGTTAAACGGGGTCGCCCGTTGAAAAAGGGTGAGTTCCTGTTCCGCCAGGGCGACACCTTCGATTCCGTTTATGCAGTACGCTCCGGCGCCCTGAAGACCTTCAGCCTGAGCGATACCGGCGAAGAACAACTGACCGGCTTCCACCTGCCGAGCGAACTGGTCGGGCTATCCGGCATGGACACCGAGAAACACCCGGTTTCCGCCCAGGCCCTGGAAACCACTTCGGTCTGCGAGATTCCGTTCGAACGCCTCGACGAACTGGCCCTGCAATTGCCGCAACTGCGCCGTCAGTTGATGCGCGTGATGAGCCGCGAAATCCGCGACGACCAGCAAATGATGTTGCTGCTGTCGAAGAAAACCGCCGACGAGCGCATCGCCACCTTCCTGGTCAACCTGTCGGCGCGTTTCCGCGCTCGCGGTTTCTCGGCCAACCAGTTCCGCCTGAGCATGTCGCGCAATGAAATCGGCAACTATCTGGGGCTGGCAGTGGAAACCGTGTCCCGGGTCTTCACCCGCTTCCAGCAGAACGAACTGATCGCCGCCGAAGGCAAGGAAATCCATATCCTCGACCCGATCCAGCTCTGCGCCCTGGCCGGCGGCTCGCTCGAAGTCTGATCTCGACCCGCGGCCGAGCGAATCGTTTCAGCCGCGGGTATACTGCGCTGTTTGCAGCCCTGCCAGGACACTTCGACGATGGTCTTCGACTCCTTCGACATCAAATCCCTGATCCGCCCTGTGATCGACTTCCCGAAACCGGGCGTGATCTTTCGCGACATCACCCCGCTGTTCCAGTCGCCCAAGGCCTTGCGCCTGGTGATGGACAGCTTCGCCCATCGCTACGTGGAAGCCGACTTCACCCACATCGGCGCGATGGATGCGCGTGGTTTCCTGATCGGTTCGGTGCTGGCCTATCAGTTGAACAAGCCGCTGGTGTTGTTCCGCAAGCAGGGCAAGCTGCCGGCGGACGTGCTGGCTGAAGGTTACGCGACCGAGTACGGCGAAGCGTTTCTGGAAGTGCACGCCGACAGCCTGTGTGAAGGCGACTCGGTGGTGATGTTCGATGACCTCATCGCCACCGGCGGCACGCTGATCGCAGCGGCCAACCTGATCCGCCGCATGGGCGCCCGGGTTCATGAAGCAGCGGCGATCATTGATCTGCCAGAGTTGGGTGGTTCGCAGCGTCTTGAGGACATGGGGATTCCGACGTTCTGCCTGACGCAGTTTGCGTTGACTGACAAGTAAAACCCAGCGCCCGATCGTTCCCACGCTCTGCGTGGGAATGCAGCCCGGGACGCTCCGCGTCCCTTCCAAAGCCGAACGCGGAGCGTCCGTTGAGGCATTCCCACGCAGAGCGTGGGAACGATCAGTCCTCCGTGTAGGGACGATCAGTCAGAGTCCCATCTGCTTGCTGATGATCTCGTTCATCACTTCCCGCGTCCCGCCGCCAATCGACAGGATGCGGTTATCCCGGTACAGCCGCTCCACCAGGCTTTCGCGCATATAACCCAGCCCGCCAAGAATCTGCACCGCTTCGTTGGTGATGCGGTCCGAAGTGTCCGTGGCGAAGTTCTTGGCCATGGAAATCTCCTTGATCACGCTCTGCCCCGCCGCCATCTTCGCCGCCTGCCGGTAGGTGAACTCCCGCGAGACTTCCAGCGCCGTGGCCATTTCCGCGAGGCGATGCTTGATCACCTGGAACTTGCCGATGGGTTTGCCGAACGCTTCGCGTTCCTTCGCCCACTTCACGCTCTCTTCCAGCGCCAGTTGCGCGGTCATATTGGCCATCAGCGCCAGCGCCAGACGCTCGCTCTGAAAGTTGCCCATGATGCAGGCAAAGCCCATGTTCTGCGCGCCAATCAGGTTTCCTACAGGCACCCGGCAATCGTCGAAGAACAATTCAGCGGTGTCTGACGCCCACCAGCCCATTTTCTTCAGTTGCCGGCCGACAGTGAAACCTGGCGTGCCCTTCTCGATCAGCAGCAGGCTGATGCCGCCAAAACCAGGCGCACCGGTGCGCACCGCGACGGTGTAGTAGTCGGCGCGCACGCCACTGGTGATAAAGGTTTTGCTGCCACTGACCCGGTAATGATCGCCATCGCGTACGGCGCGGGTCTGCAGGTTGGCGACGTCGGAACCGCCGCCCGGCTCGGTGACGGCCAAGGCGCTGATCTTCTCGCCGCTGAGCACCTGGGGGACGACGCGGTCGCGGACTTCGGGCCGGGCCCATTTGACGATCGGCGGCAAACCGATGTCGAGCGAACCGAGCCCGGCCACCAGCCCGCCGGAGCCGCAACGCATCAGTTCTTCGCTGGCGGCGATCTTGGCGAACAGGTCACCTTCGTGACTGCCGCCCAGCGCTTCGGGGTAACCGATGCCGAGAATGCCAGCCGCACCGGCCTTGAGGTACAGCTCACGGGGAAAGTTTTCGGCTTCTTCCCACGCATCGATGTCCGGAAGGATCTCGCGCTCGACGAAACGTCTGACGCTGTCACGGACCATTTGGTGGCTGGGGTCGAAGTATTCCTGGAAGGCGGGCATCGGCGAACTCCATGGAAGGGTTCGCCGAACTTAACCGAGCGCTTGCTTGGTTTTCAACAGGATTGTGTGGCTCAGAGGGAAATCGGTTTACGCCCGGCAAACGAGTGAGCCAGCGTGCCGCCGTCCACCAACTCCAGTTCGCCGCCCAGTGGTACACCGTGAGCGATGCGTGAGGCGATCAGGCCTTTGTTCTGCAGCAACTGGGCGATGTAGTGGGCGGTCGCTTCACCTTCCACGGTCGGGTTGGTGGCGAGGATGACTTCGGTGAAGGTGCCCGCCTCTTCGATCCGCGCCATCAGTTGCGGAATGCCGATGGCCTCCGGGCCAAGCCCGTCCAGCGGCGACAGGTGCCCCTTGAGCACGAAATAGCGACCGCGGAATCCGGTCTGCTCGACCGCGTAGACGTCCATCGGCCCTTCCACCACGCACAGCAGCGTGTCGTCGCGGCGGGTGTCGGCGCATTGCGGGCACAGATCGTCTTCGGTCAGCGTGCGGCACTGGCGGCAGTGTCCGACCCCTTCCATGGCCTGGCTCAAGGCCTGGGCCAGGCGCGTACCGCCGCTGCGGTCACGTTCGAGCAACTGCAACGCCATACGCTGGGCAGTTTTCTGACCCACGCCCGGCAGAGTTCGCAGGGCGTCGATCAGTTGGCGAATCAAAGGGCTGAAGCTCATGGGGAAAAAGTCCGACAAAACAACGAGACGCGGTTTATACCCGCGCCTCCGGCCAGCGTCAAATCCTCAGTCCTGGGCGACCTTCACCACCAGTTTGCCGAAGTTGCGCCCCTCCAGCAGCCCGATAAACGCCTCAGGCGCCTGCTCCAGGCCATCGACCACATCCTCGCGGAACTTCACCTTGCCATCGCGTACCCACGGCACCATGGCGCTGATGAATTCCGGCTGACGGTCGCCGTAGTCGTCGAACACGATGAAACCCTGAATCCGTACGCGTTTGGTCAGCAAGGTGCGTTGCAAGGCGGGCAAGCGATCCGGGCCTTTCGGCGCTTCCGAGGCGTTGTAGCCGGCAATCAGGCCGCACAGCGGGATCCGCGCCTTGGGATTGAGCAGCGGCACGACCGCATCAAAGACGTGGCCGCCGACGTTTTCGTAATAGATGTCGACGCCATTGGGGCAGGCCTTGGCCAGTTGCTCGGCGAAGTCCGGTGCCTTGTGATCGATACAGGCGTCGAAGCCCAGTTCCTCGACCACGTATTTGCACTTCTCGGCACCACCGGCCACGCCGACGGCGCGCAGGCCTTTGATCTTCGCCACCTGACCGACCACCGAGCCCACTGCGCCGGAAGCAGCGGCAACTACCAGAGTCTCCCCTTCTTTTGGCTGGCCGATGTCCATCAGCCCCATGTACGCGGTCATGCCGGGCATGCCCAGCACGCCGAGGGCCATCGACGGACTCGGCAGGCCGGACGGGATCGGGATGATATTGCGACCATCGCTGATGCTGTGGCTTTGCCAACCGGTGGCACCGACCACCAGATCGCCGGGGTGGAATTTCGGATGACGTGACTGCTCGACCCGGCTGACAGCGCCGCCGGTCATCACTTCGCCGATTTGTACCGGCGCCGCGTAGGACGGCGCGTCACTCATGCGCCCGCGCATGTAGGGATCGAGCGACAGATACAGGGTCTTGAGCAACACCTGGCCATCTTCAAGGTCCGGCAGCGCCTCGCGCTCCAGACGGAAGTTCTCGGGCGTTGGCGCGCCCACCGGACGCGAGGCCAGCACGAAGCGTTGATTGAGGGTCAGAGGGTCGGACATGTCAGCGTCTCCTGTGAATGATGAATTCGAGGGTATAGGAAGCAGACCTTGGTGGGCATGGTGCGTTCCGCTTGATAATCGTTGCCCGTTCGAGGTCTCGATCTGCCCACGCGGGAATAGCTTAACGGACGCTCCGTGTACGGCGTTGGATTTGGGACGCGGAGCGTCCCCGGCTGCATTCCCACGCAGACGGTTCGACGCCTCGACGTGGGAACGATCGGGCGGAAACAAAAATGCCAGGCGCGATGCCTGGCATTTTTTGTAGCTCATCCAACCCGCAAAGGCGAATCAGAACGGCAGTTTCATACCGGCCGGCAGGTTCATGCCCGCGGTCATGCTGCCCATTTTCGCCTGGCTGTTGGCTTCGATCTGACGCACAGCGGCGTTGACGGCAGCGGCCACCAGATCCTCGACCACTTCGCGGTCATCTTCGTCCAGGCCCGGCAGTACGCTCGGGTCGATGCTGACTTTCTTCACGTCATGACGACCGGTCATCACCACGGTGACCAGATCGCCACCGGCTTTGCCGGTGACTTCGGCGTTGGCCAGCTCTTCCTGCATCTTGGCCATTTTTTCCTGCATCTGCTGCGCCTGCTTCATCAGGCCGGCCATGCCACCTTTCATCATGGGAATCACCTCAAAAGTACTTGGATCAAAACAACGCCCGGCCATACAGGCCGGACGCCCTCAGTTATTAGCCCTGACTGACCAGGGCGTCGACAGGTTCAATAGTATCGTGTCGCACGACCGCACCGAACTGCTGCACCATCTGCTGGATGAACGGATCGCCGTGGATCGACTCCTCCGCCTCGCGCTGACGGTTGGCACGGCGCCGGGACGCGGCCTGGGCCGGGGTTTCCTGCTCGGGCTTGATCAGCTCGATGGTCAGGGTCAGCGTGCGCCCGTGGAACTGGTTCAGCGCATCGTTCAGACGACGTTGCTGGGTGGCGTTGAACAAGGCGCTGTGGGCCGGGTCCAGGTGCATCAGCCAGTTGTCGCCATCGACCGCGATCAGCGTGCAGTTGGCGGCGATGCTGCCGGTCATCCCGGAGATCGGCAGTTGCGGGAACAGCTCCAGCCATTGCAGGGCCAGGCCGGTGGCCGGCGCGGCGGCGGGTTCCGGCTCGGGTTCGGGGGCTGGCTCTGCGGCGTGCTCGCTGGCCAGATCGTCGAGGTAACTGTAGGCCGAATCCATGTCCGGCTCGATGTAATCCTCGTCGAGCGGCGGCTCGTCGTCCATGTCCATGCCCGGTGTGGCGGCATCGACGTCGGCTACCGATGGCTCGGGGATCGGCGCGGCGGCCCACTCCGGTGCGTCCGGCACGACGCTGTCCGGGGTCGGCAGCGGCATTGGCGGCAGGTCCGGCTGCTCGGCGGTGGTTTCCAGCACCGGCTCGACCGCTGGCTGCTGCACAGGCGCCGGCTCTACCGGGTCATTCCACGGCAGATCGACGACTTCTTCGACGGCGACCGGCTCGGGCTCGGGCTCAGGAACGGGCTCAGGAACGGGTTCAGGCGCAATCACCGGGGCAACCGGTGCAGGCTCGGGAGCTGGCGCCGGCGCAACAGCCGCAGCAACTACCGGCGCAGGTTTCGGCGCGGCAGCCACTGAGTTTGCGGAATCAACTGTGGCCTGGCTGATCCCCACTGGCTTTAGCGGTTGCCTCGGGGCGTCCGCCGTGTCTGCCGGCCGGAAGGCCAGCATCCGCAGCAGCACCATTTCGAAACCGCCTCGCGGGTCCGGCGCCAGCGGCAAGTCGCGGCGACCGATCAGGCCCATCTGGTAATAGAACTGCACGTCTTCGGCCGGCAAGGCCTGGGCCAGGGCCAGCACCCGGTCACGGTCGCCGTGGCCGTTGTCGACACCTTCCGGCAAGGCCTGGGCGATGGCGACACGGTGCAGCACGTTGAGAATTTCCGAGAGCACGCCGTTCCAGTCCGGGCCCTGTTCGGCCAGGTGGCGCACGGCTTCGAGCAACGCCTTGGCGTCACCTTCGATCAGCGCGTGCAGCACGTCGTAAACCTGGCCGTGATCCAGCGTACCGAGCATCGCCCGCACATCGGCGGCCAACACCTTGCCTTCACCGAAGGCAATGGCCTGGTCGGTCAGGCTCATGGCGTCACGCATCGAACCGTCCGCCGCGCGGCCGAGCAGCCACAGCGCGTCGTCTTCGAACGGGACGTTTTCGGCGCCCAGAACGTGGGTCAGATGCTCGACGACCCGCTCAGGCGTCATGTTCTTCAGGGAGAACTGCAGGCATCGCGACAAAATCGTTGCCGGAAGTTTCTGCGGGTCGGTGGTCGCCAGGATGAACTTGACGTAGGGCGGCGGCTCTTCGAGGGTTTTCAGCAGCGCATTGAAAGAATGGCTGGAGAGCATGTGCACTTCGTCGATCAGGTAGACCTTGAAGCGCCCGCGGCTCGGGGCGTACTGCACGTTGTCGAGCAGCTCGCGGGTGTCCTCGACCTTGGTCCGGCTCGCGGCGTCGATCTCGATCAGGTCGACGAAACGGCCTTCATCGATCTCGCGGCACACCGAACACTCGCCGCACGGGCTTGAAGTGATACCTGTTTCACAGTTCAGGCATTTGGCGATGATCCGCGCAATCGTGGTCTTGCCGACGCCCCGCGTACCCGTGAAGAGGTAGGCGTGGTGCAGGCGCTGGCTGTCCAAGGCATTGATCAGAGCCTTGAGCACATGGGTCTGGCCGACCATTTCGCGGAACGAGCGCGGACGCCATTTACGTGCAAGAACCTGATAACTCATCGAAAACCGTCGCGGCAAAGGAAGCAGAAGCGGCTAATGCTAGCGGAGCAAGGGCAAAATTGCATCCGGTGTGCTCGTCTATTCTGGCTAAGCTGCATGGGCAGGGGCTTTTATCGGTTCGGGATCGGGAATTACCGGAGCGTTTATGCGGTGGGCCGTGGGGGCAATACTGGGAATCAGCCTGAGCGCGATGGCGTCGCAACCGCCGCTGCGCTTCGCCGTTGCCGACAGCTGGGCGATGCCGATGGTGCAGATCGAACGCGGCCGCCCGACCCAGGGCATCCTCTACGACATGATGCTCAGCCTGGCGACCCAAGTCGGCGTGCCGGCGCAATTTCACGTCCTGCCCCGCGCCCGGGTGCAGAACGCCATGGAACACGGCGAAGTCGACGTGCGCTGCTATGCCGCACAATCCTGGCTGCCGAACCTGTCCGGCGATTACATCTGGAGCCTTCCGCTGTTCTTCCAGCGTGACCTGCTGATCAGCCGCCAGGACCAACTACCCAACGCCGATCCGGCCCACCTGCCCCGCCAGTCGATCGGCACCGTGCTTGGCTACAGCTATCCCACGCTCCAACCGATATTCGACGCCGATCGACTCTGGCGCGAAGACGCGCGCAATCAGGAGCAGGTGCTCGACAAACTGCTGGCCGGCCGGTATCGCTACGCAGTGAGCAATCAATGGACGCTGGACTGGTTCAACCAGCGCCTGCTCCCCGGGCAGCAACTGCAGGCGGTGGCGGTGTTGCAGGAGCAGAAGGTTGGCTGCTATGTACGCAATGATCCGAACGTGCCGGTGCAGCAGATATTGAGGACGTTGCTGCGGATGAAAATGTCAGGGGAGATTGATGACATTATCCGGTTGTATACCGGCAGCGCGGGCGGCGAACCGTAAGCCCGAACCTCAATGCCCCGCCGTATCACGAAACCGCTGGTACTCGTGATACTCGACCCACTCAACCACATCGTACGGCACGTAAAGCTTCAGTCTGGCGCGAGAGATGGCGATGTACACGGCGCAGATCCGCTGATCGAACGCGTAGGCGTCCTTGAATTTCTCGTTGGTCAACAACCCCGGTGTCAGTAGCACCTTGTCGAACTCCATGCCCCCCGCCTCTTCCGCGAGCATCAGCAGGCAGCCGTTGCCGGCGTTGTCGATCATTCGGTTCAGGCGCGTCAGGTCGGCAATCATGAAACCGTTTTCCAGCTTGGCCTTGACCCGCAGAAACGACTCGTCAAACCGGTTGGCGTCGCACACGGCCTGCCAGTCTGGCAGGTCGCTGAAGTACGGATGCACGCCGTTTTCGCTGAATTCGGAACGGTAGAAGTCAGGTTTGAACAGTTCGATGGCGGTGGCCATGAAATGCTTGAGGTCTTGCTGGGTTCGCTTGTCCGGAAATCTGAACTTGCAGTTGGAGTCGTGCAGGTGGATGGCCCAGATCATCGTGTCCCACAGCGATGCCGTCAGGACCACGCAGCCCTCGGGCGGCACGAAACCTTCCGGATATTCCTTGATGATGACGTCAGCATCACTGGCGCCCTCGAACGGAATCTTGCCCTTCTGCGAATGCCGGGCGATCAGCGGATTGACCAGCCGCTCGACGTTGCGGCCCGAGCGCACGGAATAGCTGATATCGCTCTGGCGAACCTCGCGGTGCCGCTTGACCGGTACGCCGCTGGCCTGCTGGTACTCGTCGCCGAGAGTGATCAGCACCTGGCGGCCGCGTTCGATGATCTGCAACAGCGAGCCGGGAATGTCCTGGCTCTCATCGATCAACACGTGCGTGTAGCGCGCCGGCACCACGCAACCGGCGATGCAGGCGCGCTTGATCATCAGTAGCGCTTCGAACCCGGTCTGGCTGCCCCACGCCGGGTTGAGTTCGAGATAGCCCCACACCCGGCTCGAATACTCCAGCAACACTTGAGCGTCGACGCTGGAGAGCGGCTGGTTGAAATGCGGCAGATGCTTCGCCGAAAAGGTGTGATCGCGGAAGCGGCAATAGCGCTCGATCACTTTGAGGCAGAGTTCAAGGGTCGCCTGTCCATCGTGGTGGTGGAAACCGTAGATTTTCAGTTCCTGCGCCAGCGCCTGTCGACTCAGAATCCGAGTCGCCCCTTCAGCCTGAGGCCTGCGCCCGAGCATCAGTGACTGTGCAAACGCCAGGAAGGTCTTGCCGGCCTTCTTCTCGCTCGGTCCTGTCATGCGCTGGCGAAGGACCTCCAGCTTGGCCGGGGTGCGCGCCAACAATAAGGTCTTTTCCGGGCGCAAGTGCTCCAGCAAAGCGACCAGCAGATGGCTTTTGCCGATCCCCGCGTAGCCTTGAACGTGCAGGTCTTCGTCCAGGTTGGCGCGGAAGGTTCTGACCAGCTTGTCCTGCGCCGGGCTCAACCAACGCTCGCGTTGCCGGGGCGTCACGATCGGCTGGCTGAACGGGTCATGGCTGCGATGGCGCCGGACTTTGTATTCAAAATCCCACTGGCCATCGGACAACAAGTAGTCGCGGGCCGATATTTCTTCGGCCAACAGAAAACGCAGGTTCAGAGGGTTCAGGACCTTCAGACCGAAATACAGTTTGCGCGGGTCGAACAATCGCTGCGCTTCGGACAGCAGGCTCGCAGTCGCTGACTGTCGGTTTTCGGCAGCCCAAGACAAAAGTTTGGCCAGAATTTTCTCAGCCGCCACGGCGCCGAGATCCTGCTCTTTCGTCTGCACCAGATTCTGGATAACCAACACTGCCGCCAACTCGGGATCAGTGAGGGCTTCGAGGGCTTTGGCGCCACTCGCCTGCAACAGGTTCGCGCAGGTTTCATCCGTGACGGGCAAGAACACAGGGATGGATAAATCGGAATGTTCCGGGAGCATAAAACCTCGCGGCCAGGGCGCAGACCTTGCAAGGTCGATCCTGGCCAGACTCTTCATTTATTTCGTTGGTGGCGAGTATGCGGGATTGAAGAGCAAATGATTACCCCGTGTCGACGCCATCGCGAGCAGGCTCGCTCCCACAGGGTGTGCTGACTCGAACGACAAATCGCAGGCATAAAAAAACCGCAGTGGGTGAAACCCATGCAGTTCGGTGTTGAATCGTTCGATGTTCGTTAAGGTGGTAACCCTACCAGCCACACCCCGGCACACAATGTTCCCGCTGTGGCTGCTGCCTTCCGGCTCTGACCAGGTTCACGGGTAATCGTTGCGGGGGGACCGATAGGGTCACCATAACGACACTCGCCTGTCGGCGAGCCGCGCCATTGTACCTATCTGAGACGAAGTTACAACCGCTGGTTGCAGATTAAAAATATGAAGGGCTTCAAGCACTTGCTATTGCGCCTGAAGCACCTCGTCGGCGCGGCCGCCCTCTTGCTGGATCACCAGATGAATGAAGTGCAGCTTGGCGATCGCCGCCGGCGGCAGGACGAACGGATAGAAATCCGGCTGACCCATGCTGCGCGACAGTTCGTTGAGCATGCCGGCCAGTTCGATCCACGCATTGACGAACGACAGGAACGCCGCGCCGCCGGGATGTTCGGGGTCGTACAGCGTGCTCGACGGAAACGGCTGGTAGTCGAGGTCCATCTCCCGGGCACTCATGCCGAAGCCCAGCGCCGTGTCCACCGCGTCCATCATGTGCAGGTAATGCGCCCAGGTTTCCGCCCAGTCTTCCCACGGGTGCATGGTGGCGTAGGCGCTGACGTAGTGCTGCGACCAGTCCGCCGGCGCGCCCTGTTGATAATGCCGTTCCAGCGCCTCGGCATAACTGGCGCGCTCGTCGCCGAACAGATTGCGGAATGAACCGAGCCACGGGCCGTTGTCGATCAGGCGATCCCAATAGTAATGCCCGACCTCGTGACGAAAGTGCCCGAGCAACGTGCGATAGGGCTCGTGCATCTGCGCCCGGACCCGCTCGCGGTGGGCGTCGTCGGCTTCTGCGATGTCGAGGGTGATCAGGCCGTTGGCGTGACCGGTCATCGGCGCATTGCCCTCCAGATCGACGCCGATGAAATCGAAGGCCAGGCCGGTGGCTTCGTCGACGGTTTTCGGGACGACCGGCAGGCCGAGGCTGATCAGTTGCGCCACCAGCCGCCGCTTGGCGATTTCCACCTTGCGCCAGCGTTCGGGGTTTTCCGGGACGGACAAATCGGGGATGGTGCGGTTCAGAGCGCACGCCGCGCACAGGCTGGCGTGATCGTTGGCGGGCAGCAGCCAGTTGCAGGCCGCAGGAGTATCGAGGTTGGCGCAGCGCCGGAACAACCCGGCTTCGGGATCGACATCCAGCGTCCAGGTGCCCTCCTGCGGGCCCGGTTGCAGCGAGGTCAGCCGACTGTATTCCGGTTGATAGCCCAGCGCCGCGTTGCAGGCCAGGCACTGACTGTTGCGAAAGAACAGCGACTGGCCGCAACGGCACGGCCAGATTTTGCTGTTGCGCGAGAATTCGCCCATTAACGGCGCGACGATGCGGGAACTGAGCTGCTCGAAAAAGCGGTACATGGCGATCTCTCCCTTGGGCTTGCCAAGACTAGATCATTCCTGCACGCAGATCGTTCCCACGCTCCGCGTGGTAACGCATACCGTGACGTTCTGCGTCACAGCGGACGCGGAGCGTCCGGGGCGGCATTCCCACGCGGAGCGTGGGAACGATCATCAGGCGCTGATACCGTGTCCTTTCAGGAACGCGATAAACGCCTCTTCATCCATCACTTTCACGCCCAGCTCGTTGGCCTTGGTCAGTTTCGACCCCGCACCCGGTCCGGCGACCACGCAATGGGTCTTGGCCGACACCGAACCGGCGACCTTGGCGCCGAGGCTTTCCAGGTGTTCCTTGGCCACGTCGCGGCTCATCAGCTCGACCTTGCCGGTCAGTACCCAGGTCTCCCCGGCCAATGGCAGGCCTTCGACGACTTTCTTTTCGCTCTGCCAGTGCATGCCGAAATCGCGCAATTGCTTCTCGGCGTCTTCAGCCAGTTGACGATGCTCGGGCAAGGCAAAGAACTCGCGAACCGAGTTGGCCTGTTTCTCCGGCAATGCCTGGCGCATGTCCAGCCAGTCCGCGTTCATCACCCCTTCCAGCGATTCGAACTTGTCCGCCAGCTTCTGCGCCCCGCCCGGGCCCACCGAGGGAATGTGCAGCTTGTCGAGGAAGCCGCCCAGCGTGGTGCTCGCGGCAAACTCGGCGCCCAGCTCGCCCTGATCCTGAATCTGCAAACCATGACCCAGCAGCTCGGTGATCACCTGCCGGTTGTGCGCATCTTCGAAGAAGCTGTGAATCTCGTGCGCCACTTCCAGGCCGATGTCCGGCAGATACGTCAGTACTTGCGGCAAGGCTTGCTGGACGCGCTCCAGCGACCCCAGCGAGCGGGCCAGCACCTTGGCCGTCTCTTCGCCGACATCCGGAATGCCCAGCGCATAGATGAAGCGCGCCAGACCAGGCTTCTTGCTGTCTTCGATAGCGGTCAGCAACTTGTTGCTCGACACTTCGGCAAAGCCTTCCAGATCGACAATGTCCTCGAACTTCAGCGCATAAAGATCAGCCGGCGAACTGACCAGCCCCTCATCGACCAATTGCTCGACACTCTTGTCGCCGAGGCCTTCGATGTCCATCGCCCGACGGGAGACAAAGTGAATGATCGCCTGTTTGAGCTGCGCACCGCAGGCCAGTCGGCCGACGCAGCGATACACCGCACCTTCGCTGATGGTTTCCTTGCCCTTGCTGCGTTTGACCAGTTGCGTGCGCTCGACGTGGGATCCGCAGACCGGGCAGCTTTCGGGAATCTGCACAGGGCGCGCGTCTTCCGGACGACGCTCCATGACCACTTGCACCACTTGCGGGATCACGTCACCGGCGCGGCGAATGATCACCGTGTCACCGATCATCAGACCCAATCGTGCGACTTCATCCATGTTGTGCAGCGTGGCATTGGCCACCGTGACGCCAGCGACCTTGACCGGTTTCAAGCGCGCCACCGGGGTGACGGCGCCGGTGCGGCCGACCTGGAATTCCACGTCGAGCAGCTCGGTGAGCTCTTCCATGGCCGGGAATTTGTGGGCGATGGCCCAGCGCGGTTCGCGGGCGCGGAAGCCCAGTTCGCGCTGATCGGCAATGCTGTTGACCTTGAACACCACACCGTCGATTTCATAGGCCAGCGAATTACGGCGCTCACCGATATCGCGGTAATAATCCAGGCATTCGCCGATGCCCTTGGCCAGTTTCAATTCGTGGCTGATCGGCATGCCCCAGGCTTGCAGTTGCTTGAGGTTGCCGATGTGAGTGTCGGAAATATCGTGGGACACCTGGCCGATGCCGTAGCAGCAGAATTCCAGCGGCCGGTTGGCGGTGATCTTCGAATCTAGCTGACGCAGGCTGCCGGCGGCGGCGTTGCGCGGGTTGGCGAAAGTCTTGCCGCCGACTTCCAGTTGCGAGGCGTTGAGGCGTTCGAAACCGGCCTTGGACATGAACACTTCGCCACGCACTTCCAGCGTCGCCGGCCAGCCCGTGCCGTGCAGCTTCAGCGGAATGTTGCGCACGGTGCGCACGTTGACGCTGATGTCTTCGCCGGTGGTGCCGTCGCCGCGCGTGGCACCGCGCACCAGCACGCCGTCCTGATACAGCAGGCTGACCGCCAGACCATCGAGTTTCGGCTCGCAGCTGTATTCTACCGCCGCGCCACCACCAAACAGATCGCCGGCCGGCAGATCCAGACCTTCGGTCACCCGGCGGTCGAACTCGCGCATGTCGGTTTCTTCGAAGGCGTTGCCGAGGCTGAGCATCGGCACTTCGTGACGCACCTGGGTGAACGCGGTCAGCGCCACGCTGCCGACGCGCTGGGTCGGCGAGTCGCTGGTGATCAGTTCCGGGTTGGCCGCTTCCAGCGCCTTGAGCTCGTGGAACAACCGGTCGTACTCGGCATCCGGAATGCTCGGTTCATCGAGGACGTGGTAACGGTAGTTGTGCTGATCGAGTTCAGCGCGCAGCTCTAGAATGCGGTCTTTGGCGGCAGTCATGGGTGTTCTCTCATAAAGCAAAAGAGCAGCCGAGGCTGCTCAATCTATTTTGCCGATTGCCCCTTTATTGCGAGGCAACCTTTTTCAATCAACGCTTCTGGGTCAGGGCGCGACGTTCGAATTCAACGATGCGCTGACGGTAGTGCTCGATGGTCTGCGCGGTCAGGACGCTGCGCTGGTCATCTTTCAATTCACCGTTCAGTTCCTGGGACAGCTTGCGGGCTGCCGCGACCATCACGTCGAAGGCCTGCTTCGGGTGACGCGGGCCTGGCAGGCCGAGGAAGAAGCTCACCGCCGGGGTGCTGAAATGGTCGATGTCGTCCAGATCGAAGATGCCCGGCTTGACCGCGTTGGCCATGGAGAACAGCACTTCACCGTTGCCAGCCATGCTTTCGTGACGGTGGAAGATATCCATCTCGCCGAAACGCAGACCGCTTTCCAGAATGTTCTGCAGCAGTGCCGGGCCCTTGAAGCCGGCCGGATCGCGGCAGATCACGCTGATCACCAGCACTTCTTCGGCTTGCGGCTGATCTTTATCGGCAACTGCAGGCGACGACTTGGCGGCAGGCTCTACGAAATCATCGTCGCGGCTGCTGAAGCTCGGGCCGCCGTCCAGATCCAGATCGAGGTTAAGGTCGCCCTGGGCCGGACCGTTGCTGCCACGCTTGCCGCGCTTGGAACCGGATTCGCGAGGCTCGCGTGCTTCGCGGGCCGGCATGCTCACCGATGGCAGATCGTGTTCGTCCAGTTGCGGCTCTTTATGGGTATCCAGCACGCGGGCCGGGCCCAACAGCTCGGCGCTGGTGTCCTCGTCCGGCAGGTTGGACAGACTTCGGTCAAGACGGAATTTCAGTTTTCCCTTGCCACCGCGCATACGGCGCCAGCCATCGAAAAGAATACCGGCTATCACAATGATGCCGATGACGATCAGCCACTCGCGCAGACCGATTTCCATGTAATCCCGTGCCTCTATAAAAAATGCTGAAAAATAAGGGGTTTACACTGTGCAAACCGCTTTAAAACGTGGCGCCAACTCTATGTTCTGACAGGCGTTTTGCCCACGTATACGAAAAATTGACATTAAACTAGCACGACCAAAGACAACTTTACACCGTCTGTCTCATTGGCTTGCGCGATTATGTCGATTGGCCAGCAAGTCGAAGCCGGTAAATATGTCCTACAGACTACAAATACCTTTTCCGACAGCGCCGGCTCAGGCATCCACCATCGCCATCGCCTCCTCGACATCCACGGCTACCAGTCGCGAACAACCCGGCTCGTGCATCGTCACGCCCATCAACTGGTCAGCCATTTCCATGGCGATCTTGTTGTGGGTGATATAGATGAACTGCACGGTCTGCGACATCTCTTTGACCAATCGTGCGTAGCGTCCAACGTTAGCGTCATCCAGTGGTGCGTCAACCTCATCGAGCATGCAGAACGGCGCCGGATTCAATTTGAAGATCGCAAAAACCAGTGCCAGCGCGGTCAGGGCCTTCTCGCCACCGGAGAGCAAATGGATGGTGCTGTTCTTCTTCCCGGGCGGTTGCGCCATGATCGTCACCCCTGTATCGAGTAGATCTTCGCCCGTCAGTTCCAAATACGCCCGCCCGCCACCGAAAACTTTCGGGAAAAGTGCCTGTAAACCGCCATTGATCTGATCAAAGGTATCTTTGAAACGGTTACGGGTTTCCTTGTCGATCTTGCGGATGACGTTTTCCAGGGTCTCCAGTGCTTCGACCAGATCGGCGTCCTGGGCATCCAGATAACGTTTACGCTCGGATTGTTGCTGGTATTCGTCGATCGCCGCGAGGTTGATCGCGCCCAGGCGCTGAATGCGCGCGGCAATGCGTTCAAGCTCTTCCTCGGCAGCCTTCTCGCTGGCCTCGGCAGTCAAGGTGTTGAGCACGCCGTGCAGATCGTAGCCGTCTTCCAGCAATTGATCCTGCAGGGCCTTGCGGCGCACGGTCAGGGCCTGCCATTCCATGCGTTGCTGTTCGAGCTGGCCACGGATCAATTGCGATTGCTGTTCGGCCTGAGTCCGGCGTTTTTCCGCGTCGCGCAGTTCGCGATCGGCATCTTCGAGGGCGATCTGCGCGGTCTTGAGTTCGTCGTCGACGCTCATGCGCTTGTCGAGCAATTCTTCAAGCTTGAGGCGCAGTTCTTCCAGCGGCGCTTCGCCCTCCTCCAGATTCAGGCTGAGCTGTTCACGTTTTTCGGTGAGGCGCTCGGCCTGCATTTCCAGACGTTCAAGGGCCTGACGGGTCGAATCATGCTGCGCCCGCAGCGAGCCAAGACGCACGGCCAATTGATGGGCGTGATCCTTGTGCTGGCGGGCTTCCTGACGCACTCGATCCAACCGTTCGCGCAGGCTGTCGCGCTGGGCCAGCAGCAATTCGCGCTGCTCGGTGTCGAGGGCCATGGCGTCGAGAGCATCCTGCAACTGGATCCGCGCTTCGCCGATGTTTTCGTGTTCCAGCTCGCGCTGTTCAGCGAGTTCGACCAGCTCTTCGTCGAGGCGGGTACGACGCAGGTTCAACTGCTCGGCCTTGGCTTTGCCAGCGGACAGCTGAGCTTTCAATTCGCCTTGCTGACGGGCTTCATCCTGCAACAGTCGACGCAAATGTTCGCGACCGTTTTCCTGCTGACGCTGTTGCGCGCGCAGGGTTTGCAAACGGGTTTCCATGGCCTCGACCGTGGCTTCGCGCTCTTCGCGTTCCGCATGCAGCGATTCGATTTCCTGGCCGCGCGCGAGCATGCCGCTTTCGGCTTCGCTGGCGCGGCGCACCCGCAGAAAGTGCCGGCCAACCCAGTAACCGTCACGACTGATCAGGCTCTGCCCGGCAGCCAGTTGGCCACGCAGGGCCAGCGCCTGTTCAAGGCTGTCGACCGGTTTGACCTGGGCGAGCCAAGGCGACAAGTCCACCTGCGCCTCGACCTTGTCCAGCAGGCTGCCGGCCACGCGTACACCGTCATTACCGGGGCTGAGCAAACGCAGATCGCCCTGGGCAAAACCGGACAGATCGAAGCCGTCGAAATCATCCACCAGCACCGCTTGCAGGTCGGCGCCGAGTACGGTTTCCACCGCCAGCTCCCAACCGGCCTCGACCTTCAGGCCTTCGGCCAGACGCGGGCGTTCGGCGAGGTTGTGTTCTTTCAGCCATTCGGCAGTGCCGGTGCCCGGATCGAGCGCAGCCTGCTGCAAGGCTTCGAGGGATGCGAGTCGGCCATTGAGGCGCTGCAAATCGCCCTGCGCCTGTTGCTGCGCGGTCAGCGCCTGCTGCAATTCCTGGCGCAGTTGCTCAAGTTTTTCGACCTGGGCTGCTTCGCTGGTCTGCAAATCTTCAAGGGTGGCTTCGGACTCGGCGAGCTGCTCGCTGAGCTCCATGATCGCCGCATCCTCGGGATCGGCCGACAGCAGCGCCCGCTCTTCACTCAGGCGCTTTTGCCGATCGGCCAGACGCTCCATGCTGGTTTCCAGCTGCTGGATGCGCGACTGCTGCACTTCGGCCTGACGACGCGGTTCGGCGGCGGTCAGGTTGAAGGCGTCCCACTGCTCCTGCCAGCCGTGCATGACGGTTTCGGAATCTTCAAGCGCCGCGGCGGCTTCTTCAGCGGCGGCGTTGGTGATTTCCTGCTCAGGGGTCAGTTGATCGAGTTCTTCGCCGAGGGTCAGCAGCAAGGTGCGGTCGTGCCCCAGGTGCGATTCGGTTTCCAGGCGTGCGCGCTCGGCTTCTTTCAGATCGTCCTGCAATTGGCGCAAGCGCTGCTGACCGTGCTGGATGCTCTGCTCGACCCGGGCGATGTCGCCGCCGACCGAATAGAAGCGCCCCTGCACCAGATTGAAGCGCTCGGACAGGTCATGGTGACCGTCGCGCAGGCGTTCAATGGCGGCGTCGGCGTTGCGTTGCTCGGCGACCAGCGCTTCGAAGCTGATTTCCTGGTTGCCGATGATCGATTCACGCTGGCTGACCTGATCGTTCAGATCCTGCCAGCGCAAGGCCGACAGTTGCGCCTTGAGCTGGCGTTCTTCGGCCTTGTATTCCTGATACTTCTTGGCGGCCTCGGCCTGCCGGTGCAGGCGTTCGAGCTGGCGCTCAAGCTCTTCACGCAGGTCGGTGAGGCGGGCAAGGTTTTCGTGAGTGCGGCGAATGCGGTTTTCGGTTTCGCGCCGGCGCTCCTTGTACTTGGAGATGCCGGCGGCTTCTTCGATGAAATTACGCAGGTCTTCGGGTTTGGACTCGATCAGCTTGGAGATCATCCCCTGCTCGATGATCGAGTAGCTGCGCGGACCGAGGCCGGTGCCGAGGAAGATGTCGGTGATGTCGCGACGACGGCATTTGGCGCCGTTGAGGTAATAAGTCGTCTGGCTGTCGCGGGTCACTTTGCGGCGGATCGAAATTTCCGCATAAGCGGCCCACTCGCCCAGCAGCGTGCCGTCGGAGTTGTCGAACACCAGTTCGATGCTCGCCTGGCTCACCGGTTTGCGACTGGTCGAGCCGTTGAAGATGACGTCGGTCATCGACTCGCCGCGCAGGTTCTTGGCCGAGCTTTCGCCCATTACCCAGCGCACGGCGTCGATGATGTTCGACTTGCCGCAACCGTTCGGCCCGACGACCGCCGCCATGTTGCTGGGGAAGTTCACCGTGGTCGGGTCGACGAAGGACTTGAACCCCGCCAGCTTGATGCACTTGAGCCGCAAGGTCAGGCAACCGTCAGGGCGGACACCACCAGATCGCAGCTGCGCTGGGCGTAAGCCGTCAGCACGATGCGGATCTGCGGCAGGTCACGGGCGAGGACGGCGGCGAGCAGGCGTTCGAACAGTTCGAGGAATTCGCTCATCTCGGCCTTGCGCTGTTCCAGCGCGAGGAAATACGCACGGCTCATGGCCGGTTGCAGGTTCTCGACGGTTTCCTGCAGGTACGGGTTGTTGGCGAACGGATACGCGGCGCGCATCACGTTGAAACTGTCGTCGACGAAGGTGCGGATGTCCTGACGCTCGTAGCTGGCGGTCAGGCGTTGCTGGATCTGCACGAACGGCGCCATGTCGGCCTGCGTCTGCCAGCCATTGGCCACGGCGTTGCCGAGCAGGATGTACAACTCGCTCATCAACGTGCACAGGCTCTGCACCTTGTGCGCCGTCAGTTCGGTGACGTGGGCGCCGCGGCGCGGCAGGATCGCGATCAGGTGACGGCGCTCGAGGATCAGCAAAGCTTCGCGGACAGAGCCGCGGCTGACGTTCAGCGCCAGCGTGACCTTTTGTTCCTGGATGCGCTCTCCCGGCTTCATTTCGCCGCGAATGATCCGTTCGGCGAGGTGGTGAGCGATTTGCTCGGCGAGGCTGTCCGGCGCCTTGAACGTCATGGTTGTCCTTCAAACTCTTCGATCTGCACAAGCGGCGCAGTGTAGCGCAATGCGCGGTCATGGCGGAGTGCCCGCACAGCGGTTTTTGGCACGAATCCCGCAAAAAAGCGCTTGATCCAATGAGGGTCAATACTGAAGAGACACGAGGTTGAGCGACAAAACGGCTTTTCCTGACCTTTAAGTCAGAAAACCATTGACCGAAAAGTCAGACCTGCTAAATTCGGCTCAAGTCGCTCAACAACAATAATGAGTCTGCGAGGCCTTCCGTGATCCAGTTTTTACTTAACCAGGAACTCCGTAGCGAGCACGCCCTGGACCCGAACCTGACTGTGCTCAACTACCTGCGTGAACACGTGGGTAAATCCGGCACCAAAGAAGGCTGCGCCAGCGGAGACTGCGGCGCCTGTACGGTGGTGGTCGGCGAGTTGCAGACGGATGACGATGGCCGCGAGCACATTCGCTATCGCAGCCTCAACTCGTGCCTGACGTTCGTTTCGTCGCTGCACGGCAAGCAATTGATCAGCGTCGAAGACCTCAAGCACAAGGGCGAACTGCACAGCGTGCAGAAAGCCATGGTCGAGTGCCACGGTTCGCAGTGCGGTTTCTGCACCCCCGGTTTCGTGATGTCGCTGTTCGCCCTGCAAAAGAACAGCGATGCACCGGATCAGGCCAAGGCCCACGAAGCGCTGGCCGGCAACCTCTGCCGCTGCACCGGCTACCGGCCGATCCTGGCCGCCGCCGAACAATCCTGCTGCGGCAAGCAACCGGATCAGTTCGACGCCCGCGAAGCCGAAACCATCGCCCGCCTCAAAGCCATTGCCCCGACGTCGATCGGCGAACTCAACAGCGGCGACAAACGCTGCCTGGTGCCGCTGACCGTGGCCGACCTGGCCGATCTCTACGACGCTTATCCACAGGCCCGCCTGCTGGCCGGCGGCACCGATCTGGCGCTGGAAGTCACGCAGTTCCACCGCACCCTGCCGGTGATGATCTACGTCGGCAACGTCGCCGAAATGAAGCGCATCGAGCACTTCGAGGATCGCATTGAAATCGGCGCTGCCACCGCCCTCTCCGACTGCTACGAAGCGCTGAACGCCGAGTACCCGGACTTCGGCGAACTGCTGCACCGCTTCGCCTCGCTGCAGATCCGCAACCAGGGCACCCTCGGCGGCAACATCGGCAACGCCTCGCCGATCGGTGACTCGCCACCGCTGCTGATTGCCCTCGGCGCGCAGATCGTGCTGTGCAAGGGCGAGACCCGCCGCACGCTGGCGCTCGAGGATTACTTCATCGATTACCGGGTCACTGCGCGTCAGGAAAGCGAGTTCATCGAAAAGATCATCGTGCCTCGCGCCACGGCCGAGCAGCGTTTCCGCGCCTACAAAGTCTCCAAGCGTCTGGATGACGACATCTCTGCCGTCTGCGCCGCGTTCAATCTGCGGGTCGAGAACGGCGTAATCACCGACGCCCGCGTCGCCTTCGGCGGCATGGCCGCGATCCCGAAACGCGCCGCTCACTGTGAAGCCGTGCTACTCGGTCAGCCGTTCAACAACGCTGTGATCGAACGTGCCTGCACCGCGCTGGGCGAGGATTTCACCCCGCTTTCGGACTTCCGCGCCAGCAAGGAATATCGCCTGCTCAGCGCGCAGAACCTGCTGCGCAAATACTTCATCGAACTGCAAACACCGCACATCGAGACTCGGGTGACCGCTTATGTCTAACCATCACGGCGTAGAGAAAACGCAAGCTGAACTGGCTGAATTGTTCGCCAAGGACCTGACCACCGGCGTCGGCCGCAGCGTCAAGCACGACAGCGCCGCCAAGCATGTGTCCGGTGAAGCGCAGTACATCGATGACCGCCTGGAATTCCCCAACCAGTTGCACGTTTACGCGCGGTTATCGGATCGCGCCCACGCGAAAATCATCAGCATCGACACCCAGCCTTGCTACGCCTTCGAAGGCGTGCGCATCGCCATCACTCACGAAGACGTGCCGGGCCTGAAAGACATCGGCCCGCTGCTGCCGGGCGATCCGCTGCTGGCCATTGATGACGTGCAGTTCGTCGGTCAGCCGGTGCTGGCCGTGGCCGCGAAAGACCTGGAAACCGCACGCAAGGCCGCCATGGCCGCGATCATCGAATACGAAGATCTGGAACCGGTGCTGGACGTGGTCGAAGCCCTGCGCAAACGCCATTTCGTACTCGACAGCCACACTCATCAGCGTGGTGATTCCGCCAACGCCTTGGCCACGGCCGAGCATCGCATTCAAGGCACGCTGCACATCGGCGGCCAGGAACACTTCTATCTGGAGACCCAGATCTCCTCGGTGATGCCGACCGAAGACGGCGGCATGATCGTCTACTGCTCGACCCAGAACCCCACCGAAGTGCAGAAACTGGTGGCTGAAGTCCTCGACGTGTCGATGAACAAGATCGTGGTCGACATGCGCCGCATGGGCGGTGGTTTCGGCGGCAAGGAAACCCAGGCCGCGAGCCCGGCCTGCCTGTGCGCGGTGATCGCGCACCTCACCGGCCAGCCGACCAAGATGCGCCTGCCGCGTGTCGAAGACATGCTGATGACCGGCAAGCGTCACCCTTTCTACGTCGAGTACGACGTCGGTTTCGACAGCACCGGGCGCCTGCACGGCATCGCGATGGATCTGGCCGGTAACTGCGGCTGCTCGCCTGACCTGTCGGCCTCGATCGTTGACCGGGCGATGTTCCACTCAGACAACTCGTATTACCTGGGCGATGCGACCATCAACGGTCACCGCTGCAAGACCAACACCGCGTCGAACACCGCGTACCGTGGTTTCGGCGGGCCGCAAGGGATGGTCGCGATCGAAGAAGTGATGGACGCCATTGCCCGTCACCTGAACCTCGATCCGCTGGCCGTGCGCAAGGCCAACTACTACGGCAAGACCGAGCGCAACGTCACCCATTACTACCAGACCGTCGAGCACAACATGCTCGAAGAGATGACCGCCGAACTGGAAGAAAGCAGCCAGTACGCCGAGCGCCGCGAAGCGATCCGTCGCTACAACGCCAACAGTCCGATCCTGAAAAAAGGCCTGGCGCTGACCCCGGTGAAATTCGGCATTTCCTTCACTGCCAGCTTCCTCAATCAGGCCGGTGCACTGGTGCACGTCTACACCGACGGCAGCATCCACCTGAACCACGGCGGCACGGAAATGGGCCAGGGCCTGAACACCAAAGTCGCCCAGGTCGTGGCTGAAGTGTTCCAGGTGGAAATGGACCGCGTGCAGATCACCGCGACCAACACCGACAAGGTGCCGAACACCTCGCCGACCGCAGCCTCCAGCGGCGCCGACCTCAACGGCAAAGCGGCGCAGAACGCTGCCGAAACAATCAAGCAGCGGCTGGTCGAATTCGCCGCGCGGCACTACAAGGTCAGCGAAGAGGACGTGGAATTCCACAACGGCCACGTACGGGTGCGTGACCACATCCTGACCTTCGAAGCGCTGATCCAGCTGGCGTATTTCAATCAGGTGTCGCTGTCGAGCACCGGGTTCTACAAGACCCCGAAAATCTACTACGACCGCAGCCAGGCCCGTGGCCGGCCGTTCTACTACTTCGCCTTCGGCGCGGCGTGCTGCGAAGTGATCGTCGACACCCTGACCGGCGAGTACAAGATGCTGCGTACCGACATCCTCCACGACGTCGGCGCCTCGCTGAACCCGGCCATCGATATCGGCCAGGTCGAGGGTGGTTTCGTTCAGGGCATGGGCTGGCTGACCATGGAAGAACTGGTCTGGAACAACAAGGGCAAGCTGATGACCAACGGCCCGGCCAGCTACAAGATCCCGGCCGTGGCGGACATGCCGCTGGACCTGCGGGTGAAGCTGGTGGAAAACCGCAAGAACCCGGAGGACACGGTGTTCCACTCCAAGGCTGTGGGTGAGCCGCCGTTCATGCTCGGCATCGCCGCGTGGTGTGCGATCAAGGATGCGGTGGCCAGCCTTGGCGACTACAAGCATCAGCCGAAGATCGACGCGCCGGCGACCCCGGAGCGGGTGTTGTGGGGTTGCGAGCAGATGCGCCAGCTCAAAGCGGTGAAAGCCGTCGAAGCTGAAACCGAGGTTGTTTGATGATCGTTCCCACGCTCTGCGTGGGAATGCAGCCCGCGACGCTCTGCGTCGCATCCTGAACAGCGGACGCGGAGCGTCCAGTGATGCATTCCCACGCAGAGCGTGGGAACGATCTGAGAGGTGAGATATGTACAACTGGATCGACGCCCTCGCCGACCTGCAGAACCAGGGCGAACCCTGCGTTCTGGTGACGATCATCGAAGAACTCGGCTCGACGCCGCGCAATGCCGGCTCAAAGATGGTCGTCAGCGCCCGCCAGACGTTCGACACCATCGGTGGCGGGCACCTGGAGTACAAAGCCATGCAGATCGCCCGCGACATGCTCGCCAGCGGCAGGCAGGACACCCATCTGGAGCGCTTCAGCCTCGGCGCCAGCCTGGGCCAGTGCTGCGGCGGCGCCACGGTGCTGCTGTTCGAACCGATGGGCCAGGTGCAGGCGCAGATCGCGGTGTTCGGCGCCGGTCATGTCGGCCGTGCGCTGGTACCCTTGCTCGCCAGCCTGCCCTGCCGGGTGCGCTGGATCGATTCACGGGAAGAAGAATTCCCCGAACAGATTCCCCACGGCGTGCGCAAGATCGTCGCCGAGGAACCGGTGGATGAAATCGACGACCTGCCCGCCGGCAGCTACTGCATCGTCATGACCCACAACCATCAGCTGGATCTGGAACTCACCGCCGCGATCCTCAAACGCAACGACTTTACCTGGTTCGGCCTGATCGGTTCGAAAACCAAACGGGCCAAGTTCGAACATCGCCTGCGTGATCGTGGTTTCGACGCCAGTGTCGTGCAACGCATGCGCTGCCCGATGGGCATCGGCGAAGTCAAAGGCAAGTTGCCTGTGGAAATCGCCATCTCCATCGCCGGCGAAATCATCGCCACCTATAACGCCAATTTCGGCCAGCACACCGCCAGTGCCGAACCGATTGCCAAACTGCTGCCGGTTTCGCGCCGCAGTCAGGCCGCCACACTCAAAGCCTCAAACTGATTAGAGAACCCTCATGCCTCTGACTCGCAAAGCCTACCGCGCCGCCATCCTGCACAGCATCGCCGATCCTGCCGAGGTCGGCATCGAAGCCTCCTACGAGTATTTCGAGGACGGCCTGCTGGTGGTCGATGACGGCAAGATCAGTGCCCTCGGCCACGCCAGCGAACTGCTCCCGACGCTGCCGGCGGACATCGAGATCACCCATCACAAGGATGCGCTGATCACCCCGGGCTTCATCGACACCCACATCCACCTGCCGCAGACCGGCATGGTCGGCGCCTATGGCGAGCAACTGCTGGACTGGCTGAACACCTACACCTTCCCGTGCGAAAGCCAGTTCGCCGACAAGGCCCACGCCGATGAAGTGGCGGACATTTTCATCAAGGAACTGCTGCGCAACGGCACCACCACCGCGCTGGTGTTCGGCAGCGTGCACCCGCAGTCGGTGAACTCGTTCTTCGAAGCGGCCGAGAAGCTGGATCTGCGGATGATCGCCGGCAAGGTGATGATGGATCGCAACGCGCCGGACTACCTGACCGACACCCCGGAATCGAGCTACGTCGACAGCAAGGCGCTGATCGAGCGCTGGCACGGCAAGGGTCGTCTGCACTATGCGGTCACCCCGCGTTTCGCCCCGACCAGCACCCCGGAACAGCTGACGCTCGCCGGCCAGTTGCTCAGCGAATACCCGGATCTGTACATGCAGACCCACATCAGCGAAAACCTCAAGGAAGTCGAATGGGTCAAGGAGCTGTTCCCGGAGCGCAAGGGCTATCTGGACGTCTACGATCACTATCAATTGCTCGGCGAGCGCTCGGTGTTCGCCCACGGCGTGCACCTGTGCGACGACGAATGCGCGCGCCTGGCGCAGACCGGTTCGGCGGTCGCGTTCTGCCCGACCTCGAACTTCTTCCTCGGCAGCGGCCTGTTCAACCTGCCGATGGCCGAGAAGCACAAACTGAACGTCGGCCTCGGGACTGACGTCGGCGGCGGCACCAGTTTCTCGCTGCTGCAAACCCTGAACGAAGCCTACAAGGTGATGCAACTGCAAGGTGCGCGCCTGAGCCCGTTCAAGTCGCTGTACCTCGCCACCCTCGGCGGCGCACGGGCACTGCGCCTGGAAGACAAGATCGGCAACCTGCAACCGGGCTCCGACGCCGACTTCCTGGTGCTGGACTACAACGCCACGCCGCTGCTGAGCTACCGCTTGAAGCAGGCCAACAATATTGCCGAAACGTTGTTTGTGCTGATGACCCTGGGCGATGACCGCACTGTGGCCCAGACCTATGCGGCGGGTGCGCTGGTGCACCAGCGCTAACTGATTGCTCGATCGTTCCCACGCTCTGCGTGGGAATGCCTCTGGGGACGCTCCGCGTCCAGTGACGCGGAGCGTCACGGGCTGCATTCCCACGCAGAGCGTGGGAACGATCAGGAGAGCAAAAAAATCCCCCGGTACTTTTCAGTCCGGGGGATTTTTATTACCTGTCAGATTGCTATCGCTGGCAAGCCAGCTCCCACAGGGTTTTATGGTGTTCACCAGAATTGCGTCACATCGCAAATCCTGTGGGAGCTGGCTTGCCAGCGATTGGGGTCGACGCGGTCTGACTTAGAGCTTGGCCGCAGGCCGCCCCGGCTTCTTGGTCTGCAACAGATGCGAGAACACTGCATGCAGATCGTCCGAAGCGCTTTCCTCGTCGAGGTTGAGCTTGCTGTCGATGTGGTCCATGTGATGCATCATCAGGTCCACTGCCAGCTCGCCGTTGCGCGCTTCGATGGCGTCGATCAACTGAGTGTGCTCGTCGTAGGAACAGTGCGAACGGTTGCCGCTTTCATATTGGGCAATGATCAGCGAGGTCTGCGAAACGAGGCTGCGCTGGAAACTGATCAACGGCGCGTTCTTCGCCGCTTCGGCCAGTTTCAGGTGGAATTCGCCGGAGAGACGGATGCCGGCGCCGCGATCGCCACGGGAGAAGCTGTCGCGTTCGTCGTTGACCATCTGGCGCAATTCAGCGATCTGCTCGGCGGTGGCGTGCTGCACCGCCAGTTCAGTGATCGCGCGTTCCACCAGACGCCGGGCGAGGAACACCTGACGCGCTTCTTCGACGCTCGGGCTGGCCACTACCGCGCCACGGTTCGGCCGCAACAGCACCACGCCTTCATGGGCCAGACGCGATAGCGCACGGCGAATGATGGTGCGGCTGACCCCGAAAATTTCCCCCAGCGCTTCTTCGCTCAACTTGGTGCCGGGCGCCAGGCGTTGTTCGAGGATGGCCTCGAAGATATGCGCATAGACAATATCGTCCTGGGTTCCGCTGCGGCCGGCTTTGCCTGCTCGCGGTTGTTTCTTGAGGGGTTGCAACTGTTCGTTCATGGGCACTCGAGTCGGGAAGAACGCGGCGAATTGACCGTGACTGTAATACGGCACAGTGGGTCGCTGGCAAGTATCGCGTAAAAAACAGCGCGATTGTACACAATGGAAGGTGGCAACACGACTGTACGGCTGTTTGCGGCTACGGCTGTATTGCAACGCTCCGTTACGTTTGAGTTTAGGCTTGATCGCAGAATCCGCGATCCCTGTGGGAGCGAGCTTGCTCGCGATAGCGGTTGGACATTCAACTCCAATGTCGACTGTTCCGCCGTCATCGCGAGCAAGCCCGCTCCCACAAGGGTTTCGCGTAGCAGCAAATATCTTCATTGGTACAAGGAATACCCCTGTCATGAACGAAATCACCCACACCCGACTGCGCCCGCTGGCGGACACATCGCCCTCCGCCATCGTCGCCGGGTTCATCGCGATGATGACCGGCTACACCAGTTCGCTGGTGCTGATGTTCCAGGCCGGACAAGCGGCGGGCCTGACCAGCGGGCAGATTTCGTCGTGGATCTGGGCGATTTCCATCGGCATGGCGGTGTGTTCGATCGGCCTGTCGCTGCGCTATCGCACGCCGATCACCATTGCCTGGTCAACGCCCGGCGCGGCGCTGTTGATCACCAGCCTCGGCGGCGTTACCTACGGCGAAGCCATCGGCGCCTACATCACCTGCGCGGTGCTGGTGACCATTTGCGGCCTGACCGGCAGCTTCGAACGGCTGGTGAAAAAGATTCCGGCCTCCCTCGCCGCCGCGCTGCTGGCGGGGATTCTGTTCAAGATAGGCAGCGAAATCTTCGTCGCCGCGCAACATCGCACCGGTCTGGTGCTGGGGATGTTCTTCACTTATCTCATCGTCAAACGCCTGTCGCCACGCTATGCGGTGCTCGCCGCGCTGCTGATCGGCACCGCGCTGTCGGGTTTCATGGGGCTGCTGGACTTCAGCGGTTTTCATCTGGAAGTGGCGACACCAGTCTGGACCACGCCGCACTTTTCTCTGGCCGCGACTATCAGCATCGGCATTCCGCTGTTTGTGGTAGCGATGACCTCGCAAAACATGCCCGGCATCGCCGTGTTGCGCGCCGATGGCTACAACGTCCCGGCCTCGCCGCTGATCACCGCGACCGGCATCGCGTCCTTGCTGCTGGCACCGTTCGGTTCCCACGGCATCAACCTGGCGGCCATCAGCGCGGCGATCTGCACCGGGCCCCATGCCCATGAGGATCGCAACAAACGCTACACCGCTGCGGTGTGGTGCGGGATTTTCTACGGGATTGCCGGGGTGTTCGGCGCCACGCTGGCGGCGCTGTTCGCCGCGCTGCCCAAGGAACTGGTGCTGTCGATTGCTGCTTTGGCGCTGTTCGGCTCGATCATCAACGGCTTGAGCATTGCCATGACCGAGGTGAAGGAACGGGAAGCGGCGCTGATCACCTTCATGGTCACGGCGTCGGGGCTGACGCTGTTTTCCATCGGTTCGGCGTTCTGGGGGATTGTCGCGGGGGTGTTGACCTTGCTGATCCTCAACTGGCGCAAGGCTTGAGGCCTCGTTAAAAAGCAGGCATAAAAAAACGGCGACCCTCAGGTCACCGTTTTTTTCAGTATCACTTGGCCGCGTTGATCGGCTTTTCCGGATACCAGACGTCCAGCAGCGGGCTGATTTCAGTGCTGGTCAGCTCGGAGCGGGTTTTCAGCCAGGCTTCAACAGCAGCGCGCTGCTCTTCGGTGACCGAGCCACGCTTCTGCAGGCAAACCAGACCGAAGTCGTCGCCGCCGACATAGCCCAGACCGTTGGCTTCCATGGCTTCTTTGATGAATGCTTCGAGGAAAGCGTCAATGGCTTCTTCGGACAGGTCTTCTTTGAAGCCCAGGTTCAGTTCGAAACCCAGCTCTTGAAATTCATCGACGCACAGTTTTTTGCGCAGACGCTGGGAACGGTTAGTCGCCATTGGAACAATCCTCTTAAGTAATTACGGCCGGCACTTTACCAGTTTAAGCCGGCGATTGCCCGCCTATCCGGGACGTGCGTGCGACCGCCTGTAAAAAAATAACGAATTGGCGCCCTTGCGAAAGGCCCAAGCTGTTGCACCTTGGGGCATAATGCCGACACTTTCATGACCACTGAGGGCCTTTTCATCCATGTCCTCGTCTTTTTTCCCCTCGGCTGTAGGGTTTTATTTCATATGATCAAATCGTTGCGTCCTCTGCTCCTGGCCGGTCTTCTTCTGCCGCTGGCCTTGCCCGTCTCCGCTGCCACCATCAACACCGCCCTGACCCCCAACGTCGAAAAAGCCCTCAAGGCCAGCAAGCTGCAGCCCACTGCCCTGTCGCTGGTGATGGTGCCGCTGGACGGCCCGGGCACGCCGACCGTGTACAACGCCGACGTGTCGGTCAACCCGGCCTCGACCATGAAACTGGTCACCACCTACGCAGCGCTGGAAATGCTCGGCCCCAATCATCAGTGGAAAACCGAGTTCTACACCGACGGCGACCTGAACGGCGGGATCCTCAACGGCAACCTCTACCTCAAGGGCGGCGGCGATCCGAAGCTGAACATGGAAAAACTCTGGCTGCTGATGCGCGACCTGCGCGCCAACGGCGTGACCCAGGTCACCGGTGATCTGGTGCTCGATCGCAGCTTCTTCGTGCAGCCGCAACTGCCGGAATTCAACGATGACGGCAACGACGAGAACAAGCCGTTCCTGGTCAAGCCGGATTCGCTGCTGGTCAACCTCAAGGCCCTGCGTTTCGTGGCCCGCAACGACAATGGCCGGGTGCTGATCTCGGTCGAACCGCCGATTGCCAGCATCAACATCGAGAACACTGTCAAAGCGCTCAACTCCAAACAATGCACCGGCGGCGTGCGCTACAACCCGGTGCCGCAGGCCGATGGCAGCGTGACCGTGACCGTGGCCGGCCAGTTGGGCGAAGGCTGCAGCTCGCAGACTTACCTGTCGCTGCTCGACCACGCGACCTACACCGCCGGTGCCGTGCGGGCGATCTGGAAGGAACTGGGCGGCAGCATCCAGGGCAAGGATCGTCTGGCCCCGACCCCGAGCAGCGCGAAAGTGCTGGCCCGTGCGTTCTCGCCGGATCTGGCGGAAATCATCCGCGACATCAACAAATACAGTAACAACACCATGGCTCAGCAGCTGTTCCTGAGCCTGGGCCAGAAATTCCGCAACGACGCCGACGGCGATGACGCCAAAGCCGCGCAACGGGTGGTGCGTCAGTGGCTGGCGAAGAAAGGCATCACCGCGCCGCATCTGGTGATGGAGAACGGCTCCGGTCTGTCGCGTTCCGAGCGGGTCAGCGCCCGGGAAATGGCCAACATGCTGCAAGCGGCCTGGCACAGCCCATATGCTGCCGAGTACATCAGTTCACTGCCGATCGCGGGCACTGACGGCACCATGCGCAAACGCCTCAAGACCACCGCGATGCGCGGCGAAGCCCACGTCAAGACCGGTACGCTGAACACCGTGCGGGCAATCGCCGGCTTCAGCCGCGACGTCAACGGCAACACCTGGGCGGTGGTGGCGATCCTCAACGACAAGGCCCCGTTCGGCGCGTCGTCGGTGCTGGATCAGGTACTGCTGGATCTCTACAAACAGCCGCGGACGCCGCAGACTGCTTCGGTTCTGTAACCCATTAAATGATTGTTCCCACGTCGAGGCGTCGAACCGTCCGCGTGGGAATACAGCCCGTGACGCTCTGCGTCACTGGACGCGGAGCGTCCCCGGAGGCATTCCCACGCAGAGCGTGGGAACGATCAGGTGGCAGAGGGGCTCAGTTCATCTGCCGCTCGACCCGATCCCGTCCGCCCTGCTTCGCCGCATACACCCCCGAATCCGCCCGCAGCAACAGCGCGTCCGCGCCCTCACCCGGTCGCCAGCTGGCAATCCCGAAACTGGCCGTCACCACCCCCACCACGTCGATCGGCGCACTGCGCAGGCTGTGCCATAACTCCTCGGCCAGCATGTGGGCGTGATCGCCGTCGATGTCCGGGCACAACACCATGAACTCTTCGCCACCCAAGCGGCAGAACACGTCGGTACGCCGCAGCCGGTGACCGATGCGCTCGCAGACCGCCTGCAACACGCGGTCGCCTACCGCGTGACCGTACTGATCGTTGATCCGCTTGAAGTGGTCGATGTCGAGCATGATCACCGACAACTCGCCTCCGCCGCGCTCGACCCGGGCCATTTCGGTGGTCAGGCGCTCCTGGAAATAGCGCCGGTTGTGAATGCCGGTCAGGGAATCGGTCACCGACAGCGCGCGCAGCTCTTCTTCCACCCGTTTCAGGTCGGAAATATCCGAAATATAGCCATGCCACAGCACCCCGCCGCCCGGCAGTTCCTCCGGCGTCGCCTCGCCGCGAACCCAGCGCAGGCCACGCTCGGGCAATTGCACACGATACTCCTCACGCCATGGGCTGAGATTGTCCGCCGAAGCACGGATCGACTTGCGCACGCGGCTGACGTCCTGCGGGTGGATACGGGTGAAGATCGCCTCGGCGTTGAGCAGCAGCACGTCCGGCTCCAGCTCGTAGATCTCGCGGATGCCGTCGCTGGCGTAGATCACGCTGAAACGCCCGTCGAACTCCATCTTGAATTGATAGATCCCGCCGGGAACATGGGCGCTGAGCTTCTTCAACAGCACATCCCGCGCGGCCAGCGCTTCGTGCACGCGCTTGCGCTCGGTGATGTCGATGCAGATCGCCAGGTGCCCGACCCACAGCCCCTGCTCGTCCAGCACCGGCGTGGCCAGCATGTTCACTGGAATGTGGCTGCCGTCCTTGCGCACCAGCGTCCACTCCCGCGCCTCGTGCCCACCGACTTCGCCACCCTCCACCAGCATCGCCTGGCAGGTCGGAATGGTTTTGCCATAGCGGGCGCTGAGCTCCGCCGCGCGGGCCACCAGTTCCCGGGGAAAGTGCAGGTTTTCCAGGGTCATGTGGCCGACCACTTCGTTGCTGTGATAACCGAGCATCTGCTCGGCACCGGGGTTGAAAGTGTTGATCACGCCGCGCAGGTCGGTGGCGATGATTGCAACCTGGGTCGCCGCGTTGAGCACCCCGCGCAACTGACCGTGGGTGCCGCGCAGTTCCTGCTCGCGCTCATGCAGCTCCTGAGTGCGCAACTCGACCATGCGCAACGCTCGCTGGCGCTGACTGACCAGCACATAAAGCAGCGCGCTCAACAGCAGACTGAGCAACCCGCCCAGCACCACCACGCTGCCCACCGACGAATGGTTGGCCTGCATGAACGCTTCGCTGGGCAGGATATCTACCTGATAGTCGTGATCAGCCATGCGCACCAGCCGGGTCGCCGACAGATCACTCTGCGCCGGTTCATTGGTCGATTCGAACAGCACTTCATGCTGATCAGTGGTGGACAGATCGAGGATGCGCACCGACAGATAGTCATGAAATGCATCCGGCAAGCCGTCTGCCAGCAGCTGACGCATGCTGATGACAGCCATTACGTAGCCGTATGATCTGGGCTCGCCTTCGCGCAGAACCGGTGCCACCAACAATACGCCGCGTGCGTATGCCGGCTCGATACCGACCAGATGCATCGGCTGCGACACTGCCAGACTGCGAAGCTGGTCGGCGCGCTCCAGGGTCGAGCGGCGCAACGGCTGAGCCAGCAAGTCGTAACCCAGCGGAGAACCGAGCCGGCTCTGGGTCTGGCTGTACACCACGACGACGTACTCATCGCGGGCCGAGGCCAGTTGCAGTTCGCCGCGCGCATTGAGTTCGCGCACGCTGAAGGTGCTCAGGCCCTCATCTCGCACGCGCTGCTCGAAGGCGGCACGTTCGGCACCGCTCACCCGCAAGGCAAACGAATAAGCCTGGGTGCGCAGCAATAGAGGATGGGTGTAACCGTCGAATTCGGCACGGGACACCGATTCGGAGTTGGCGAAGAACCGGCGCAGGCCATCGAGACGTTGCTCCTGATCCTGAAATCGTTCTTCGATGCGGCTATAGCGTTCGTTGGCCAGCAGCTGAAAGCGTTGGCGCAACTGGCTGTGAAACTGATTGAGGGTGCCCCAGGCGAGCAGCCCCGTGAGAATTCCGCCGGCGAGCAATACCAGCACCCCGACCAGCCAGGCCGAGACGTCTTCGCTGATAAAACCCAATATCTTCGGGCGCACGGGGTGCAACGACATAAAAGCCACTCACTACGTCAGCATCTGCGGGAAAAACCCCATCGGCCGTGTGTGAGTTATAGCTATTAGCCACTAATTTGGCTAGCTCTGAACGGATCCAAGAGCCTTTAAAAATCAAGGCTCTGTGGATCCAATTTTGCAAAGTGTCAACGAGCCGTGATTTTCCAGGCGCGGTGGATCTTGCCGTTGCGGGCGAAATCCGGGTCGATGGTGCTGGCGGTGATTTCCTCGACCGCGTAGCGCTCGGCCAGGTTGTCTTCGAGCTGGAACTTGCGGAAGTTGTTGGAGAAGTACAACACCCCGCCCGCCGCCAGACGGGCCATGGCCACATCGATCAACTGCACCTGGTCACGCTGCACGTCGAAGATGCCTTCCATGCGCTTGGAGTTGGAAAAGGTCGGCGGATCGATGAAGATCAGGTCGTATTCGTCGCGGGAGTTTTCCAGCCACGCCATCACGTCGCCCTGCTCCAGACGGTTCTTGTCGGAGAAACCGTTGAGCGACAGGTTGCGGCGCGCCCAGTCGAGGTAGGTTTTCGACAGGTCGACACTGGTGGTGCTGCGCGCGCCGCCCTTGGCCGCGTGCACGCTGGCGGTCGCGGTGTAGCAGAACAGGTTGAGGAAGCGCTTGCCGGCGGCCTCTTTCTGGATACGCATGCGCATCGGCCGATGATCGAGGAACAGTCCGGTGTCGAGGTAGTCGGTGAGGTTGACCAGCAACTTCACGCCGCCCTCGGTCACTTCATTGAACTTGCCCTGGGCCGCCTGACGCTCGTACTGCTTGGTGCCGCTCTGACGCTCGCGGCGCTTGACCACCACGCGGCTCTTGTCGATGTTCAGCGCCTGCGGAATGGCCGCCAGGGCGTCGAACATGCGGATCGAGGCCTTTTCCGGGTCGATCGACTTCGGCGCGGCGTATTCCTGAACGTGCACCCAGTCGTGGTACAGGTCGATGGCCATGGCGTATTCCGGCATGTCCGCATCGTAGACGCGGTAGCAATCGATGCCTTCACGCTTGACCCACTTGCTCATGGCCTTGAGGTTCTTTTGCAGGCGGTTGGCAAACATCTGCCCGCCTTCGCTCAGGCGCGGTTGCTCGATCACTGGCGCCGGGGCCGGCGTCGGTTTGATCGGGTTGCCGTTCTTGTTGAACTTGCGCTCCTGCGGCTCGTTCGGCGTCTGGTCGTAAGCGGCTTGCTCGCGCTCGGCCTGACGTTGTTCCGGGGTGCGGCGCTCGCCGGTGACGAACTGATCCGGCAGGACTTTGATCAACAGCAGCTTGCACGGCAACGCGCCGTTCCAGAACGAATACTGCTTGTGGCTGCGGATGCCCATGCGCTTGCCCAGATCCGGCGCGCCGGTGAACACCGCCGCTTCCCAGTTCAGGCAGGCCTGACGCAGACGCTCGCCGAGGTTCTGGTAGAGGTACAACAGGCTGGCTTCATCGCCCAGACGCTCGCCGTACGGCGGGTTGCAGATGACCAGCCCTTTCTGGTTCTGATCCGGACGCGGTTCGAACGTCGCCACTTCGCCCTGATAGATCTTGATCCACTCGCTCAGGCCGGCGCGTTCGACGTTGTTGCGGCCCGGCTGGATCAGCCGTGGGTCGGCTTCATAACCGCGAATCCACAGCGGCGGCTTGGCCAGACCGGCAGCAGCACGCTCGACGGCTTCTTCATGCAGTTTTTTCCACAGCGCCGGCACGTGACCGAGCCAGGCGGTGAAGCCCCACTGTTCGCGACGCAGGTTCGGCGCCATGTCGGCGGCGATCATACCGGCTTCGACCAGGAACGTGCCGACACCGCACATCGGGTCAGCCAGCGCGCCACCTTCGGCGGCAATGCGCGGCCAGCCGGAACGGATCAGGATCGCGGCTGCAAGGTTCTCCTTCAGCGGCGCAGCGCCCTGCTGCAAGCGGTAACCACGCTGGTGCAGGCTGTGGCCGGAGAGGTCGAGGGACAGAATCGCTTCGCCACGATCCAGACGCAGGTGAATGCGCAGGTCCGGGTTGAGTTTGTCGATGCTCGGGCGGTCGCCCTGCGGTGTGCGCAGTTTGTCGACGATGGCGTCCTTGACCTTCAGGGCGCCGAAGTGAGTGTTGTCGATGCCCGAACCGTGGCCGCTGAATTCCACGGCGAGGGTGCCGTCGGCCAGCATGTGATCCTGCCAGTCGACGTCGAGTACGCCGTGGTACAGGTCTTCAGCGTTTTTCATCGGGAAGCGCTTGAGCACCAGCAGCACCCGGTTGGCCAGACGCGACCAGAGGCACAGGCGATAAGCGGTTTCCATGGTCGCCATGCCACGCACGGCGGAGGTGTGTTCGCGGGCCTCTTCAAGGCCAAGCCCGACGGCTTCCTCGATGAGCAGGCCTTCAAGGCCTTTGGGGCAAGTGAGGAAGAGTTCGAAACGGTCGGACATGGTTTTTCCAGAGCCTTTGGCTGATGAACCGGCAACGCATTGCCGATCCGGTTTTCAATCAGGCGCTTTTCTACAAGAGCGCCCGCGTGGCACGAAGGTGTGCCGTTCCATCCCCGCTGCTCGGGTTAAAAGAGCTTAGATGCCGGGACAGAGAAAAAAGTTGAAGCAACAAAATGACTCAAAGCAACCCTTCGTCGAATAGTACCCCAGTGTAAACGTGGGTCATTCTCACTAAAGGATTAACCTCATCATCCAGCGCGGGGCCGATCATACCGGGGTTTGGCCAACAAACGCTGGATAAATACGCGGTTACTTATGGCCATAGCATCTTTTTCGTTACGTCCTTATGACAAAACGGTCATTCCATCGATGTGACTCATTGGTTAGAACTGGACACAGGTTGACGTCGCAACGGCGTCAACACCTTGGCTCGCCACGCCGGCAGCGAGCCGCCAACGGCAGAGTTTTTCTGCCAGACCTCAGTTGAGGTCGACGCGACAAAAACAGTCAACAAGTGAGGGAAACACCCTATGAGAAGACTTAAGCGTGATCCGTTGGAAAGAGCATTTTTGCGCGGATATCAATATGGCGTTGGTGGCAAATCCCGTGAGCTTTGCCCATTTACTCTACCGTCGGTACGTCAAGCCTGGATCAACGGCTGGCGAGAAGGACGCGGCGACAACTGGGACGGTATGACCGGCACTGCGGGAATCCACAGACTCAACGAACTTCACGCCGTCGGCTGACACAGGGCACTTATTGCGACACGACAATCTGATTTCGTAACGACCTGATCACCATGCACGTCCTTCCCGGACGGCGGGCTACGGCCCAGGGGCTCCTTCGAGGAGCCCTTTTTTATGCCTGCCTTTTTATGCCGGCCAATCAGCGTTTGGCGGCGATCGCGTCCACGGACTCGCGGATCAGCGCCGGGCCCTTGTAGATGAAGCCGGAGTAGATCTGCACCAGGCTCGCGCCGGCAGCGATCTTCTCGGCCGCATGCTTGCCTTCGGTGATACCGCCCGCCGCGATGATCGGCAGCTTGCCGCCCAGCTCGGATGCCAGCACTTTCACGGTATGGGTACTCTTTTCACGCACTGGCGCGCCGGACAGACCGCCCGCCTCGTCACCATGTTCCATGCCTTCGACGCCCACGCGGCTGAGGGTGGTGTTGGTGGCGATCACCGCGTCCATCCCGGTTTCGATCAGCGCCTGGGCGACTTGCGCGGTTTCTTCGTCGGTCATGTCCGGCGCGATCTTGATCGCCAGCGGTACATGCTTGCCGTGGCGCAGGGCCAGTTCGGCGCGGCGCGTGGCCAGGTCCGCCAGCAATTGCTTGAGCGAATCGCCGAATTGCAGGCTGCGCAGGCCCGGAGTGTTCGGCGAGCTGACGTTGACCGTGACGTAACTGGCGTGGGCGTAGACCTTGTCCAGGCAGATCAGGTAGTCGTCTACAGCGCGCTCGACCGGGGTGTCGAAGTTCTTGCCGATGTTGATCCCCAGCACGCCCTTGTATTTGGCCGCCGCCACCCGCGCCAGCAGGTTATCCACACCGAGGTTGTTGAACCCCATGCGGTTGATGATCGCCTCGGCTTCCGGCAGACGGAAAATCCGTGGTTTCGGGTTGCCCGGCTGCGGGCGCGGAGTCACGGTGCCGATTTCGACAAAACCGAAACCCAGTTGCGCGAAGCCGTCGATGGCCGCGCCGTTCTTGTCCAGACCGGCCGCCAGACCCACCGGGTTCGGGAACTGCAGACCCATGACACTCACCGGCAGCGACGCCGGGGCCTTGCACAGCAGGCCGTTGAGGCCCAAACGCCCGCCCGCGCCGATCAGATCCAGCGACAGATCGTGGGAGGTTTCCGGGGAAAGTTTGAACAACAGCTGACGGGCCAGGGTGTACATGGGCGGCTATGACTCGGGCGGCGAAAAGAGGCGGCGATTATAGCCGGGCATCGCCCCACCGCGCGAGGCGCACGGGTAAATCGGTGCGCATGGCATATGCCTTGCACCTTCCTCGGCATCAGCCTGCAGGCCAATGGTGGCGTGCAGGCAAGGACAATGGCGTCGTCTCTCGGTTTTGCGCGGGCAAAGCCTGGGACGGCGTTTTTTTTGAGGGTGGCTTTCATGACTCAAACCTCCGCCGGGCCGCTGGCCTGGGTCAACGGCAGCGATGCCCCGGAAAAAAGTGCGATCAACCTGGGCTTCATGGCTCTGAGCGACTGCGCCTCGCTGGTGGTCGCCGCCACCCAGGGCTTCGCCCAGCCTTACGGGTTGACCCTGAATCTCAAACGCCAGAGTTCCTGGGCCAACCTGCGGGACAATCTGGTCAGCGGTGAACTCGATGCCGCCCACAGCCTTTACGGTCTGATTTACGCGGTGCACCTGGGCATCGGCGGCGTCGCGCCGACCGACATGGCGGTGCTGATGGGTCTGAACCAGAACGGCCAGAGCCTCAACCTGTCCCACGGTTTGCAGGGCCTGGGCGTGACCGGTCCTGAAGCGCTGCACCACCATGTGCACCAAACCCGCGCAAAACTGACCTTCGCCCAGACTTTCCCGACCGGCACCCATGCCATGTGGCTGTATTACTGGCTGGCGAGCCAGGGCATTCATCCTTTGCAGGATGTCGATAGTGTGGTGGTGCCGCCGCCGCAAATGGTCGCGCACTTGCAGGCCGGACGCATTGATGGCCTCTGCGTCGGCGAACCGTGGGCGGCCAGCGCCGTGCAGCAGGATCTCGGTTTCACGCTGGCGACCAGCCAGACCATCTGGCCCGATCACCCGGAAAAAGTCCTCGGCTGCACCCGCGCGTTCGTCGAGCAATACCCCAACACCGCCCGCGCGCTGGTGATGGCGATCCTCGAAGCCAGCCGCTTCATTGAAGAAAGCCCGGAAAACCGCCGCAGCACCGCGCAGTTGCTGAGCGCTGCGGAATACCTCGACGCCCCGGTGTCCTGCATCGAACCGCGCTTTCTCGGCGATTACGACGATGGACTGGGCAATCGCTGGCAGGACCCGCACGCCCTGCGCTTTCACGGCGATGGCGCGGTGAATCTGCCGTACCTCTCGGATGGCATGTGGTTCATGACCCAGTTCCGCCGTTGGGGTTTGCTGCGCGATGACCCGGATTACCTCGCCGTCGCCCGGCAGGTGCAACAACTGGAGATCTATCGCGACGCGGCGACTGCTGTGGGCGTCGCAGCCTGGGGTAAGGACATGCGCAGCAGCCAGTTGATCGACGGCAAAATCTGGGACGGCAGCGATCCTGCCGCCTACGCCCGAAGCTTCAAGCTCCACGCGCTGAGCGACAGCGCCACCCTTCTCGCCCAGCGCTGACAGGAGACCGCGAATATGTTGCGCATTCTGCTGATCAACGACACCGCGAAAAAAGTCGGACGCCTGAAAGCCGCGCTGACCGAGGCCGGTTTCGAGGTGATCGACGAGTCGGGCCTGACCATCGACCTGCCGGCGCGCGTCGAAACGGTGCGTCCGGACGTGATCCTGATCGATACCGAGTCACCGAGCCGCGATGTGATGGAGCAAGTGGTGCTGGTCAGCCGCGACCAGCCCCGGCCGATCGTGATGTTCACCGACGAACATGACCCCGGCGTGATGCGTCAGGCGATCAAGTCCGGGGTCAGTGCCTACATCGTCGAGGGCATTCACGCACAACGTCTGCAGCCGATTCTCGACGTGGCCATGGCCCGTTTCGAAAGCGACCAGGCCTTGCGCGCCCAGCTTCAGGCCCGCGACCAGCAACTGGCCGAGCGCAAGCGCATCGAACTGGCCAAAGGGCTGCTGATGAAAATGAAGGACTGCAACGAAGAAGAGGCCTACACCCTGATGCGCCGCCAGGCCATGAGCCGCCAGCAGAAACTGATTCAGGTGGCGGAGCAGATCATCGCGATGAGCGAGTTGCTCGGCTGAAGTTTCGTGGAGCCTCTGAAGGCCCCATCGCTGGCAAGCCAGCTCCCACAGGTTTCCTTGTCGTACACAGTGTCTGTGATTAATGCAGAACCTGTGGGAGCGGGCTTGGCCGCGATTGGCCGCAACGCGGTTTCAGACTATTGGCACAAATCTCGCTAAGTAATCCCTACAGGTAACCAACGGCGGTTGCCCCACCTACGACAAAGACGTCGCTCACCTTCTTCGCCCCTTTCGGCGATCCGGGTAGCGGCGTTTTTGCGTTTTGGCCCCATCGAACGGGGCCGGTGGTGCGGCCGTGGCGGCGCCCCACTGTGCTGGTTCTGACTCCTTCTCGAGATTCTCTACAGCTGAGGTGCGCGATGAATAAAAGCTTCTGGAAATCCGGCCACACCCCGACCCTGTTCGCGGCCTTCCTGTATTTCGACCTGAGCTTCATGGTCTGGTACCTGCTCGGCCCGCTGGCGGTGCAGATTGCTGGCGATCTGCACCTGACTACCCAGCAGCGCGGTCTTGTGGTCGCCACGCCGATTCTGGCCGGCGCGGTACTGCGTTTTGCGATGGGCATGCTCGCCGATCGCCTGTCGCCGAAAACCGCCGGGCTGATCGGCCAGGTGATCGTGATCTGCGCACTGTTCGGTGCCTGGAAACTGGGCATCCACAGTTACGAACAGGCCCTGCTGCTCGGTTTGTTCCTCGGTATGGCTGGCGCTTCTTTCGCCGTGGCCCTGCCGCTGGCCTCGCAATGGTATCCGCCGGAACATCAGGGCAAGGCGATGGGCATCGCCGGGGCCGGCAATTCCGGGACTGTGTTCGCGGCACTGATCGCCCCGGTGCTGGCGGCGGCGTTTGGCTGGAGCAATGTATTCGGGTTCGCCCTGATCCCGTTGATCCTGACCCTGGTGCTGTTCGCCTGGCTGGCGAAAAACGCGCCGGAGCGACCAAAAGCCAAAGCCATGGCCGACTACTTCAAGGCTTTGGGTGATCGCGACAGCTGGTGGTTCATGTTTTTCTACAGCGTCACCTTCGGCGGCTTCATCGGCCTGGCCAGCGCCCTGCCCGGCTACTTCAACGATCAATACGGCCTGAGCCCGGTGACCGCCGGTTACTACACCGCCGCCTGCGTCTTCGGCGGCAGCCTGATGCGTCCCCTCGGTGGCGCACTGGCTGACCGATTCGGTGGTATTCGCACGCTTTTGGCGATGTACACGGTCGCCGCAGTTTGTATCGCGGCGGTCGGTTTCAACCTGCCAAGTTCCTACGCGGCGCTGGCACTTTTCGTCTGCACCATGCTCGGTCTCGGCGCAGGTAATGGCGCGGTGTTCCAACTGGTGCCGCAACGTTTCCGGCGCGAAATCGGCGTGATGACCGGGCTGATCGGCATGGCCGGCGGCATCGGCGGTTTTGCCCTGGCGGCAGGCATGGGCGCGATCAAACAGAGCACCGGCAGCTATCAACTGGCGCTGTGGCTGTTCGCCAGCCTTGGCGTGCTGGCGTGGTTCGGCCTGCACGGGGTCAAACGTCGCTGGAGAACCACCTGGGGTTCGGCGGCCGTGACCGCTGCCCGGGTCTGAGGCCCGAATGGCTCTGCAACTGAGCTTCGCCGAAGCCAGCGCCACCGGCCCCCGCGCGGAAAATCAGGACGCCTTGCGCCTGGTCACGCCGGCCCCGGCGCTGGCTGCCAGCAAAGGCTTTCTGTTTGCCATCGCCGACGGCGTGAGCCAGTGCGCCGATGGCGGGCTGGCCGCACGTTCGACCTTGCAGGCGCTGGCACTGGACTATTACGCCACTCCGGAAACCTGGAGCGTGGCCCAGGCCCTCGATCGTCTGCTGCTCGCGCAAAACCGCTGGTTGCAGGCCAACGGTGGCGGCCAGCCGCTGCTCACCACCGTCAGCGCGCTGGTCCTGCGCGGCCGGCGGTTTACCCTGGCGCACGTCGGTGATTGCCGGGTCTATCGCTGGCACGCCGAGACCTTGCAACGGATCAGCGAGGATCACGTCTGGGATCAACCGGGCATGCAGCACGTGCTCAAGCGCGCCCTGGGGCTGGATCAGCATCTGGTGCTGGATTTTCTCGATGGCGAACTGCGTGACGGCGAATGTTTTGTGCTGCTCAGTGATGGCGTTTGGGCGGCGCTCGGCGATACCGCCATTGCCGGAATCCTGCGCGATCAACCGGATCTGCACAGTGCGGCGCAAACGCTGGTCAACGCTGCGCACCTGGCCGGCAGTCAGGACAATGCCAGTGCGCTGTTGGTGCGGGTGGATGCTGTTGGCGAGGCCAGTCTTGGCGATGCGCTGATTCATTTGCAGCAATGGCCGCTGCCCCCGCCGCTGAAACCGGGTCAGGCATTCGAAGGCTGGCAGGTGCAAGGAACCGTCGGTCAGAGCCAGCAATCGTTGCTGTATCGCGTGCTCGATGGTCAGGGCCAAGCCTGGCTGTTGAAGACTTTGCCTGCACAACTGGCAGACGATGCCCAGGCTGGTCAGGCCTTGCTGGCGGAGGAATGGTTTCTCAAACGCGTCGCCGGGCGGCACTTTCCCGAAGTCCATAGCGCCGGTCAGCGTCAGCATTTGTACTACGTGATGCGTGAATATTCAGGGACGACCCTGGCGCAGTTGTTCGCACAAAGCGGCCCGCTGCCACTGGCTCAGTGGCAGGATCTGGCCGAACGTCTGCTGCGGGCAGTCGGCCTGTTACACCGACGGCAGATCCTGCACCGCGACATCAAACCGGAAAACCTGCACCTGGGGGACGACGGCGAGTTGCGCCTGCTGGATTTCGGTCTGGCGTATTGCCCCGGTCTGTCGCAGGACGCACCATCGACCTTGCCCGGAACCCCGAGCTTCATCGCGCCAGAAGCCTTTCAAGGCGCGGCGCCCAGCACACACCAGGATCTGTATGCGGTGGGCGTGACCTTGTATTTCCTGCTCACCGGACATTTTCCCTACGGCGAGATCGAAGCCTTCCAGCGCCCGCGTTTCGGGGTGCCGGTGAGTGCCGGTCGCTATCGCCCGGATCTGCCGGAATGGCTGGCGCAGTGCCTGGAGCGCGGTGTGGCGGCCGATCCTTTGCAACGCTATGAAACCGCCGAGGAATGGCTGCTGATTCTGGAGCAAGGTGAGCGCCGCAGCCTGAATGTGCGCCCTCGCCCCTTGCTGGAGCGTGAGCCGCTGAAGGTCTGGCGGACACTGGCATTACTGGCGCTGCTGGGCAATCTGGTGCTGCTGTTCCTGCTGTTTCATGGCTGATGCGGCGCTCCATTAACGGGCGTGCCGCTTCCATTCAGTGCAAAAACCACAACGAACATCTGGCCAATTCCAGCACTACCCCAGTAAATTCGCGGCCCGCCGCGACTTGGCACAACCACTGCATTAACGTTTTCAACTGACATAAAGCCCGACCTTCAACGACGAAGGCCAGGCTTCCCGAGAGAACGGGACAAGGACAAAGGCGTCCTCGCTAGGTAACTGGCGGGACGCCTTTTTTGTTTGCGCCATTTTTGTCGAGCAAGGCCTGACTGCCCACAAGAGGCAAGCCCGATGCTCCCGGAGAACCTGATGAAAAAACTCAAACTGGTGATGATCGGCAATGGCATGGCCGGGGTTCGTACCCTGGAAGAACTGCTCAAGCTGAGCAACGAGCTGTACGACATCACGGTCTTCGGCGCCGAACCGCACACCAACTACAACCGCATCCTGTTGTCGCCGGTATTGGCCGGCGAACAGACCTTCGAAGAAATCGTGCTCAACGACCTCGACTGGTATCTGGAAAACGGCATCAAACTGCTGCTCAACCGCAAAGTGGTGGAGATCGACCGGGTCAAACGCCGAGTGATCGCCGAGGACGGCACCGAGGCCGAATACGATCGCCTGCTGATCGCCACAGGTTCGACCCCGTTCATCCTGCCGATCCCCGGCAACACCTTGCAGGGCGTGATCGGCTACCGCGACATCGCCGACACCCAGGCGATGATCGACACTGCCAAGACCCACAAGCACGCCGTGGTGATCGGCGGCGGCCTGCTCGGTCTCGAAGCGGCCAACGGCCTGATGCTGCGCGGCATGCACGTCACCGTGGTGCACCTCGGTGAATGGCTGCTGGAGCGGCAACTGGACAAGACCAGCGGCCAACTCCTGCAAACCGCCCTCGAATCCCGCGGCCTGCACTTTCGCCTGTGCGAACAGACCCAGGCCCTGCACGACGCCGGCAATGGTCGGGTCGGCTCGGTGCAATTCAAGAACGGCGACATCATCCCCGCCGATCTGGTGGTCATGGCCGCCGGCATCCGCCCCAACACTGAACTGGCAGAAAAGGCCGGTATCCCGTGCAACCGCGGGATTCTGGTCAACGACACCCTGCAAACCTACGACCCACGCATCTATGCGATCGGCGAATGCGCCAGCCACCGTGGCATCGCCTACGGCCTGGTGGCGCCGCTGTTTGAACAGGCCAAGGTCTGCGCCAACCACCTGGCGCAACTGGGTTTCGCCCGTTATCAGGGCTCGGTGACGTCGACCAAACTGAAGGTTACCGGCATCGATCTGTTTTCCGCTGGCGACTTCATGGGCGGCGAAGGCACCGAAACCATCACCCTCTCCGACCCGATCGGCGGGGTGTACAAAAAACTGGTGATCAAGGATGACGTGCTGGTCGGCGCCTGTCTGTACGGCGATACGGCAGATGGTGGTTGGTATTTCCGGCAGATTCGTGAGAATCACGCCATCGGCGAGATCCGCGATCACCTCATGTTCGGAGAAAACGCACTTGGCGACGTAGGACATCAGGGCCAGGACAAAGCCATGAGCATGGCCGACAATGCCGAAGTCTGCGGCTGCAACGGCGTGTGCAAGGGCACCATCGTCAAGGCGATTCAGGAACATGGCCTGTTCAGCGTCGACGAAGTGAAGAAACACACCAAGGCTGCCAGCTCCTGCGGCTCCTGCGCCGGGCTGGTCGAACAGATCCTGATCAACACCGTCGGCGGCGCGGCGGACGTCAAACCGAAAAGCGAAAAAGCCATCTGCGGTTGCAGCGATCTCAACCATGGCCAGATTCGCCAGGCCATTCGCGAGCAGCACCTGCTGACCATTGCCGGCACCATGAGCTACCTCAACTGGCGCACTCCGAACGGCTGCGCTACCTGCCGCCCGGCCCTCAACTACTACTTGATTTCCACCTGGCCCGGCGAAGCCAAGGACGATCCGCAGTCGCGCCTGATCAACGAGCGGGCCCACGCCAACATCCAGAAGGACGGTACCTATTCGGTGGTGCCACGGATGTGGGGCGGCGTGACCAACCCGTCGGAACTGCGGCGGATCGCCGACGTGGCGGACAAGTATCAGGTGCCAATGGTCAAGGTCACCGGCGGCCAGCGCATCGACTTGCTGGGGATCAAGAAACAGGATCTGCCCGGTGTGTGGAAAGACCTCGACATGCCATCCGGCCACGCCTACGGCAAATCGATCCGCACCGTGAAAACCTGCGTCGGCAGCGAGTTCTGCCGCTTCGGCACGCAGAACTCGACCCAGTTGGGCATCGACCTCGAACATGACCTGTTCAACATGTGGTCGCCGCACAAAGTGAAGTTGGCGGTCTCCGGATGCCCACGCAACTGCTCGGAAGCAGGAATCAAGGACGTAGGAATCATCGGCGTCGATTCCGGCTGGGAGATGTATATCGGTGGCAACGGCGGGATCAAGACCGAAGTCGCCGAGTTCTTCGTCAAGCTCAAGACTGCCGAAGAAGTGCGCGAATACAACGGCGCGTTCCTGCAGTTGTACCGCGAAGAAGCCTTCTACCTCGAACGCACCGTGCATTACCTGCAACGGGTCGGCATGGAGCACATCAAGAAAGCCGTACTGGAAGACCCCGAGCGCCGCAAGGCTCTGAACGAGCGCCTGCAATTCTCCCTGTCGTTCGAACAGGACCCGTGGAAAGAGCGCCTCGCGCAGCCGCAACTGAAGAAAGAATTCGACGTGATCCCCGTGAAAAACCTGGAGGTGCCGGCATGAACTGGCTCGATATCTGTGCCCTGGAAGAGATCAATGCCCTCGGTTCGCGGATCATCGCCGGGCCCAAAGGCGACATCGCGATCTTTCGCACAAGCGACGACGAAGTTTTCGCACTCGATGACCGCTGCCCGCACAAGGGCGGCCCGCTGTCCCAAGGCCTGATCTACGGCAAACGTGTCGCCTGCCCGCTGCACAACTGGCAGATCGACCTGCAATCCGGCGAAGCCCAGGCGCCGGACGTCGGCTGCGCGCACCATCACCCGGCCCGAGTGGAAAACGGCCGCGTGCAACTGGCCCTGCGGGACGCCGTCTGATGAACCGCCAGACGACCGCCTCGACCTGTTGCTATTGCGGGGTCGGCTGCGGCGTGCTGATCGAACATGACGGCGAGCGCATCCTCGGCGTCAGCGGCGATCCGGCGCATCCGGCCAACTTCGGCAAACTGTGCAGTAAAGGCTCGACCCTGCACCTGACCGGCGACCTGGCGGCCCGAGCGCTGTACCCGGAATTGCGCCTGGGCAAAGGCCTGGCGCGCAGTCGCTGCGACTGGGACACCGCGCTGGATCACGCCACCAACGTATTCGCCGCAACCATCGCCGAACATGGCCCGGACAGCGTGGCGTTCTACATCTCCGGGCAATTGCTGACCGAGGATTACTACGCCTTCAACAAACTGGCGCGAGCGCTGGTCGGCACCAATAACATCGACAGTAATTCGCGGCTGTGCATGTCGTCGGCAGTGGTCGGCTACAAACGCAGCCTCGGCGCCGACGCACCGCCATGCAGCTATGAAGACCTGGAGTTGAGCGATTGCGTGGTGATCGTCGGCAGTAACATGGCCTACGCGCATCCAGTGCTTTTTCGCCGCCTCGAAGAAGCAAAATCCCGCCGCCCGCAGATGAAAGTCGTCGTCATTGATCCACGGCGCACCGACACTTGTGATTTGGCCGACCTGCATCTGGCGATTCTGCCGGGCACCGATGTCGCGTTGTTCCATGGAATTTTGCATCTGTTGTTGTGGGAAGACTGGATCGACCGCGACTTCATCAAGGCCCACACCGAAGGCCTCGCCGAGCTGAAAAGCCTGGTGCGCGATTACACCCCGGCGATGGTTTCGCAGCTGTGCGGGATCAGCGTCGAGCAGTTGCAGCAATGCGCCGAGTGGATCGGCACCGCGCCGAGTTTCCTGTCGCTGTGGTGCATGGGCCTGAACCAGTCCACCGCCGGCAGTGCGAAGAACAGCGCGCTGATCAATCTGCATCTGGCCACCGGGCAAATCGGCCGGCCGGGTGCAGGACCTTTCTCCCTGACCGGTCAGCCCAATGCCATGGGCGGGCGCGAAACCGGCAGCCTTTCCAATCTGTTACCAGGCCATCGTGAAGTCGCCAATCCAGAGCATCGCGCAGAAGTCGCGGCGTATTGGGGTGTGGATAAGCTGCCGGAAAACACCGGGCTCAGCGCCATCGAACTGTTTGAACAAGTGCGCAGCGGCAAGATCAAGGCGTTGTGGATTGCCTGCACAAATCCCGCGCAATCGATGCCGGACCAGACCGCTGTGCGCGCCGCGCTGGAGGCTTGTCCGTTCGTGGTTTTGCAGGAGGCATTCCGTACCACCGAAACCGCAGCGTTTGCCGATCTGCTGTTGCCGGCGGCCAGTTGGGGCGAGAAGGAAGGTTCGGTGACCAACTCCGAACGGCGGATTTCCCACGTCCGCCAGGCCATTGCCGCACCGGGTGAAGCACGACCGGACTGGGCGATCACCGTAGATTTCGCACAACGCCTGGAGAAGCGTCTGCGCCCGCAGCAGCCGGGGCTGTTTGCGTTCGAACAACCGGCGCAGCTGTTTGACGAGTACAAACAACTGACCCGGGGACGCGATCTGGATTTGTCCGGGATCAGCCATGGGTTGATTGATGAACTGGGGCCACAGCAATGGCCCTTCCCCGTCGGTGCTCGCCAAGGTACAGCCCGGCTGTATGGCGACGGTATCTTTCCTACAGCGAACGGGCGCGCGCAGTTCGTTGCCGATCCCTATCGCGCCGCCAAGGAACAGCGCGACGCGCGCTTTCCCCTGACCCTGATCACCGGTCGCCTGCGAGATCAATGGCACGGTATGAGCCGCACGGGTACGGCTGCGCAGTTGTTCGGCCATGTCAGCGAAGCAGTGTTGAGCCTGCATCCTGACGAATTGCGCCGTCACCGCTTGCAATCGGGGGATCTGGTGAATCTGAAAAGTCGTCGGGGCGCAGTGATTGTGGCGGTCGCCAGCGATGACAGCGTGCGTCCGGGCCAGGCGTTCCTGCCGATGCACTGGGGTGATCGTTTCCTCAAGGGCGGCGTGAACAGCCTGACCCTGCCCGCCTTCGATCCTTTGTCGAAACAGCCGGAACTCAAGCACAGCGGTGTAAGGCTGGAACCGGTGAGTTTGCCATGGCAACTGTTCGCACTGATCGAGGGCGATGTTCAACGGCATTTCGAGGCGCTTCGACCGCTCTGTGAGGCGTTTTCCTACGCAAGTCTCAGCCTTGTCGGACGTGAACGGCCTGCGCTGCTGATACGCGCAGCCAGCGCCGTGGCGCCGGAGCCGCAATTGCTGCGTGAAATCGACCAGTGCCTGGCCCTGATCGACGGGCCGGTGCTGGCTTATGACGATCCTCGTCGCGCCATCGGTAAACGGGTGCGCATCGAAAACGGGCGCATCACTGCGATCCGCCTCGCTGGCGAAACCCTCGCTCAGCACTGGTTGCAAGGCCTGTGGCTGGAAGGTCGTGCCGACGAACAACTGCGGCGCTGGCTGCTGGCGCCGATGAGTGCACCGCCGGGCAATGCCGGGGCGCAGGTTGTGGCGGACAAAACCCTGTGCAACTGCAAGAACGTCAGCCACAGCGCGGTCTGCGCCGGTATTCGTGAAGGGCTGGATCTGCAGGGTTTGAAAAATACATTGGGATGCGGCACGCAATGCGGCTCCTGCGTCCCGGAAATCAAGCGTTTGCTGACCGCCGAAGTGCGTCCGGTCGCCGTTATCTGAAGAGGAAAACACCATGAACGCGAAAGTCTGGCTGGTGGGCGCGGGCCCCGGTGATCCTGAACTGCTGACGTTAAAAGCCGTACGTGCCTTGCGCGAGGCCGAGGTGGTACTGATCGACGATCTGGTCAATGAGGCGGTACTTGAGCACTGCCCTGCTGCACGGATCATCGCGGTCGGCAAACGCGGTGGCTGTCGTTCGACGCCCCAGGCGTTCATCCATCGGCTGATGCTGCGTTATGCCCGTCAGGGCAAATGCGTGGTGCGGCTCAAGGGCGGCGATCCGTGCATTTTCGGGCGTGGGGGTGAGGAAGCACAGTGGTTGCGCGAGCGCGGGGTCAAGGTGGAACTGGTCAATGGCATCACCGCCGGACTGGCTGGCGCGACCCAGTGTGATATTCCGCTGACGCTACGCGGCGTGGCCCGGGGCGTGACGCTGGTCACGGCCCACACCCAGGACGACAGCCAGTTGAATTGGCGGGCGCTGGCGCAAGGCGGGACGACGCTGGTGATTTACATGGGAGTGGCGAAGCTCGGCGAGATTCGCGAACAACTGCTGGCAGGCGGTATGGCGGCGAATACGCCAGTGGCGATGATCGAGAATGCCTCGTTGCCAGGGCAGCGCGAATGCCGCAGTGATCTGACAGCGATGGAAGACGATGCCCTTGGTTTCCAGCTCAAGAGTCCTGCGATTCTGGTCATAGGCGCCGTTGCAGCGGCTGCGACCCAGGTCGATTCGATTGGCTGGGCAGCCGATCGACTGGCCTGACAACTCCGGTTTCACCAAATCGCAGGCAAAGAAAAGCCCGGCATAAGCCGGGCTTTTCTCGGAGCGGCAGCTAATTACTTAGCTTGAGCTTCAACCTGCGCTTCTACGCGACGGTTAACAGCACGGCCAGCTTCAGTTTTGTTGTCAGCAACTGGGCGGGATTCGCCGTAGCCGATCGACTGAACGCGGGACGATTCAACACCGTACTGGTTGGTCAGAACTTGCTTAACGGCGTTTGCACGACGCTCGGACAGTTTCTGGTTGTAAGCGTCAGGACCGACGGAGTCAGTGTGACCTTCAACAGTAGTGGTGGTGGATGGGTACTGCTTCATGAAGTCAGCCAGGTTTTTGATGTCGCCGTAGCTGTTTGGCTTCACAACCGACTTGTCGAAGTCGAACTTGACGTCCAGCTCAACACGAACAACTTCAGCAACTGCAGGGCAGCCATCAGCGTCAACAGTTACGTTGGCTGGGGTGTCCGGGCACTTGTCAACGTTGTCGCACACGCCGTCGTTGTCGCTGTCGGAGCAGACTTCAGCTGGTGCTGGAACTGGAGCAGCAGCTGGCTTGGAGCCGCCACCGAAGTTCACACCGATACCGACGCTAGGAGCCCACTCGGTGTCGCCCTGGTCGATGTTGTACTGAGCTTCAACGCCAGCACGGGCGTAGAAGTTGTCGGTGAAGTACAGCTTGGCACCGGCGCCCAGGTTGGCGAAGGTGGAACGGTTGCGACCGTTCGAACCGTTCTGGTCGATGCTCTGGTCAGAGAAACCGGCCGAAACGTATGGACGCAGCATGTCGCCTGGGTTGTTGAAGTGGTACAGAGCGTCCAGAGCGGTGTTGGCGCCCTTGACGTTCTTGCCATCGTCGGCACGCACGTTGTGCACTTCGTCGTAGCCCAGACGCAGTTCAACGTCGTCGGTCAGGAAGTAACCGATCGAACCGCCGAACAGGTTGCCGTTGTTCTTGAAGTTACGAGCGCTGTCGAATTGTTCTTTCTTTGCGAAGCCTTCGATTTCAACTGCGCCTTGGCCTTGTGCCAGAGCGCCGAAAGAAGTGGCGGCAATCAAAGAACCAATGGCCAAGCCCAAGGTGTTTTTCAGTTTCATCCGTTAAATCCCCATCTGGTGATTGTGAAGCAGTCCCGCAAACCGGGGGACAACTCGGCGGCAAGTCTATCAGAACTTGCCTACACGTAAGAGATATTTGCGCCGAACTAAGTTTCAGCAATGCCTGCAAATTTCTCACGCAATTTATCAAGAGCGCGTTTGTAACGCATTTTTGTCGCACTCAAACCCATGTGCATGATGTCTGCGATCTCCTGGAACTCCAGCTCTGCGACAAATCGTAGCACCAGAATTTCCCGGTCAATCGGGTTCACATACACCAGCCAGCGATCCAGTCCGCCCTTCTCCTCGGGTTTCGGCGCCTTTTCTTCGGACGCTTCCTCAAGGGGGTCAAGACTCAGTGCGTCCATCAAGCGACGCTTTCGCCGTTCCTTCCGATACTGTGTGATGCATTCGTTGTAGGTGATGCTGTACAGCCATGTCTTGAACTTCGATTTCCCCTCGAAGTTCTTCAGCCCGTACAGCACCTTCAACATCACTTCCTGACAGACATCGTCTGCATCGCGATCGTTCCCAAGATATCGTGCGCACACGTTAAATAATGTCCGCTGGTAACGCCGCATCAGTTCTTCATACGCACGCGTCACGTGAAAAAGCTCGGTATGCGAGCGCGCGACCAACTCCTCATCAGAGAGCTCGCGGGGGTCGTAGCGCGTGGATAGCGTTTGGGCTTTATTCAAAACAAGTCGTGCCGACAGTCAGGTCAATGTCCACCGCAGCCAGCGATGGCTGGCATTTTGCGGCGGCATACATTAGCAGGGTTTGCCGGGTTAGCGGCTACTCACATGCTGCTCCAGCAGGATCCGATTGGAGAGAGAGACTAGCTCACCCTCATCGGTCAGCAATGTGGTCTTAACCGTGCCGATCTCTTCAATCTGGCCTTCGACCTCGCCAATACGCACTTGTTGCCCAACCTGATACAACTCACGCACATAGATTCCCGCAAGAATCTGACCGGCAATTTCCCGGCTTCCCAACCCCATGGCCAACGCAACCGCCAGACCAACGGTAATCAATACGATCACGATCACATGGTTCAGCAGGTCGGTCTTGACCTCCAGCTGACTGATCGCGACCGAAATGCTGATGATGATCACCAGGCCCTGGGCAATTCGCCCAAGGCCGGAAGCGTAGTCCAGGCCTACGCCTTCTGCCGCCCCGCGAACCAGGCCATTGGCCAGTTGCGCGAGCAGGACACCGACCAGTAACACAAGCGCCGCACCGAATACCTTCGGCAGATACAGCGCGAGCATGTCAAGCGTAGCTGAAACTCGCTCAAGTCCAAGGGATTCTGCTGCCGAAACCAGAAAAATCAGCAGAACGAACCAATAGACGATTTTACCGATCAACGTGGAGATCGGCACTTGCAGCCCCGCGCGGGACATCAATTTGGTCAGGCCGGTGCCGCCCATCAGGCGATCAAGCCCCAGTTTGGCCAGCAATTTGGACAGCAAGGTGTCCAGCAGCTTGGCCACGACAAAACCCAACAGCAGCACAACCAGTGCGCCGAACAGGTTCGGAATGAAATTAGCGACTTTGGTCCACAACGCAGTCATTGCAGTGACGAGGCTCTGAGTCCAGAGATCAAGTTCCATATTCAATCAGCCTTATCAGCAGTGCGAGCGGTAGGTTTACGGAGACGGGAGACCGGCGCGACATGGGCCGAGCCGTTATTCAGGGCGATCATCAGCGCGGGCAGCCAGCGGCCCAGCAGGCTGAACAGATCGCCGGCGCCAACCTGGCGGTTGGCGGTTTTGAGTACGCGGCCCAGACAGGCATCGTCGTCGCGGCTGGACGGCGAGGCGTTGAGCATGTCGCGCAAAGACTGTTCAAACGGATCGTGCATACGCACCTCTCGTGATGTCTGTGAAAGACGCGGGCAAATTTGGTCGGGTCACATGGCGCATCGTCAGACCCAGCGCAATCGGCGGAACAACCACCATTGTCCGAACGCCAGGGCGAGCACCGTCAGGCAAGCGATCAGGAAACCATAAGGGCTGCTCGAGAACGGAATGCCGCCGACATTGATGCCCAGCAGACCGGTAATAAAACTCATCGGCAAGAAGATGCAGGTGATGATGCCGAAACGATACATCGTGCGATTCATGTGCACGCTCAAGCGCCGGTCTTCGGCCTCCAGCACAAGGCCCACGCGCTCTCGAGTCAATTCGAGCTCTTCGAGATAACGGGTCAGGCTGTTGTTCAATTCGTTCCAGTAGTCGGCATCGTCATCAACGAACCACGGCAGTTTTATCCGCGTCAGCTGTCCGAAAATATCCCGCTGCGGTGCCAGAAAACGCTTCAGTCCGGCGGCCCGGCGACGGATGTGCAAAATGGCGCCGTGCTCGGGGGTATACCGTTCGTCGGCATCCAGTTTTTCTTCCTCTTCATCGACCACTTCGGAGAGGCAAGTCACCAGATCCTGCACCTTGTTGGTGAGGAATTGCGCCAGATACAGCATCAATTCGGACGAGGTTTTCGGCCCCTTGCCCTCGCCCAGCATCACCAGCAACTCGTCAGTGGCGCGCAAGGGACGCAAGCGCAAGGAAATCACCCGCTGGGCGGAGGCAAAAATCCGCACCGACACCATGTCTTCCGGCTCGGCACCGGGGTTGAGATTGACCCCGCGCAAAAACAGCAGCAGCTCGGAATCCGGCAGCGGCAACAGGCGTGGGCGGGTGTTTTCTTCCAACAGCAGATCACAGGTGAACTCGTTAAGCCCACTGGATTTGCGCAGCCAGGTCTGGGTCTGCGGGTGACTGCGATCCCAGTGCAGCCACAGGCTTTCATGAGCCTGCAGCTGCAGATCGTCGAGATCAGTCCGGGCTATCGAACGCGCACCGCCTTTACCGTCCAGCACCAGGGCATGCACCAGCCCCCATTGCGCGTTTTCTTCCTCGAACATCCTCACCCCTGTGATTACCGCGATTTATTCAGGCATTTTCAGCGGACTTAGCGAGATGATCACGCCATTGTTGTCCGCATAGATGTACTGACCGGGATGGAAGGTCACACCCGCGAAGGTCACCGGCACGTTGAGGTCGCCGAGACCGCGTTTTTCAGTCTTTTTCGGATGGCTGGCCAGGGCCTGCACGCCAAGATCGGTCTGGGCGATGACGTCCACATCACGGATGCAGCCGTAGATGACCAGCCCTTCCCAACCGTTTTTCGCGGCTTTCTCGGCGATCATGTCGCCCAGCAGTGCGCAGCGCAGCGAGCCACCGCCATCGACCACCAGCACCTTGCCGTTGCCCTTGAGCTCGGCTTGTTCCTTGACCAGCGAGTTGTCTTCGAAACATTTGATGGTCACGATTTCGCCACCGAACGAATCACGGCCGCCGAAATTGCTGAACATCGGTTCCAGCACCTGAACCAGCTCCGGATAGGCGTCGCACAGGTCAGGCGTAAGGTAATGGTTCATCGAAAAACTCCTGTAACAAGGAAGACGATCAAGGATGTCGCACTCTTTTGAAACGAGTTCCGGCGGTCGCTGTTTACCTTAGCCCATGTCATGGTCGCTGAACGAACCTGAACACAGGCTGAAACGTAATAGCGAAACAGTCACTAAATATGACCAGAACCGTCCAATGCGTCATATCTTAGCCGCAAGCCGACGCGAACGAAATGCCCTTTTCAGGGCGCCGAGCTCAGACCGCTGCCGCCAGATCCGGCTTCTCGCCAAGCAATGGCGTGTGCTGATCTGCCAGCCAGCGCGCCACCAGCGGCCAGACCTCAGCCTGCGCCGCCTTGCTGACCAGCATCTCGACATGACCGAACTGATCGTTGAAGCCCTGCTCTCGGCCCAGATTGATGAACTGCTTGTGCTCGGAGCCAATCTGTTCGAACAGCTTCCGGCAGGCCCAGGCCGGATCCTGATGATCCCCCGCCGCGCTCACTGCCAGCACCGGCACCTGCACATCGGCAAGACCTGCCCACCAATCCTTGTCCTTGTCGCCGAAACGGCCGAACAGCCCGTACCAGCGCATGCTTTCCAGCGCCAGACCGATTGGCTCGTCCTCGGGGCCGCGCTTGAGCCGCGAGCCGGACAACTGGGCAAAACGCTTGAGAATGAAGCGCCCGCTCCATTCCACCGGCGGAATCTTCAACGGCCAGTAGGTGCGGCTGACCTGGGTGCCGAAAAACGCCGCCGACGCCACCGCAGGCTCACCGAGGTACTCGCCGCCCAACGCGGCTGCCAGCGTGATGCCACCCAGCGAGTGGCCGATCCAGTGCGGAATCTGCCCGCTCTGCTCACGGACGAACGCAGCAATCGCCGGCAAATCGTAACGGGCATAGTCGGCGACGCGGTTGCGGCGGTAGTCCTCGTTGCGCTGGGACAGACCGTGACCGCGCATTTCCGGGATCCACACATCGAAGCCCAGCCGCGTCAGATAGGCGCCCAGGCCCAGGCCTTTTGGCGAAAACCAGAAGCGCCGGTTGGAAAAACTGCCGTGCAGCAAGATCACCGGCACGCCGCGCGACGCCGGCTCATCGGCCATGCCGAGACGGGTCACCGCGATTTCCACGGACCAGTCAGGGCTGTTGCCCGGTTTCAAACGGTAAACGTCTTCGCTCAGATCACCGCGTCGCTCGGCGCTGATCAGGGCGACAGGAAATAGGTTGCTGCTGCTTTGCATAATGCTCTTGCACAAAAAAGGGCGGCATCCGGAGAGCTCGCCCTACTTCAATCTTAAAGCCCCGGCCCGGTTCAACGGGCCGAGGCTTCATTCACGGCTTATTCCGCCGCCTGGCCTTCGGCAAGGAAGAACCAGGTTTCCAGCACGGTGTCCGGGTTCAGCGACACGCTTTCGATGCCCTGCTCCATCAGCCACTTGGCCAGGTCCGGGTGGTCCGAAGGACCCTGACCGCAGATGCCGATGTACTTGCCGGCCTTGTTGCACGCAGCAATCGCGTTGGCCAGCAGCTTCTTGACCGCCGGATTACGCTCGTCGAACAGGTGCGCGATGATCCCGGAGTCACGGTCCAGACCCAGTGTCAGCTGAGTCAGGTCGTTGGAGCCGATCGAGAAACCGTCGAAAAAATCGAGGAATTCTTCCGCCAGGATCGCGTTGGACGGCAGTTCGCACATCATGATTACGCGCAGACCGTTGTCGCCACGCTTGAGGCCATTCTCGGCAAGCAGATCCACCACCTGGCTGGCTTCGCCGAGGGTGCGGACGAACGGCACCATGATTTCGACGTTGGTCAGGCCCATCTCGTTGCGTACGCGTTTCAGCGCACGGCACTCGAGTTCGAAGCAGTCACGGAACGATTCGCTGATGTAACGCGAAGCGCCACGGAAGCCCAGCATCGGGTTTTCTTCTTCCGGCTCGTACAGTTTGCCGCCGATCAGGTTGGCGTATTCGTTGGACTTGAAGTCCGACAGACGCACGATGACCTTCTTCGGTGCGAACGCAGCGGCCAGGGTGCTGATGCCTTCAACCAGTTTCTCGACATAGAAACCGACCGGATCGTCGTAACCGGCGATGCGCTTGTCGACGCTTTCCTTGATGTCCTGCGGCAGACCGTCGTAGTTCAACAGCGCTTTGGGGTGCACGCCGATCATGCGGTTGATGATGAACTCCAGACGGGCCAGGCCCACACCGGCGTTCGGCAGCTGCGCGAAGTCAAAGGCGCGGTCCGGGTTGCCGACGTTCATCATGATCTTGAACGGCAGCTCCGGCATGGCGTCCACGGAGTTTTTCTTGATGTCGAAGCCCAGCTCGCCTTCGAAGATGTAACCGGTATCGCCTTCGGCACAGGACACGGTCACGCCCTGGCCATCCTTCAGCAGTTGGGTGGCGTTACCGCAACCCACGACCGCAGGAATTCCCAGCTCACGGGCGATGATCGCCGCGTGGCAGGTACGGCCACCACGGTTGGTGACGATGGCGCTGGCGCGCTTCATGACCGGCTCCCAGTCCGGGTCGGTCATGTCGGAGACCAGCACGTCGCCCGGCTGGACCTTGTCCATCTCGGAGACGTCCTTGATGATCCGCACCTTGCCGGCGCCGATGCGCTGGCCGATGGCACGGCCTTCCACCAGCACGGTGCCGGTTTCTTTCAGCAGGTAACGCTCCATGACGTTGGCCTGGGTGCGACTTTTCACGGTTTCCGGACGGGCCTGCACGATGTACAGCTTGCCGTCGTCACCGTCCTTGGCCCACTCGATGTCCATCGGGCAGCCATAATGCTTCTCGATGATCATCGCCTGTTTGGCCAGCTCGCTGACTTCAGCGTCCGTCAGGCAGAAGCGCGCGCGCTCGGCCTTGTCGACATCAACGGTTTTCACGGAACGACCGGCCTTGGCCTCGTCGCCGTAGATCATCTTGATGGCCTTGCTGCCCAGGTTGCGGCGCAGGATCGCCGGGCGACCGGCCTCCAGCGTGCCCTTGTGGACATAGAATTCGTCCGGGTTCACCGCGCCTTGTACGACGGTTTCGCCCAGGCCGTAGGCGCCGGTGATGAACACCACGTCACGGAAGCCGGATTCGGTATCGAGGGTGAACATCACGCCGGCGGTGCCGGTTTCCGAACGCACCATGCGCTGCACGCCGGCCGACAGGGCAACCAGCTTGTGGTCGAAGCCCTGGTGTACGCGGTAGGAAATGGCGCGGTCGTTGAACAGGGAAGCGAACACTTCCTTGGCCGCGCGGATGACGTTTTCCACGCCACGGATGTTCAGGAAGGTTTCCTGCTGACCGGCGAACGAAGCGTCCGGCAAGTCTTCGGCGGTGGCGGAGGAACGCACGGCCACGGCCACGTCAGGATTACCGGCCGACAGCGCGGCGAACGCGGTGCGGATCTCGGTGTTCAGTTTTTCAGGGAATTCGGCTTCCATGATCCATTGGCGGATCTGGGCGCCGGTCTTGGCCAGGGCATTGACGTCATCGACGTCCAGCGCATCGAGGGCCTTGTGGATCTGATCGTTCAGGCCGCTCAGTTCCAGGAAGTCGCGATAGGCTTGCGCCGTGGTGGCGAACCCGCCGGGGACCGAAACACCGGCACCGGCCAGGTTACTGATCATCTCGCCCAGGGATGCGTTCTTGCCCCCCACATGCTCAACATCGTGTTTGCCGAGCTTATCGAGGGAAACTACGTACTCTACCAAGGTGATCTCTCCACTAACTGTGTTGGAAAAGCTCAGAAACCGGCGGCTCGGGGGAGCGTTGGCCGGCTGTATGGCCTGGACCTGGAAAATAAGTGAGAATGCGGGCCAATGGCGGCCGGCAAATCGCGCCTATCATATCCAGAAATGCTCATTAGCTTAAGGCCCAAGGTGCAAATGAAACGATCTGCTTTCTTTATCTCCGATGGCACCGGTATCACCGCCGAAACCCTGGGTCAAAGCCTTCTGGCGCAGTTCGAAAACATTACCTTCAGCAAATTCACGCGACCGTACATCGACAGCGTTGAAAAAGCGCGGGCCATGGTACAACAAATCAACAAAGCCGCTGAAACCGACGGTTTCCGGCCGATCATCTTCGACACCATCGTCAACCAGGACATCCGTGAGATTCTCGCAACCTCCAATGGTTTCATGATCGACATTTTCTCGACGTTCCTCGCTCCGCTCGAACAGGAACTGACCGAGCATTCTTCCTACACCGTCGGCAAATCCCACTCCATCGGCCACAACTCCAATTACATGGAGCGGATCGAGGCGGTGAACTTCGCCCTCGACAACGACGACGGCGCCCGCACGCACTATTACGACAAGGCCGACCTGATACTAGTGGGCGTGTCGCGTTGTGGTAAGACACCGACGTGCCTGTACATGGCGATGCAATTCGGCATCCGCGCAGCCAACTATCCGCTGACCGAGGACGACATGGAGCGCCTGCAACTGCCGGCCGCCCTGCGTGCTCACCAGCACAAGCTGTTCGGCCTGACCATCGACCCGGACCGCCTTACCGCGATCCGCAACGAACGCAAGCCCAACAGCCGCTATTCGAGCTACGCCCAGTGCGAGTTCGAAGTGCGCGAAGTGGAAAACCTGTTCCGCCGCGAGAACATCCCGCACATCAACTCCACGCATTTTTCAGTGGAAGAGATTTCCGCGAAGATCCTCGTGGAAAAAGGTGTGGAGCGGCGTTTCAAATAGATTTGTAGCGCCCTTGCAGCCGCCATCGCTGGCAAGCCAGCTCCCACAGGATTTTGTGGTGTACGCAGATTTTGCATTCACAACAAAACCCTGTGGGAGCGTGGCTTGCCCGCGATGAACGATAACGCGGTCCCTCAGATAACAAACCAATCGACAAACCGGTTCACCGGCGTGGCTTCAAGCCGCGCCTGATCCTTGCACAACGCCAGAATCTCCCCGCTGCGCTGCCCGGTGAAACGGGTGGCCAGATTTGCCCGGAATTTGTCCTCCAGCAACGGAATGCCCTCGGCGCGACGCCGGCGATGGCCGATCGGGTATTCCACCACCACGTTTTCCGTGCTCGAACCGTCCTTGAAAAACACCTGCACCGCGTTGGCAATCGAGCGTTTGTCGGCCTCCAGGTATTCGCGGGTGAAGCGCGGATCTTCGACGATGACCATTTTCTCGCGCAGCACATCGATGATCGGATGGGCCTTGTGGAAATCATCTTCGTACTGCTCCGCCACCAGATTGCCGAACGCCAGCGGTACGGCGGTCATGTACTGGAGGCAGTGATCGCGGTCGGCGGCGTTGGCCAGCGGCCCGACCTTGGAAATGATGCGGATCGCCGATTCGTGGGTGGTGATCACGATCCGGTCGATTTCATGCAGACGGTTGCGCACCTGCGGGTGCAGGGTCACGGCGGCTTCGCAGGCGGTTTGCGCGTGAAACTCGGCGGGGAAGCTGATCTTGAACAGCACGTTTTCCATCACGTAACTGCCGAACGGTCGCGAGAAGCTGAAGGTGCGTTTGTCTTCGGGTTTGAGCGCCAGATCGTTGTTAGTGTGGCTGAACAGAACGTCGTAAAAGCCCCACTGTCTGGCACTCAAGACGCCGGGAATGCCCATTTCGCCGCGCATCGCGATATTCGCCAGCCGCACGCCCCGGCTCGATGCATCCCCTGCCGCCCAGGATTTACGCGAGCCGGCGTTTGGCGCATAGCGGTAAGTACGCAACGCCTGACCGTCGGCAAACGCATGGGACAACGCCGATAACAGCTGCTCACGGTTGGCGCCCATCAGCTTGGCGGTCACGGCAGTCGAGGCGACTTTCACCAGAATGACGTGGTCGAGGCCTACACGATTGAAGGAGTTTTCCAGCGCAATCACGCCCTGGATTTCGTGGGCCATGATCATCGCTTCAAGTACATCGCGCACGGTCAGCGGCGCTTCGCCGTTGGCCAGACGCTTTTGCGACAGGTGATCGGCCACCGCGAGAATCCCGCCGAGGTTGTCCGACGGATGGCCCCATTCGGCGGCGAGCCACGTGTCGTTGTAATCCAGCCAGCGCACGATACAGCCGATGTCCCACGCCGCTTTCACCGGGTCGAGGCGATAGGAGGTGCCAGGGACTCGGGCGCCGAATGGGACGACGGTGCCTTCGACGATTGGGCCAAGGTGTTTGGTGCATTCGGGGAAACGCAAGGCCAGCAGGCCGCAGCCCAGGGTGTCCATCAGGCAGTTGCGGGCGGTGTCGAGGGCTTCGGCGGATGTGATTTTGTAGCTGAGGACGTAATCGGCGATGTCCTGCAGGACATCGTCGTAGTCGGGGCGGTTGTTCAGGTCGACGTTGGCGCTCATGTTCGATTCACTCTTGAAAGTGGTTCGTTGATGGGACCTCGGTTCAGGGCTAATTTTCTTCTTATTGAAATGTGCATGGCGGTGAGAGCGAACGGGCTCGCTCTCACCGGTTGTTCATTAGAACGAGTCGCCAGGAACGCGCACGTAACCTTCCATCAGGACGCGCGCACTGCGGCTCATGATCGCCTTCTTCACGACCCACTCACCATTTTCCAGACTAGCTTCTGCGCCAACACGCAACGTCCCGGACGGATGCCCGAACCGCACCGCATTCCGCTCAACACCACCCGCCGCCAGATTCACCAACGTGCCCGAGATGGCCGCCGCCGTGCCGATCGCCACCGCCGCCGTGCCCATCATCGCGTGGTGCAGCTTGCCCATCGACAACGCTCGCACCAGCAAATCCACATCCCCGGCGCCAATGGGTTTGCCACTGGACGCGACGTAATCCGCAGGCTTGGCGACGAACGCTACCTTAGGCGTGTGCTGACGCTTGGCCGCTTCATCCAGACTGGAAATCAGCCCCATACGCAAAGCACCGTAGGCACGAATGGTCTCAAACATCTGTAACGCTTTCGGATCGCTGTTGATCGCGCTTTGCAATTCAGTACCGGTGTAACCGATGTCTTCGGCGTTGACGAAGATCGTCGGGATCCCCGCGTTGATCATGGTCGCCTTGAACGTGCCGACGCCCGGGACTTCCAGCTCGTCGATCAGGTTGCCAGTGGGGAACATCGAGCCACCACCACCCTCTTCTTCCGCCGCTGGGTCCATGAATTCGACCTGTACTTCGGCGGCCGGAAAGGTCACGCCGTCGAGTTCGAAATCACCGGTTTCCTGGACTTCGCCGTTGGTGATTGGCACATGGGCAATGATGGTTTTGCCGATGTTGGCCTGCCACACGCGAACCACCGCCACACCGTTGTGCGGAATGCGACTGGCGTCCACCAGACCGTTGCTGATGGCAAACGAGCCGACCGCCGCCGACAGGTTGCCGCAGTTGCCGCTCCAGTCCACAAACGGCTTGTCGATCGACACCTGACCGAACAGGTAATCGACGTCGTGATCGGCCTTGATGCTTTTCGACAGGATCACGGTTTTGCTGGTGCTGGACGTGGCGCCGCCCATGCCGTCGATCTGCTTGTCGTAGGGGTCCGGGCTGCCGATGACCCGCAGCAACAGCGCATCGCGGGCCGGGCCGGGAATCTGCGCGGCTTCGGGCAGGTCCTTGAGGCTGAAAAACACGCCTTTGCTGGTGCCACCACGCATGTAGGTGGCGGGGATTTTTATTTGCGGTGCGTGAGCCATGGTGCTCCTTAACGAAGACATGGGACTTGAAGTCCCATGCCCACATCAGTTGATTTAAACGGCAACCGCCGACTCTTCGAGGAAGTCCTGAGCGAAGCGCTGCAACACGCCGCCAGCCTCGTAGATCGACACTTCTTCGGCGGTGTCGAGGCGGCAGGTCACCGGCACGTCGACGCGTTCGCCGTTCTTGCGATGGATCACCAGCGTCAGGTCGGCGCGCGGCGTGCGCTCACCGATCACGTCGTAGGTTTCGCTGCCGTCGATGCCCAGAGTCTTGCGGTCAGTGCCCGGTTTGAACTCCAGCGGCAACACGCCCATGCCCACCAGGTTGGTGCGGTGAATGCGCTCGAAACCTTCGGCGGCAATCGCTTCCACCCCCGCCAGACGCACGCCTTTGGCCGCCCAGTCGCGGGACGAACCCTGGCCGTAGTCGGCGCCGGCGATGATGATCAGCGGCTGCTTGCGCTCCATGTAGGTTTCGATGGCTTCCCACATGCGCATCACTTTGCCCTCCGGCTCGACACGGGCCAGCGAGCCCTGCTTAACCTTGCCGTTTTCCACGACCATTTCGTTGAACAGTTTCGGGTTGGCGAAGGTCGCGCGCTGTGCGGTCAAGTGGTCGCCCCGGTGGGTCGCGTAAGAGTTGAAGTCCTCTTCCGGCAGGCCCATTTTCGCCAGGTACTCACCGGCAGCGCTGTCGAGCATGATCGCGTTCGACGGCGACAGATGATCGGTGGTGATGTTGTCCGGCAGCACCGCCAGCGGGCGCATGCCTTTGAGCGGACGCGCCCCGGCCAACGCGCCTTCCCAATACGGCGGACGGCGGATGTAGGTGCTCATTTCGCGCCACTCGTACAGCGGCGTGACTTTCGGGCCGGTGTCTTCATGGATGGCGAACATCGGGATGTAGACCTGACGGAACTGCTCAGGCTTGACCGAAGATTTCACCACCGCGTCGATTTCTTCGTCGCTCGGCCAGATGTCTTTCAGGCGGATTTCCTTGCCGTCGACCACGCTCAGCACATCTTTCTCGATATCGAAACGAATGGTGCCGGCGATCGCGTAGGCCACCACCAGCGGCGGCGAAGCGAGGAACGCCTGCTTGGCGTACGGGTGAATCCGGCCGTCGAAGTTGCGGTTGCCGGACAGCACAGCAGTGGCGTACAGGTCGCGGTCGATGATCTCTTGCTGAATCACCGGATCCAGCGCGCCGGACATGCCGTTGCAGGTGGTGCAGGCGAAGGCGACGACGCCGAAACCGAGCTGCTCCAGCTCCGTGGTCAGCCCCGCTTCATCGAGGTACAGCGCCACGGTTTTCGAGCCCGGCGCCAGCGATGACTTGACCCACGGCTTGCGGGTCAGCCCGAGCTTGTTGGCGTTGCGCGCCAGCAGGCCGGCGGCAATCACGTTGCGCGGGTTGCTGGTGTTGGTGCAACTGGTGATGGCGGCGATGATCACCGCGCCGTCAGGCATTTGCCCCGGCACTTCTTCCCACTGACCGGCGATGCCTTTGGCCGCCAGATCCGACACCGCCACGCGAGCGTGCGGGTTGCTCGGGCCGGCCATGTTGCGCACCACCGAAGACAGATCGAAGGTCAGGCCGCGCTCGTACTGCGCGCCTATCAGGCTGTCAGCCCACAGGCCGATCTGCTTGGCGTATTGCTCGACCAGTTGCACTTGCTGGTCTTCGCGACCGGTGAGTTTCAGGTAATCGATGGTCTGCTGGTCGATGTAGAACATCGCCGCCGTGGCGCCGTATTCCGGAGCCATGTTGGAGATGGTCGCGCGGTCGCCGAGGGTCAGCGCGGAAGCGCCTTCGCCGAAGAACTCCAGCCACGCGCCGACCACTTTCTGTTTGCGCAGGTATTCGGTCAGCGCCAGCACCATGTCGGTGGCGGTAATGCCCGGTTGCAGCTTGCCGGTCAGTTCGACGCCGACGCTTTCCGGCAGGCGCATCCACGACGCGCGGCCGAGCATCACGCTCTCGGCTTCAAGCCCACCGACGCCGATGGCAATCACGCCCAGCGCATCGACGTGCGGGGTATGGCTGTCGGTGCCGACGCAGGTATCCGGGAACGCCACGCCGTCGCGCACCTGGATCACCGGAGACATTTTCTCCAGATTGATCTGGTGCATGATGCCGTTGCCCGGCGGGATGACGTCGACGTTCTTGAACGCCTTCTTGGTCCAGTTGATGAAGTGAAAACGGTCTTCGTTGCGACGGTCTTCGATGGCGCGGTTCTTCTCGAACGCCTGCTTGTCAAAACCACCCGCCTCCACCGCCAGCGAGTGGTCGACGATCAGTTGCGTCGGCACCACCGGGTTGACCTGCGCCGGGTCGCCGCCCTGCTGGGCAATCGCGTCGCGCAGGCCGGCCAGGTCCACCAGCGCGGTCTGGCCGAGAATATCGTGGCACACCACGCGGGCCGGGAACCACGGGAAGTCGAGGTCGCGTTTGCGCTCGATCAGCTGTTTCAGGGAATTGGTGAGCGTGGCCGGGTCGCAGCGACGCACGAGGTTTTCCGCCAGCACGCGAGAGGTGTACGGCAGGGTGTCGTAGCTGCCCGGCTGGATCGCATCGACAGCCGCGCGGACGTCGAAGAAGTCCAGCGGCGTGCCGGGCAGGTTCTTGCGAAATTCTGTGTTCATCGGTCAGGACTCGGTCACGGTGATAACAAAAAGGTGGGGCCTGACACCGATACTGAAATCACACCTAAACCTGTGGGAGCTGGCTTGCCAGCGATGACTGAGTCACATCCAACATCGATGCTGACTGAACCACCGCTATCGCTGGCAAGCCAGCTCCCACAGGGCCCTCGGTGAACCTCTGGATCAGTGTTTAGCCATCACCATTCAGCGACGTTCGATTGGCACGAACTTGCGCTGTTCGACGCCGGTGTACTCGGCGCTTGGACGGATGATGCGGTTGTTGGCGCGCTGTTCGAATACGTGCGCTGCCCAGCCGGTCAGGCGCGAGCAGACGAAGATCGGGGTGAACAGCTTGGTCGGGATGCCCATGAAGTGATACGCCGAGGCATGGTAGAAGTCGGCGTTGGGGAACAGTTTCTTCTGTTCCCACATGGTCTTGTCGATGGCTTCCGAAACCGCGAACAACACCTTGTCGCCCACTTCGTCGGCAAGTTTTTTCGACCAGCCCTTGATCACCTCGTTGCGCGGATCGCTGTCCTTATAGATCGCGTGGCCGAAGCCCATGATCTTGTCCTTGCGTTCCAGCATGCCGAGGGTGCCCTTGATCGCCTCTTCCGGCGACGAGAAGCGCTCGATCATTTCCATCGCCGCTTCGTTGGCGCCGCCGTGCAGCGGGCCGCGCAGCGAGCCGATGGCCGCCGTGACGCAGGAATACAGGTCGGACAGAGTCGAAGCACACACCCGAGCGGTGAAGGTCGAGGCGTTGAATTCGTGCTCGGCGTAGAGGATCAGCGACACGTTCATGACTTTGACGTGCAGCTCGCTCGGCTTCTTGTCGTGCAGCAGGTGCAGGAAGTGGCCGCCGATGGACTGCTCGTCCGTCACGCAATTGATGCGTTTGCCGTCGTGGCTGAAGCGATACCAATAGCACATGATCGCCGGGAAAGCGGCCAGCAGGCGGTCGGTCTTGTCGCGTTGTTCGGAGAAGTCTTTCTCCGGCTCGATGTTGCCCAGGAACGAGCAACCGGTGCGCATCACGTCCATCGGGTGGGCGTCGGCGGGGATGCGTTCCAGCACTTCTTTCAGCGCTTGCGGCAGGTCGCGCAGCTTGCTCAGCTTGCCTTGATAGTCGGCGAGTTGCGCCTTGGTCGGCAGCTCCCCGTAGAGCAGCAGGTACGCCACTTCTTCAAATTGTGCGTCGGCTGCCAGTTCGCGCACGTCGTAGCCGCGATAGGTCAGCCCGGCACCGGCCTGGCCCACGGTGGACAGTGCGGTTTGCCCGGCGACCTGGCCCCGGAGCCCGGCGCCACTGAGTACTTTTGCTTCGGCCATTGTTGTCTCCAATCTTGAATTTATTAGGGAGTACGGTTGCGGCTTACTTCTTCGCCGCAAACAACGCGTCGAGCTTCTGCTCGAAAGTGTGGTAATCGATGCGATCGTAAAGCTCCATGCGAGTCTGCATGGTGTCGATGACATTCTGCTGAGTGCCGTCGCGACGGATCGCGGTGTAGACGTTTTCCGCAGCCTTGTTCATCGCGCGGAACGCCGACAGCGGGTACAGCACCAGCGAAACGTCGGCGCCGGCCAGTTGCTCGGTGGTGTACAGCGGCGTCGAGCCGAATTCGGTGATGTTGGCCAGAATCGGCGCTTTCACGCGGCTGGCGAACAGTTTGTACATCTCAAGCTCAGTGATGGCTTCCGGGAAGATCATGTCGGCGCCGGCCTCGATGCACGCGGCGGCGCGATCCAGTGCCGATTCCAGACCTTCAACGGCCAGCGCATCGGTGCGGGCCATGATCACGAAGCTGTCGTCGGTGCGGGCATCGACGGCGGCCTTGATGCGATCGACCATTTCCTGCTGGGTCACGATTTCTTTGTTCGGACGGTGGCCGCAGCGCTTGGCGCCGACCTGGTCTTCGATGTGAATCGCCGCCGCGCCGAACTTGATCATCGACTTGACGGTGCGGGCCACGTTGAACGCCGACGCGCCGAAACCGGTGTCCACGTCCACCAGCAGCGGCAAGTCGCAGACGTCGGTGATGCGGCGCACGTCGGTCAGCACGTCATCCAGGCCGGTGATGCCCAGGTCCGGCACGCCGAGGGAGCCGGCAGCCACCCCGCCACCCGACAGGTAGATCGCCTTGAAACCGGCGCGCTTGGCCAGCAGCGCGTGGTTGGCGTTGATCGCCCCGACCACTTGCAGCGGATGTTCGCTGGCGACCGCATCGCGGAAACGCTGGCCTGGAGTGCTCTTGCTGGAACTCATGACTCACCTCGTTCAGTGGCTGTCTTATTGTCGGCGCCGTCCTGGTAGTGACGGGCGATGTTGCGTTTCGAGGCGCCGATGTGACGGCGCATCAACAATTCCGCGAGCTCGCCGTCACGGTCGGCGATGGCATCGAGAATCCGGTGGTGTTCGGCAAAGGCCTGGCGCGGGCGGTTGGGCGTGGTGGAAAACTGGATGCGGTACATGCGCACCAGTTGATAGAGCTCGCCGCAGAGCATTTGCGTGAGGGTGCGGTTGCCGCTGCCCTGGATGATCCGGTAATGAAAGTCGAAATCGCCTTCCTGCTGGTAGTAGCCGACGCCAGCCTGAAAGGCTGCATCGCGTTCATGGGTTTCCAGCACCCGGCGCAGTTCGTCGATTTCTTCGACGCTCATGCGCTCGGCCGCCAGACGGCAAGCCATACCTTCGAGGGATTCGCGGATTTCGTAGAGTTCGAGCAATTCGGCGTGGCTCAGCGACACCACCCGCGCACCGACGTGCGGTACGCGCACCAGCAGGCGCTGGCCTTCCAGACGATGGATCGCCTCGCGCAGCGGCCCGCGGCTGATGCCGTAGGTGCGCGCCAGTTCCGGCTCGGAGATCTTGCTGCCCGGAGCGATCTCACCTTTGACGATGGCCGCCTGAATGCGCCGGAAGACGTTTTCCGAGAGCGTCTCGGAATCGTCACCGCTGATCACCGGAGGATCGAGTTGATCCAGCATATTGTCGACACCTTAAAATCCAATGCGGCAAAAACTAGCGAATCAGCCCGCATCAGTCAAAGGATAAATACAGATTGTCGACAATCGTCTAATAAGCCCGCGTATCAACCCCAAGGGTTATAGACCGCCCCCGGCGCTGGCGCCATAAAACCACCGTGCTAGAATGCCGCCCGCATTTGCGAGTCATTTGCACGGCTTGTCATAAAAAGCTGATAGGCACACGAAGGCGCATGGGCAGACAGGATTTCCTGATGCCATGGCCCTGAACCGAGAACGGAACGCTGCTCGCCAGGATTTATGAGACTCAAGCCCTTCCCCACATTCTTTGCACTGTTTTGCCTGCCCGGCCTCGCCGCGGCGGGGGAAAAGACCGTGTACGGCCTCAACGAATACGCTGCGCTCGACGGGATCAACCTGGAAGTGGCGGCGAAACTCGACACCGGGGCGAAAACCGCCTCCCTGAGCGCCCGCGACATCAAACGCTTCAAACGCAACGGCGAGTCCTGGGTACGTTTCTACCTGGCCATCGACGCCGCGCATTCGCACCCGATCGAACGGCCGCTGGCCCGGGTCAGCAAGATCAAGCGCCGCGCCGGCGACTACGACCCGGAAGAAGGCAAGAAGTACACCGCCCGCCCGGTGATCGAGCTGGACATCTGCATGGGTTCGGCAATGCGCAGCATCGAAGTGAACCTGACCGACCGTAGTGCGTTCCAATACCCGCTTTTGATCGGCTCCGAGGCGCTGAAACGCTTCGATGCGCTGGTCGATCCCAGTCTTAAATACGCTGCCGGCAAACCCGCCTGCGCCATCGCCGCTCATACCGCCGAGTAATTTCCATGCGTTCTCTAACCTTCCACCTGAAAGTCCTGATCACCATCCTGGTGTTGCTGGGCGTTTCGGTTACGGCCTATCAGATTTTCGTGCTCGGCATCCCGGTGACCGAAGACGCCACCGACGACCTGTGGAACATCGACGCCAAGGTCGAGTTCGTCGCCAGCACCAAGGATCCGGTGAAGATCCAGATGTTCGTGCCGCCCCTGAGCCGCGATTACGTCAGCCTCAATGAAAGCTTCATCTCCAACAACTATGGCGTGGCGGTCAACCGTGTCGACGGCAACCGCAAGGTCACCTGGTCGGCACGCCGGGCCAAGGGTAACCAGACCCTTTATTACCGTCTGGTGCTGACCAAGCGCTACACCGCTGAAAAAACCAAGGTCAAAGGCCCGACCTTCCGCGACAGCATGGCCATCGAAGGCCCGGAAAAGATCGCCGCCGAAGCCCTGCTCGCGCCGATCCGCCAGCACTCGGCCGACGTCGAGACCTTCATTGGCGAGGCAATCAAACGCGTCAACAACGTCAACGACGACAACGTGAAACTGCTGCTGGCCGGCGATCCGTCGACGCCGCACAAAGCCAAAATCGTCGAACTGCTGCTGTCCATCGCCCACGTACCGGTGGAAAAAGTCCACACCATCCGTCTCGTCGCCGATCAGCCGCAAACCCCGGAACTGTGGCTGCGCAGCTTCAATGGCACCGACTGGCTGTATTTCAACCCGGAAACCGGCGAGCAAGGCCTGCCGACCGATCGCCTGCTGTGGTGGAGCGGTGATGAAAACCTGATCACCGTCGACGGCGGCAAGAAAGCCAACGTGACCTTCAGCCTGAACAACAGCGAGATGAACGCAATTCGTCTGGCCAAGCTGACCGACGAGAATACCGACGCCAACTTCCTCGAATACTCGCTGTACGGCCTGCCGCTGCAAACCCAGCAGACCTTCATGATCATGGTGATGATCCCGATCGGCGTGCTGGTGATCCTGATCCTGCGCAACCTGATCGGCCTGCAGACCCTCGGCACGTTCACACCGGTGCTGATCGCTCTGGCCTTCCGCGAAACGCAACTGGGCTTCGGCATCCTGCTGTTTACCGTGATCACCGCGCTCGGCTTATCGCTGCGCTCGTATCTGGAACACCTGAAGCTGCAAATGCTGCCGCGTCTGTCGGTGGTGCTGACCTTCGTGGTGGTGCTGATTGCGGCGATCAGTCTGTTCAGTCACAAGCTCGGTCTGGAGCGCGGCCTGTCGGTGGCGCTGTTCCCGATGGTGATTCTGACCATGACCATCGAACGCCTGTCGATCACCTGGGAAGAACGCGGTGCAAGCCATGCCATGAAAGTGGCGATCGGCACGCTGTTCGCGGCGTCCCTGGCGCACCTGATCATGACCGTTCCGGAGCTGGTGTACTTCGTGTTCACCTTCCCGGCGATCCTGCTGATTCTGGTGGGCTTCATGCTGGCCATGGGTCGCTATCGCGGCTACCGCCTGACTGAACTGGTGCGTTTCAAGGCTTTCCTGAAGAAGGCTGACGCCTGATGTTCGGTTTCTGGAAGACCTGGAAGGCCCTGGAAGCCCGGGGCATCATGGGCATCAATCGGCGTAACGCCGACTACGTGCTCAAGTACAACAAGCGCAGCCTGTACCCGATCGTCGATGACAAGATCATCACCAAGGAGCGCGCGATCAAGGCCGGCATTCACGTGCCGGAACTGTATGGCGTGATTTCCACGGAGAAAGAAATCGACAAGCTCGGCGAGATCATCGGCGGGCGCAGCGACTTCGTGATCAAGCCGGCCCAGGGTGCCGGCGGTGACGGCATCATCGTCATCGCCGACCGTTTCGAAGGCCGTTATCGCACGGTATCGGGCAAGATCCTCAGCCACGAAGAGCTGGAGCATCATATTTCCAGCATCCTCACCGGCCTGTATTCGCTGGGCGGCCACCGCGACCGGGCGCTGATCGAGTATCGGGTGACCCCGGACCAGATCTTCAAGAGCATCAGCTACGAAGGCGTGCCGGACATCCGCATCATCGTGCTGATGGGTTACCCGGTGATGGCGATGCTGCGGCTGCCGACCCGTCAGTCCGGCGGCAAGGCCAACCTGCACCAGGGCGCCATCGGCGTCGGGGTCGACCTGGCCACCGGCCTGACCCTGCGCGGCACCTGGCTGAACAACATCATCGCCAAACACCCGGACACCACCAACGCGGTGGACGGTGTGCAATTGCCCTACTGGGACGGATTCATGAAGCTCGCCGCCGGTTGCTATGAGCTGTGCGGCCTGGGTTACATCGGCGTGGACATGGTGCTGGACCAGGAGAAAGGCCCGCTGATTCTGGAGCTGAATGCACGGCCGGGGCTGAATATCCAGATTGCCAACGATTGCGGACTGACGTTGCGCACCCATGCGGTGGAAGCGCATCTGGAAGAGCTCAAGGCACGTGGTGTGACTGAAACGGTTGAAGAGCGCGTGGCGTTTGCTCAGGAGTTATTTGGGCATATTCCGGCGGTCGAGGGCTGACTTCTCTTTCATGATCGTTCCCACGCTCCGCGTGGTAACGCCGCCATGGACGCTCTGCGTCCACTGTGACGCTGAGCGTCACGGGATGCATTCCCACGCGGAGCATGGGAACGATCAAGTCGCGTGGCTCTGCCGCCAATCTGCCAATCCCCGACATCCCCTCTAGGAGCAATTCCCGGAGGGGACTACAATCCCCACCCCGCCTCGATGGCCGATCTGCCCCGCCCATGTTGACCTGTTCCGTACACCCGCTGCCCTACCGCGCCAACCCCGCCGACTATTTCGCGGCCGTCCGCCATGCGCCCGGCGCCGTGCTGCTCGACAGTGGCCGGCCGAGTGCCGACCGTGGCCGTTATGACTTGCTCAGCGCCTGGCCGCTGGAACAACTGGCGGTGTTGCCGGACGAACGCGGGGAAGATTTCCTGCAACGCCTACGGACCAATCTGACCCGCTTGGGCGACGCGCAACTGCCCGACGACTACGAATTGCCCTTCGCTGGTGGCCTGATCGGTTACCTGAGTTACGACTTCGGCCGGCATCTGGAAAACCTGCCGAGTCAGGCCCTGGATGACCTGCAATTGCCCGATGCGCGTTTTGGACTGTACGACTGGGCCTTGATCAGCGATCACCAATCGGCCACCAGCCAGCTGGTGTTCCACCCGTCGGTCAGCGCCAGCGAGAAACAGCGGCTGATCGATGTATTCAGCCAATCAGTGGGCACGGAACTGACCCCGTTCAAGCTGAACAGCCCGATGGCGGCTGATCTCTCAGCCGACGAGTACCGTCAAGCGTTCGAACGCATCCAGCATTACATTCAGGCCGGCGACTGCTATCAGGTCAATTTCGCCCAGCGTTTCCGCGCGCCGTGCCAGGGCGATCCATGGCTGGCCTACTGCAAACTGCGTGAGGCCTGCCCGACGCCGTTTTCCGGGTTCCAGAGCCTGCCCGACGGCAACGCCGTGCTGAGCCTGTCGCCCGAGCGTTTCGTCAAAGTCAGCCAGCGCCAGGTGGAAACCCGCCCGATCAAGGGCACCCGCCCCCGTGGCGCGACCCCGGCCGAAGACGCAGCGAACGCCGCCGAATTGCTGGCCAGCCCCAAGGACCGCGCGGAAAACCTGATGATCGTCGACCTGCTGCGCAATGATCTGGGCCGCACCTGCCGTATCGGCTCGGTGCGAGTGCCAGAGCTGTTCAGCCTGGAAAGCTATCCGAACGTGCATCACCTGGTCAGCAGCGTGACCGGTGAGCTGGCGCAGGATCGCGACGCCCTGGACCTGATTGCCGGCAGCTTCCCCGGCGGCTCGATCACTGGCGCGCCGAAGATCCGCGCGATGCAAATCATCGACGAACTTGAACCGACCCGACGCGGTTTGTATTGCGGTTCGTTGCTGTATCTGGATGTGCGCGGCGAGATGGACAGCTCCATCGCGATCCGCAGTCTGTTGGTGAAGGATGGGCAGGTGTGTTGCTGGGGCGGTGGCGGGATCGTCGCCGATTCTGACTGGGAAGCGGAGTATCAGGAATCGATCACCAAGGTCAGAGTCCTGCTCGAAACCCTGCAGAACCTCTGACGTTTGTTGATCGTTCCCACGCTCTGCGTGGGAATGCAGCCCGGGACGCTCTGCGTCCCAAAGCGGACGCAGAGCGTCCATTGAGGCATTCCCACGCAGAGCATGGGAACGATCATCAGGTGGCTAAAGGGATAAGTCGCGGTCCGAGGCTTTGAGGAATTCCTGCTTCAACTCGGCAAACGTATGCACCGCCGGAAACTGCGGAAACTCGCGAATCACGTTATCCGGCGCATGGAACAGAATCCCCGCATCCGCCTCGCCCAGCATGCTGGTGTCGTTGTAGGAATCCCCCGCCGCAATCACCCGGTAATACAAACTCTTGAAGGCCAGAACCGACTGCCGCTTCGGATCTTTCTGACGCAACTGGTAGCTCGTCACCCGCCCGCTGTCATCGGTAATCAGTCGGTGGCAGAGCAAGGTCGGAAAGCCCAGCTGACGCATCAGCGGCTGGGAAAACTCGTAGAAGGTGTCCGACAGAATCACCACCTGGAAACGCTCGCGCAGCCAGTTGACGAACTCCACCGCGCCGTCCAGCGGCTTGAGCGTGGCGATCACTTCCTGAATGTCCGAAAGCTTCAGGCCATGCTCATCGAGGATGCGCAGGCGCTGTTTCATCAGCACGTCGTAGTCGGGAATGTCCCGGGTGGTGGCCTTGAGCGATTCGATTCCGGTTTTTTCGGCGAAGGCGATCCAGATTTCCGGTACCAGCACCCCTTCAAGATCAAGACAGGCAATTTCCACAGGACACTCCATTTGTAATGTTTATTGAGCCGAGCGAGCCCGAACTCTAGCGGCTCGACCTGGAGCGCGCAACGCAGAGGCTGCCCCGGCGCGCGTTGCTTTTTGTTACCATCGCGCCATATAGAGCGCCCAGCGCCACCGACCTGTAGGAAGCCGCCCTGATGAGCCCAACGTTCGACGTCGTGGAACTCGCCACGACCTATGCCAACAAATCCGCGCAGGACATCCTCAAACTCGCGTTCGCCGAGTTCGGCGATGACCTGTGGATATCTTTCAGCGGCGCCGAGGATGTGGTGCTGGTGGACATGGCCTGGAAGCTGAACAAGAACGTCAAGGTGTTCAGTCTCGACACCGGCCGCCTGCATCCGGAAACCTACCGTTTCATCGATCAGGTGCGCGAGCACTACAAGATCGATATCGAACTGGTCTCGCCGGACTACACGAAACTTGAACCGTTCGTGAAGGAAAAAGGCCTGTTCAGTTTCTACAAGGACGGTCACGGCGAATGCTGCGGGATCCGCAAGATCGAGCCGCTGCGCCGCAAACTGTCCGGCGTCAAAGCCTGGGCCACCGGCCAGCGTCGCGACCAGAGCCCTGGCACCCGCAGCGCCGTGGCGGTGATGGAAATCGATACAGCGTTCTCCACCCCGGAGCGCACCCTGTACAAGTTCAACCCGCTGGCGCAGATGACCAGCGAGGAAATCTGGGGCTACATCCGCATGCTGGAGCTGCCGTACAACAGCCTGCACGAGCGCGGCTTTATCAGCATCGGCTGCGAACCGTGCACTCGTCCTGTCCTGCCGAACCAGCACGAACGTGAAGGTCGCTGGTGGTGGGAAGAAGCGACCCAAAAAGAATGCGGGTTGCATGCCGGGAACATCATCAGCAAGGCATAAGCATCTCTGTTGCCCTGTGGGAGCAAGTCAGCTCCCACAGTGTTCACCACCCGTTTTGAAAAATGTGTACACACGAATGTCACCATCGGTGCCATTTATGTGTGCACTTTTCGTTTCTGCGCCCCGAAAAGTTACATCAAGCTCCAAAAACACTCCCTCCTCGCGCCCGCCGAAATCCCTCCCGAAAAATAAATACCTGTTCGAACGGTCAATTTATATCGCCCGTATTTCAACGACTTGGCTCGCCTCAATAACTTTTCGAAATCAGCGATGGTTTTCATAGATCGCCGACTGGCACAGATCTGGCTTTAGTGCATACATGTTTTGTATACAAAACCGCAAAACATGAACCCACACTTTCGATCCGCAAGCCTGAAGCGCCCTATCCCGTACAGGCTGCAGATGCCCCGTAACCAGTGATGTTTTCACCGCCGCGACGAAGATCTGCCGAGCCCGAACGCTCATGCACAGTCATCGCGGCCCGAACATCAGGAGCCTGCCGGAATGCGTACGAGTCTCTCCAATAACAACATCGCGCTGAATCTGCCCGCCTCTTCCCCCCTCGACCACAGCGTGCCCGGTGACGGCATCGCCGAACCGCTGCAACTGAGCCCGCGTCTGCACAACAGTGACCTCGCGCCGACCAAGGTCGAAGGGCGGCGCTGGGGCAAATACAGCATCTTTGCCCTGTGGACCAACGATGTGCACAACATCGCCAACTACTCGTTTGCCATCGGTCTGTACGCCCTGGGCCTGGGCGGCTGGCAGATCCTGCTGTCGCTGGGGATCGGCGCGGCGCTGGTGTACTTCTTCATGAACCTGTCCGGTTACATGGGGCAGAAAACCGGCGTGCCGTTTCCGGTGATCAGCCGGATCAGTTTCGGCATTCACGGGGCGCAGATTCCTGCATTGATCCGGGCGGTGATCGCCATCGCCTGGTTCGGCATTCAGACGTACCTGGCATCGGTGGTGTTTCGCGTGTTGCTCACGGCGATCCATCCCGGTTTCGCCGACTACGACCACAACTCGATCCTCGGCCTGTCGAGCCTGGGCTGGGTGTGTTTCGTGGCGATCTGGTTCGTGCAACTGGCGATTCTGGCCTACGGCATGGAAATGGTCCGCCGCTACGAAGCCTTCGCCGGGCCGGTGATTCTGCTGACCGTCGCCTGCCTCGCCGCGTGGATGTACACCCAAGCCAACGCGACCATCGCCTGGTCAATCCGCGAACCGCTGACCGGCGGCGAGATGTGGCGCAACATCTTTGCCGGCGGCGCCTTGTGGCTGGCGATCTACGGGACGCTGATCCTCAACTTCTGCGACTTCGCCCGCTCTTCGCCGTGCCGCAAGACAATCAAGGTCGGAAACTTCTGGGGTCTGCCAGTCAATATTCTGGTGTTCGCCGGGATCACTGTCCTGCTGTGCGGTGCGCAATTTCAGATCAACGGCCGGATCATCGAAAGCCCGACCGAGATCATCGCCTCGATCCCCAACACGTTCTTTCTGGTGCTCGGCTGCCTGGCGTTCCTGATCGTCACCGTGGCGGTGAACATCATGGCCAACTTCGTCGCCCCGGCCTTCGTGCTCAGCAATCTGGCGCCGAAATACCTGACCTTCCGCCGCGCCGGGCTGATCAGCGCGACCATCGCCGTGCTGATCCTGCCGTGGAATCTCTACAACAGCCCGCTGGTGATCGTGTACTTCCTGTCCGGCCTCGGCGCCCTGCTCGGCCCGTTGTACGGCGTGATCATGGTCGACTACTGGCTGATCCGCAAAGGCCGGATCCACGTGCCGCAGTTGTACAGCGAACACCCTGACGGTGCGTATTACTACAGTCGCGGGGTCAACCTGCGGGCGGTGGCGGCGTTCATTCCGGCCGCTTTGATCGCCATCGTTCTGGCACTGGTGCCGGGCTTCCACAGCGTTTCGCCCTTCTCCTGGCTGATCGGTGCCGGCATTGCCGGAATGCTCTACCTGATCATCGCCAAACGCCAGCCGCACTACGCCGACGTCGACGGTGAAGCCATCGCCGTCGACAACCTCAGCCACTGAATCTTTTGGCGGCCCTTCGCGGGGCCGCAGAACCAACCGTAATAAGGACTTCCCATGCGCATTCTCGTGGTCAACGTCAACACCACCGAATCCATCACCCAGGCCATCGCCCGTTCGGCGCAGTCTGTCGCCTCCCCCGGCACGGAAATCGTCGGGCTGACGCCGCATTTCGGCGCCGATTCAGTCGAGGGCAATTTCGAAAGTTACCTGGCTGCCATCGCCGTGATGGACCGGGTGATGTCCTACGACCAGCCGTTCGACGCGGTGATTCAGGCCGGCTACGGCGAACACGGTCGCGAAGGTTTGCAGGAATTGCTTAACGTGCCGGTGGTGGACATCACCGACGCGGCCGCCAGCACCGCGATGTTTCTCGGCCACGCCTATTCGGTGGTTACCACGTTGGATCGCACCGTGCCGTTGATCGAGGATCGGCTGAAACTCTCCGGCTTGTGGGATCGCTGCGCCTCGGTGCGGGCCAGTGGTCTTGCGGTTCTGGAGCTGGAGCACGAACCGCAACGGGCGCTGGAAGCGATCGTGCATCAGGCGGAACTGGCGGTGACTCAGGATAAAGCCGAAGTGATCTGCCTCGGTTGCGGCGGCATGGCCGGGCTTGATGAGAAGATCCGTCAGCGCACCGGGGTGCCGGTGGTGGATGGCGTCACAGCGGCCGTGACCATCGCCGAATCGCTGGTGAGACTGGGCCTGTCGACCTCCAAGGTGCGCACGTACGCGACGCCACGGCCAAAAACCATCATCGGCTGGCCAGCACGTTTTGCGCGTTAAAGCGCTCGGCGAGGTCCAGGATTGAAAACTGTTCGATGACGAAATCGACGAACGCCCGGGTCTTGCCCGGCAGCAGTTTGTGTTCGGCGTAATAAATCGAGATGTTGCCGTCGTCGACGTACCAGTCCGGCAGGACCCGCTGCAACGTCCCCGCCTCAAGATAGCCGACGGCGAACGGCATGCTCACCAGCGCAATCCCCAACCCCTGCGCCGCCGTGGCGCAGGCGGCTTCGGAATCACTCATGGTCATTCGTGCCTTGAGGGTCAGCGGGCTGTGTTGCCGGGTGCGATGCGTCAACTGCCAGGAGCGCACACGCCCGGTCTGCGGTGAGCGGATCAGGATGCCGTCGTGCAGCTTGAGCTCGTCCGGCTCGCTGATCGGCGCGTATCGATCCAGATAATCCTTGGAAGCCACCAACACCCGATGCGCCGGTGTGAGCCTGCGCGCCACGACGCCTTGGGGCAGTTCGAAGCCACCGCCAATCGCCGCATCGAAACCCTGGCCGATCAGATCGACCTGGCGGTTATCGAAATGCCAGTCCGGGTTGATCGCCGGAAATCTTTTCAGGAACTCCCCCAGCAACGGCACGATGTACAAGCGGCCGAACACCGTGCCCATGCTGACTTTCAGCGTACCCGCCGGTTGACCGCCGGCACTGGCCAGATTGTTCACCGCGTTCTGGATGGTGGTCAGGCTGCCGCTGACCTCACTCAGAAACAATTGCCCCGCTTCCGTCAGGGTCAATCGTCGGGTGCTACGCTGGAACAGCCTCACGCCGAGGCGCGCTTCCAGTTTCGCCACGCTTTTGCCCACGGCGGCCGGCGTCAGGCTCAGGCGTCGCGCGGCCTCGGCAAAGCTGCCGACTTCGGCGCTGCGCACGAAGCATTCGATACTGCTGAAGGTTTCCATGACCGCCACTCTAAACTTTTGGTTTACACAGACTATAGCAACCACGGTCTACTCGCCCGGTAGCGAGGGGCAGATACTCGACACCACACCAAGGCAGCCTGCCTTGAAACTTCTGGAGATCGAACATGACCACTCAACACCTCAGCGGTAAAGTCGCTCTGATTCAAGGCGGCTCTCGCGGCATCGGTGCCGCCATCGTCAAACGCCTGGCCGCTGAAGGCGCCGCGGTTGCCTTTACCTACGTCAGCTCGGCCGCCAAGGCTGAAGAACTGCAAAACAGCATCACCGCTACCGGCGGCAAAGCTCTGGCGATCAAGGCTGACAGCGCCGACGCCGGTGCCATCCGCAACGCAGTGAACGCCACTGTCGAAGCCTTTGGCCGCCTCGACATCCTGGTCAACAACGCCGGCGTGCTGGCCGTCGCGCCGCTGGAAGACTTCAAACTGGAAGACTTCGACCAGACCCTGGCAATCAACGTGCGCAGCGTGTTCATCGCCAGCCAGGAAGCCGCCAGACACATGGGTGAAGGCTCGCGCATCATCAACATCGGCAGCACCAACGCCGACCGCATGCCCTTCGCCGGTGGTGGCGTGTATGCGATGAGCAAATCCGCACTGGTCGGCCTGACCAAAGGCCTGGCCCGAGACCTCGGCCCACGCGGCATCACCATCAACAACGTGCAACCCGGCCCGGTCGATACCGACATGAACCCGGCCCACGGCGAGTTCGCCGACAGCCTGATTCCGCTGATGGCCGTCGGCCGTTATGGCACGGCCGAGGAAATCGCCAGCTTCGTCGCCTACCTCGCAAGCCCGGAGGCCGGTTATATCACCGGGGCCAGCCTGACCATCGACGGTGGTTTCGGCGCCTGATTGATCGGATAGTCGATAACGAAAAACGCCGCCCCTCCTTTGACAGAGGGGCGGCGTTTTTTTTGTTCGCGATTTGATCAAGCCCAGTCGAGCGCCGGCAACCCGCAAGCACTCGGCGTGAACGCTTTCAACGTACGAAGAATCCCGTCGGCGTGTGCGTATTTTTCATCGGCCATGGCGGCATCGGGGATGGCGATGGCAGTCATGCCGGCTGCTTTCGCGGCTGTCACACCGAACGGCGAATCTTCGAACACCAGGCAATCTTCCGGCGCAACACCGAGTCGGCGAGCAGCGGTGAGGAAGATGTCCGGCGCCGGTTTGGCCGCACCGACCTCCGGGTCGTCAGCGGTGACGATGAAGTCGAACAGTGCAAACCAGTCGCCGTGCAAGGTGGTTTTCTGCCCGAACGACTGACGGGACGAACTGGTGCCGACGGCAATCGGAATCTTGTGCGCCTTGAGGTGGCGGATCAGTTCCTCGGCGCCCGGCATCGCTTGCGCGGTGGGAAAACGCTCGCGCATCAGCGGCTCGCGGATCACCAGAAATTCTTCGGCGGTGATCGGCAGGTCCAGCGCCTCGACCACATAACGGGCCAGATCGCCGGCGCCACGGCCGATGATGTTCTGCTTGATGCTCCAGTCGAACGTGCGCCCGTAACGCTCGGCAATCAGCGAGGTAACCTCGGTGTAGATGCCCTCGGTGTCCAGCAGCAAACCGTCCATGTCGAAAATCACGGCCTTGATCGGGCCAAACGCCTTCAGCGGTGCATTCATCATCGGATCCGTTATCAAAGACATCCCGCGCGACGTGGATAGCGCCGCTGCTCGGATCTGATTAAAGGGTTCAGCAGCATAACGAGCGCGGCCAAGGTTGAGCAACGGGCAATGTCGGTTGTCCGCCGAACGCCCTCCTCCACATTTAGAGAATCGCCCTACAGACATCGCCTACTCGGCTGACTTCTTTCCTGTTTGATCCCCCGCAAAGTTTCGCGCCATTCCCCTGATGCGCGCGAGTGACTGCGAATGCTTCCACCTGACCAACTCCTGAAACTGAACAACAGCATTGGTTTGCTGGTGGTCGCTGCGCTGCCCCCTGATCAGCCCGACGTCGAAAAACTGTTTCAGGAGTTTCGCCTCTGCCTCAACAACTATGACGCCTGGGCCGAGCAGTTCTGGACGGGCACCGCGTTGGATGTCGAACAGGTGTTCCAGGTCGGCAACGATGTCCGGCTCAGTGCACCGGTTGCCAGCCGCAAGCCCATCAGTTCCTCTGTCGCCATGTGTTCCGCCAGCGGCTCCCTGACACTGGTGCACATGTTCGAAGCCGCGCGGTTTGTGCCGATCGGTGATACGCCGGTGATTCTTGAACCGGTCATTTCCGATGTCGACGGTGTTTTGGGTTTCGGCGAACCGCTGCATTACACCATCGGCCCCAGCGGCATTCTCAAGGTCGACGATTGCGACCGGGGCCAGCGTTATCGCATCACCTTCTTTCCCGATGTTTCCACCGCGCATGTCCAGACGTTGTACGCCTCGTATCAGGGTCTTCTTGATGGTCTGGAAGGCTGGCTGCGTGAGGAATGGAAAGGGTTTCAACCGCAGTGGACGGAGTTTTCCAGCGCCGGTTTCACCGAGCGTTACGGGCAGTTGCAACGGGCTGACTGGCACGGTTTTGAAACTGCCCTGAATGGTGTCTGGGATGACGTGAAGCAACTGTTCGCGTTGCTCGCCGATTTGCAGGCCAACAGCGAAAAGCTTCTGCAGTATCTGTCCAGCGCTGAACTGGATGCCTTGCTTGAGGCGTCCTCCGAGGCCATCGCCAATGGTCTGCTGATGCTCAGCGATGAGCCGTTGCTGTTCATTTATCTGGCGGCCTTTACCAGTTGGCTGAAGATGCTGCCGCCGCAGTATCTGGCCGAGGTGGTGGCCGAGGTTCGCGCTGAGCTGCTGGTCAGTTTTCTGCTGATGTGTGTGTCGGGTGGCATGGGCGTGCCGCTGCGGTTAAGCACCCAGGTATTGGGCAAGATCAAGTCGCCGCGTGCGCGGGAATGGCTGGCGGCTTCGGCGTTGCGGCTGGCGGAGCTGACCTCGGCGCCTGACCTGACCCGACATGCGAGCGCTTTGAAACCGTTGATGGTCAATGCAGGTCCGGCACCGTTGCGGCCGACACCGGCTATTCCGCTTGAAGTTCGCACGGTGGATGCGCTGGTGCTGACGGTACCCAATCCGGCGGCCATTGCCCGTGACAAGTCCCACGGCATGACGCGAATGGAACGGCATGAGCCTCGCGATGAGGCTTCGGATCAGGCGAAAAATCCCAACGGTGACAGCGCCGATTGTGCATCCCGAACCTGCACCAACGGGTGTCCGGTGTCGATGGTCACCGGCGAAGAGCTGCTGACGCTGACCGATGGTGTGCTCGACGGGCTGCTGCCGTTTGAGTTCAGCCGCTTGTATCGCACCAGTGCGGTCGAGATCGATGTCGGGCTGGGGTTTGGCTGGAGTCACTCGCTGGCGCATCGGCTGGAGGTCGATGGCGCTGCGGTGGTC